>JAICNY010000196.1 GCA_025930955.1 Thermoleophilia bacterium
AGACGCTCGCCGACCTCGAGGTCGTCGTCGTGGACGACGGCTCGCGCGACTCGTCGCCGGAGCTCGCGTCCGCGTACGCCGCGCGAGACCCGCGCTTCCGGCTTGTCCGGCAGACGCCGGCCGGGATCGTCGCAGCGCTCGAGCGGGCGCGGAGCGAGGCGCGCGGACGGCTGCTCGCCCGGATGGACGCGGACGACGTGTCGCTCCCCGACCGGCTCCTCCTCCAGGTCGAGGCGCTCGAGCGCGAGGGCCTTGACGCCGTCGGCGGAGCGGTCGAGGTCGTCGCGGACGGCCGGGTGACCGACGGACTGGCGCGGTACGCCGCCTGGCTGAACGCGCTCGTGACCGAGGAGGCCGCGGCCCGGGACGTCTTCGTCGAGTGCCCGCTCCCGCACCCGGCGCTCGTCGTCCGCCGCGAGGCGCTCGCGCGCGCGGGCGGCTACCGCGAGATGGGCTGGCCCGAGGACTACGACCTCGTCCTGCGCCTCTGGGCCGCGGGCGCGCGCTTCAGGAACGTCGAGCCCGTCGTGCTGCGCTGGCGCGACCGGCCCGAGCGGCAGTCGCGCGTCGACCCGCGCTACGGCGAGGACGCGTTCAGGCGCTGCAAGGTGCACCACCTGCGCCGGACGCTCCTCGGCAAGGGCCGTCCTGCGGTCGTCTGGGGCTCGGGGCCTGTCGGGAAGGGCTTCGCCCGCGAGCTCCTCGCCGCCGGCGTCCCAGTCGAGGCGTTCGTCGACGTCGACCCGCGCAAGCACGGCAAGCGGATCTACGGCGTCCCGGTCGTGCGGCCGGAGGAGTCGGGCCGCTTCCGTGCCGCCGTCGCGCTCGGCGCGGTCGCCGGGCCCGAGGGCCGCGCGCGGGTTCGCGAGCTCGCGTACGCGGAGGGCCGTCGCGACGGCGAGGACTTCGCGGCGGTCGCGTAACGCGCCCGCGCATGCCACCATGACCGCATGGACGAGGCAGCGGCCGCGGCGCACACGCGCGACCTGCTCGAAGACCTGCTCCCGGACGACGAGGCGCGCGACTTCTCCGTGCGGCTCTGGGACGGCTCCGCGCTCGAGCCCGATCCCGGCCGGGCGGCGCGGTTCACGATCGTGCTCGCGCACCCGGGCGCGCTCAAGGCGATGCTCGTGCCGCCGACCGAGCTCACGCTCGGCGAGGCGTTCGTCCACGGCGACTTCGACGTCGAGGGCGACCTCCAGGGCGTCTTCGGGCTCGCCGACCGGCTGTTCGCCCGCGAGCGGGGTGTCCTCGAGCGTGCCCGGCTCGCGACCCGGCTCCTCGCGCTCCCGGTCCCGCAACGGGAGCGCGCGGCCGCGGCTGCGGATCCGCACGGCCCGCTCCACTCGCCCGAGCGCGACCGCGAGGCCGTCACGTACCACTACGACCGCTCCCCGGAGTTCTTCGCCGCGTTTCTCGACCGCCGCCTCGTCTACTCCTGCGCGTACTTCGAGGACGCCGGAGACGACCTCGACACGGCGCAGGAGCGCAAGCTCGACCTTCTCTGCCGGAAGCTCCGTCTGCGTCCCGGCGAGCGCCTGCTCGACATCGGCTGTGGGTTCGGCGCGCTCGCGCTGCACGCGGCGGAGGGCTACGGCGCCGACGTGCTCGGGATCACGCTGAGCGAGCCGCAGGCCGAGGTCGCGCGCGAGCGGGTCGCCGCCGCGGGGCTCGAGGAGCGCTGCCGGATCGAGGTCCGCGACTACCGTGAGCTCGACGGACGCGAGACGTTCGACAAGGTCGTGAGCGTCGGCATGTTCGAGCACGTCGGCGAGGCGCTCCTGCCGGAGTACTTCCGGATCGCACACGGGCTGCTCCGCCCGCGCGGCGTCTTCCTGAACCACGGCATCGCGCGCGTCGGGCCGGCGGTCGGCACGTCGGACTTCGTGCGGCGCTACGTCTTTCCGGACGGGGAGCTCGTGCCGGCCCACGTCACGCTCGGGGCCGCGGAGGAGGCCGGGTTCGAGCTCCGCGACGTGGAGAGTCTCCGTGAGCACTACGCGCTCACGCTGCGGCACTGGGTCGCACGGCTCGAGGCGAACCGCGAGGCCGCCGTCGCGGCGGAGGACGAGCTCGCGTACCGGGTCTGGCGGCTCTACATGGCCGGCTCCGCGCACGCGTTCGCGGCGGGCCGGCTGAGCGTCTTCCAGGCGCTCCTCGCCAAGCCGGCGGACGGCGACGCGGGGTTGCCGCTGACGCGAAGCGACTGGTACTAGGTGGAGATCCGGCTGACAGAGCGCTACGCGCCGCGCCCCGTGGCCCGGCTCGGGATCGAAGAGCGGGCCGGCTGGCGGCTCAAGGTGTACGGGATCGCGCACGGCCGCGAGGAGCCGCGCCGCGAGCTCGTCGCGGCCGCGCTCGCCGCGGCCGACGCCCGCCTGCCCGCGCCGCCGGTCACGCGCTCCCGGTACGGCGTCGGGTTCGTCGGCGTCCACGACGGGCGCGGCGGCAACTTCGTCTTCGTCGACTGGTGGGGGCAGGAGAACGAGCTCCACCACCACGTGCTCTTCTCCTCGTCCGACGTGCCCGCCGAGCTCCGCGCCGCCGTCGACGGCGACCCGATCGCGTGCGTCTGGGACCTCGCGGTCGTCGCGCACGAGCGCTGCGCGTGGATCGCGCACGTCCTCGCGCCGGAGCGGCCCGACCTCGACGCCTACCTCGAGGACTTCGTGACCGGGACGATCTGAGGTTCGCCTCTGCCACACTGGGCGAACCGTGGGCAGGCTCGTGTACGCCGCGATCGCGTCGCTCGACGGCTACGTACGCGACGCCGACGGGTCCTTCGCCTGGGCCGAGCCGCCCGAGGAGGTGCACGCGTTCGTGAACGAGCGGGAGCGGGCCGTCGGCACGCACCTCTACGGCCGCGGCATGTACGAGACGATGGCCGTGTGGGAGACCGAGCCCGCGCTCGCGGAGGCCTCGCCCGTCATGGCCGAGTACGCGGAGCTCTGGCGCGCGGCCGACAAGGTCGTGTACTCGACCACGCTCGACTCGGTCGCGACCGAGCGGACGCGGCTCGAGCGGACGTTCGACGCGGGCGCCGTCGCGCGGCTCAAGGAGGAGGCGCCGGCGGATCTCGCGGTCGCCGGCCCGACCCTCGCCGCCGAGGCTTTCCGGGCCGGGCTCGTGGACGAGCTCCAGCTCTACGTCGTCCCGGTCGTCGTCGGCGGTGGGCTGCCCGCGCTCCCGGACGGGGTCCGGCTCGGCCTCGAGCTCCTCGAGGAACGTCGCTTCGCCGGCGGCTTCGTGTTTCTGCGCTACGCGGCGCGGCGATAGCCCTCCGTTGGACAACCTGCGCGACCTCGGAGATCATGGCGCGGGTCAGGTCCTTACCAGGAAGGAGGAGAGGAATGAGGGGAGTTCTTGTTGCCGCGCTAGCGGTTCTCCTCGCGCTCGCGGGGGCGAGCGTCGCCCGGGCGGATCACACGCACGTGCTGATCCTGCCGAACGGGAACTGCGCGATCCTCGCGGCCCAGGGGAACGAGAAGTACGTCGTCCTTCCGGACGTGCTCTTCGCGAACAATCCGAACGCGGACGCGGACGATGCCGGCGGGCTCGAGAACCTGCCGATGAACCGGCGCCATCCGCTCCACGTGCTCGTGCATCTAGGCGTCCCGGGCGCCGACGGCGACATCGCGGTCATGGGCTCCGCCCAGGACCCGTGCGCTGCGACGGGTAACTACGTCAACGGCTGATCCTGCAACGAGGGCGCCGCGCCCGCGCGGTGCGGCGCCCTCGTGCGCGCTCTAGACTCGCGGCCGTGAACGCGCCGCAGGACATCGCGCACGACTACATCCGGCTCGGGCTCGCGCTCGACCGGCACGTCGACGGCTTCGCGGACGCGTACTTCGGGCCGGAGGAGCTCCGCGAGGAGGCGCAGCAGGGCCCGCCCAGCGAGCCGGCCCACCTTGCCGAAAACGCCGACCGGCTCCTCGAGCGCGTCGCCGCCGACGGGCTCGACCCGCAGCGTGCGCGGTGGCTCACGGCGCAGCTCTCCGCGTGCCGGACGGTCGCGGGCCGCCTCGCGGGCGAGGCGCCGACCTGGGAGGAGGAGGTCGAGCGCTGCTTCGGGGTCCGCCCGGCGCGGGTATCCGAGGAGCGGTTCCGCGAGGCGCA
>JAICNY010000009.1 GCA_025930955.1 Thermoleophilia bacterium
AGGCGGAGCGACGTGAGCGGGGTCAGCTCGGCCGGCTTGAGGACGACGGTGTTCCCGCAGGCGAGCGCGGGCCCGAGCTTCCACGACGCGATGTTCAGCGGGAAGTTCCACGGCGTGACGAGGCCGACGACGCCGAGCGGCTCCCGGAACGTGAGGTCGACGCCGCCCGCGACCGGAATGGTCTCGCCGTGGTGCTTGTCGACGGAACCGGCGTAGAAGTGGAAGACGTCGGCGACCATCCCGACCTCGCCGCGCGCGTCGGCGATCGGCTTGCCGACGTTGCGGGACTCGAGCTCGGCGAGCTCCTCCCCGTGCTCCTCGACGAGGCCCGCGAGGCGACGGAGCAGGCGGGCTCGGTCCCCGGGCGCGACGGCGCGCCAGGCCGGGAACGCCCGCTTCGCGGCCGCGACAGCGCGGTCTGCGTCCTCGGCCGTCGCGTGCGGGAGCTCGGCGATCGGCTCCTCGGTCGCGGGATTCAGGACGACGTTCACGGCGCGGCGGCTCCCTCGCGCGTGCGCCGCGCCCGGTAGGCGGCGGCCTCCTCGACGAGCGCGCGGAAGAGCGCCGCGTCCTCGTCCTCCTCCGGGTGCCAGAGGACGCCGAGCGCGAAGCTCCGCTCCGGATCCTCGAGGCCCTCGATTGTGCCGTCCTCCGCCCAGGCGGTCTCCACGAGCCCGTCGCCGACGCGGCCGACGCCCTGGTGATGGTGCGACTTGACCGGGGCGCGGTCGCCGAGGATGCGCGCGAGGCGGCTGTCGTCCGCGACCGACACGTCGTGGTCGGCGAAGACGCCCGGCGTGTGCTTGTGCTTCTCGTCCCCGACCACCTCGGGCAGGTGCTGGACGAGGTCGCCGCCGCGCAGGACGTTCATGATCTCCATCCCGCGGCAGACGGCCAGGATCGGCATGTCCCGCTCGAGCGCCGCGCCCATGAGCGTGAGCTCGGCGCGGTCGCGCTCGGGGCGGATCCCGTTCGTCTCGGGGTGCGGGTCGGCGTCGTAGCCGGCCGGGTCGAGGTCGGCGCCGCCGGAGAAGACGAGCCCGTCGAGGGCGTCGAGCGTCTGCTCGACCGCGCGCTCGGAGGGCGGCACGAGCAGCGCTCGACCGCCGGCGGTCTCGACCGCGCGGACGTACGTGAGCGGCACGAGCGCGGTCGGCACGTTCCACGCGCCCCAGGCCGCGTTCTCCGCGTAGCTCGTGATCCCGACGATCGGCGTGTCGTTCGCGGTCATCGCCCGGACTCTACTTTTCCGCGCGCGCGTGTAACGGGAGGTTCGCCCCCACCCCTTGGTTTAAACCCTAATGCGGAAATACGCGCGTGTCTGTGACGGAATGTGCCGACTTCGTGACGGATCCTTGGCGATTCCGCGCTAGCCGCGCTCGAACATCCGCCGGCGCTCGTACTCCGTCACGACCCCGTCGAAGAGCCGCTGCTCCGTGCGCGCATACGTGAGGTAGTGGTCGACGACGTCGTCGCCGAGCGCGGCGCGCGCGACCGAGCCTTTCTCGAGCGCCTCGATCGCGTCACGAAGCGTGCCGGGGAAGCGCGCGGCGTCCGACTCGTACGCGTTCCCTTCGAGCGGCGGCGGCAGCTCGAGCCCGTTCTCGATCCCGTGCAGCCCGGCCGCGAGGAGCGCGGCGAAGCAGAGGTACGGGTTCGCGTCGGCGCCGGGGATGCGCGTCTCCGTCCGCAACCCGGCGCCGTGCCCGACGATCCGGAACCCGCACGTCCGGTTGTCGTGCCCCCACGCGAGCGTCGTCGGCGCCCACGAGCCGGCCGCGAACCGCTTGTACGAGTTGACCGTCGGCGCGACGAGCACCGCGAGCTCCGAGAGCACCGCGATCTGGCCCGCGAGGTACTGCCGGAAGACTTCCGACTCGCCCGCGAACGCCGCTTCGCCGTCGCGCCAGAGCGACGAGTGGACGTGGCACGAGTTCCCGATCCACTCCTCGTGGGGCTTCGCCATGAACGTGAGCGAGAGCCCGTTCAGGTACGCGATCTCCTTCGCGCCGTTCTTGTAGATCGTGTGGTTGTCCGCCATCGTGACCGCGTCGGCGTAGCGGAAGTTGATCTCGTGCTGGCCCGGCCACGCCTCGCCCTTCGAGTACTCGACCGGGATCCCCGCGGCGTGCATTCCGTTCCGCACCTGCCGGATGAACGGCTCGTCGAAGGTCGACGCGAGAATGTGGTAGTCGAGGATGTAGGGCACGGACGGCGTCAGCTCCTGGTAGCCCTTCTCGTGCGCCTCGGCGTACGTCTCCTTGAAGAGGTAGAACTCGAGCTCGCTCCCGAACATCGGCTCGTAGCCGAGCGCGCGAGCCCGCTCTACCTGGCGTTTCAGCACCTGCCGCGGCGAGGGCGCGACGTCCGAGCCGTCGTGCGCGACGATGTCGCAGAGGAGGAGCGCCGTCGCCTCGAGCCAGGGGATCCGGCGCAGCGTCCCGAGGTCGGGCCGTAGGACGAAATCGCCGTACCCGAGCTCCCAGTTCGCGAGCGCGTAGCCAGGAACCGGGTCCATCTCCATGTCCAGTGCGAGCAGGTAGTCACACGCCTCGACCCCGGCCTCGGCCACGCCGGCGGAGAGGAAGTACTCCCCGTGCACGCGCTTGCCGAGCAGGCGCCCCTGCATGTCCGTGAACGCGACGACGATCGTGTCGATCGCGCCGCGTTCCACCTCGTTCCGCAGCTCGTCCAGCGTCAGCATTCGGGTCTCCGGAGCGGGGAGGGCCGGCGCGTCGCCGGCCCTCCCCGCCGAATCGTGCGCCGAGTCTACGTCCTCGGCTCGTCTTCCTGACCGGGCGGGGGCGCCTCGTCCATCTGCGCCTCGAGGCCGCCGCCGAGATGCGTCGCCGTCGCCTCCATGTGCGCGCCGGCCCGCTCGCCGTGCGACATCGCGAACTCCTCCTCCGGCGAGAACACGAGCCGGTGCCGGCCGATCAGCGCGAAGTAGAGCACGGCGACGAGGTAGAAGATCGCCACGCCGTACACGCCGGGCCGGTAGTCGGAGTTCCAGAAGATCGCGATCAGCGTGATGAGCGCGATCGCCGCCGCGATGAGCGCTCCCCACTCGCCGACCGGGCTCCGGTAGGGCCGCTGGATGTGCGGCAGCCTCCTCCTGAGGAGCACGAACGAGAGCGCCTGCATGAAGTACGAGATGACCGCGCCGAACACGGCCATGTTGAGGAGCGAGCCGCCGACCGTCGAGCCGGCGCCGGCCTGGTCGATGATGAGCGCCGCGAGCCACCCGATGATCGCGCCGATGATGAGCGCGACGTGCGGCGTCTGCCGCGTGCCGTGCGTGACCGAGAACGGGTGCGGGTAGTAGCCGGCGCGCGAGAGCGAGAAGATGTTCCGTCCGTACGCGAAGATGATCGTGTGGAAGCTGGCGACGAGGCCGGCGACCGCGATCAGGCCGAGGAGCGACGCGGAGGTGCCATCGCCGAAGATCGTCCGCAGGCCCTCCAGGAGCGGCTCTCCGGATTCCGCGAGCTCGCCCGAGCCGGGCGAGATGCCGCTGTTCAGGAAGAGGACGAGGAAGCCGGTCACGACGAGCGTCACGAGGCCCCAGATCGTCCCGCGCGGGATGTCCCGCTCCGGGTCGGCCGACTCCTCCGCCGCCAGCGGCAGCTCCTCGATCGCGAGGTAGAACCAGATCGCGAACGGCAGCGCGTAGAAGATCCCCGGGATCCCCTCCGGCAGCCAGCCGCCGCCGGCGTCGATCGCGAACCGCTGGAAGTCGAGCTCCGTCAGCGCGCCGGCGAAGAACACGAGCAGGACGGCGAGCGAGAGGAGGCAGATGAAGACGGTGAACCGGAAGCTCGCCTCGACGCCGATGTAGTTCAGGCCGACGAAGATCGCGTAGAAGATCGCCCACCAGATCGGGTCGGCCATCGTGAACCCGAACAGGTCGTCCGAGATCGAGCTCATGTAGCTCCCGATCCCGACGACGATCACCGCCGGGGTGATGACGTACTCGATCGTCTCCGCGACGCCCGTCGTGAAGCCGCCCCAGGGGCCCATCGCCGAGCGCGCGAACGAGTACGCGCCGCCGGTGTGGGGGAGAGCCGGCGACATCTCCGCGATCGAGAAGCACAGGCCGAAGTACATGATCGTGACGAAGATCGTCGCGATCAGGAGCCCGCCGAACCCGTACGCGAGCCCGAAGTTCCACCCGAAGAAGTCGCCGGAGATGACCGCCGCCACCCCGAGCGCCCAGAGCGACCACACTCCTGCGTGGCGGCGGAGGGTCCTCTTCTCGAAGTAACCCTCCCCGGCCTCGCGGTAGGTGACGCCGCCGACCTTACGCTGCTCCGCCACAGCCCACCTCCTACTCCCCCGTCCTTTGTGCAGGAAGGCGCGATCCTAAGAAGGCGTGCGGACGGCGGTCAAGAGCCGGCGTCCGCGAGCGCCCGACGCAGCATCGCGCGGGCGAACGCCGCCCGGCCGAGGATCCCCGCGTAGCGCGCCTCGTCGACGACCGCGATCCCGGCCATACCCTCGTGGAGGAACACCTCGGCGACGTGGAACGCGCTCGTGCGGAGGTCGACCGTCACGGGATCCACGGCGTGCTCGAGAATCGGGTCGTCGAGGACCTCGCGCGCGCGGTCGGCGAGCACGGCGAGGTCGTCTTCCGCGAAGGCCGTGTGGCGCATCTCGAGCAGGTAGCTCGGCATGCAGCCGCGGAGTGCCTGCTCGATCCCGAAGAGCCCGACGACCTTCCGGTCGTCGTCGAGCACGGCGACCGTCGGCGCCTCGCTCGCGGCGAGCACGCGCGCCGCGTCCTCGTACGTCGCGTCCTTCCCGACGGCCGCGTCGACGAGCGCCATGTCCTCGAGGATGCTCTTCACAGCTGGAAGACGACGATGTAGACGGTCGCGATCACGAGCGAGAGGAGTGTGACGGGTACGCCGTACAGAAGGAAGCGTACGAACGAGACCTTGTGGCCGGTCCGGTCGAGGACGCCCGTAGCGGCGACGTTCGCGGCCGCGGCGATCATCGTCGCGTTCCCGCCGAAGCACGCGCCGAGGGCGAGCGACCACCAGAGCGCGTCGTCGACCGGGTCGGCGCCCTGGAGCTGATCGACGACGGGAATCATCGCGGCCGTGAACGGGATGTTGTCGACGAGCGCCGAGCCGGCCGCGCCGCCCCACATGACCGCCATCGCCTCGGCCGTTCGGTTGCCGTCCGTGAGGTCGCCGAGCAGGTTCGCGACCTCCTCGATGATCCCCTGGCTCTCGAGCCCGCCGACCATGACGAAGAGGCCGAGGAAGAAGAAGAGCGTCGCCCACTCGACGCGTTCGAGCGCCTCCTCGACGTCGTCGACGGCGACGAGCAGGAGGACGGTCGCCCCGCCGAGCGCGACCACCGCGGGCTCGATATGGAGGGGCGCGTGGAGGAAGAACGCGATGATCGTCCCGAGGAGCACGGCGATCGAGCGCTTGACGTTCTTCGCCTCGCGGACGTCCCGCGTCGGATCGAGTCGCTGCAGCTCGGCGACCCGGTCCGGCGCGACGCGCAGGCTGTCCCGGAAGAGGAAGTAGAGGAGCACTGAGACGACCGCGAGCGTGAAGAACGCGACCGGCGCCAGGTTTACGACGAAGTCGAGGAACGAGAGCTCCTCGACGGCAGTTCCGATCATGATGTTCGGTGGGTCGCCGATCAGCGTCGCCGTCCCGCCGATGTTCGACGCGAAGATCTCCACCAGGACGAGCGGGATGGGCGTGATCCGCAGGACGTCCGCGAGGAGCAGCGTGATCGGGACGACCAGCAGGATCGCCGTCAGGTTGTCGAGAAACGCCGACATCACGCCGGTCACGCCGCCGAGGAGGAGCACGAGGCGCAGCGGCTTTCCGTGCGAGAGCTGCGCCGCCCGGAGCGCGAGGTACGTGAAGATCCCCGTCTTCTCGGTGACGCCGACGATGATCATCATCCCGGCGAGCAGGCCGATCGTCGCCCAGTCGACCGCCTCGATCGCCTCCTCGAGCTCGAGGATCCCGAGGATGACCACGAGCCCCGCGCCGGCGAGCGCCACCTTCGTCCGGTGCACCCACTCGAGCGCGATGACGGCGAGCGCGACGAGGAAGATGACGGCGACGACGACGTCCACCCGGCGACTCTAAACGGGGTCGCCGAGCGGCTGCCTACGTGTCGGACGGCGCTAGTCGCCGCTCGATCCAGCGGGCCCCGACGGTGTCGGTCAGGCCGTGCGCGAAGATCGACGCGAGGATCACGAAGGACGCGACGTCGAAGACGATCGTCCGGTTCGGGTCGCTCGAGGCGAGCACGAGGAGGGCGAAGAGCATCGACGCGACGCCCTTCGGGCCGAACCACGCGACGAAGATCTTCTCCGGCCCCGGCATCCGGACGCCGACGAACGAGACGAGCACGGCGAGCGGGCGCGCGACGAGGAGCGCGAACGCGATGAACGCGACGAGCGCGGGCGTGCTCCCGTCCCAGCCGGTCGCGACGACGAGCGCGCCGAAGAGGAAGAACGTGACGATCTGGAACATGGCGCTCACGCTCTCGTTGAACTCGAGGAACGTAACCGGGATCTCGTGGCGTGTGAACGCGAGCACGATCCCGGCGACGAACGCCGCGATGAGGCCGTTACCCCAGGTGGCCTCCGCGAGCCCGAACGCGAGGAACCCGACGCCGAGCGCGTACGACCCCTCGTACTTGTGCGTCATCCCGCCGCCCGGAAGCGTGGGGAGGAGGCGGCCGGCCGTGAGGGCGAGCGCGACGCCGATCGCGCCGCCCGCGAGCGCCTCGCCGGCGAGGACGAGCGCCTCGAGCGCCGGCTCGCGCCCTCCGGGCACTGCGGCCGCGAGGAAGAACAGGACGAACGGGAGCGCGAGCCCGTCGTTCAACCCCGACTCGAGGTTGAGGGTGTGGCGGACGCGGGCGGGGATCCGGGCCGAGGTCACGACCGCGGAGGTGACGACGGGATCCGTCGGCGAGAGGACGGCGCCGAGGAGGAATGCCTCCATCCACGAGAGCTGCGGGAAGAGCGCCTTCGCCGCGAGCGCGAGGAGGACGAGCGTGATCGGCATCGCGACGACGAGCGCGAGCGCGGGCGGCCCCCAGTAGCGGCGCAGGAGCTCGCTCTCGACGAAGAGCCCGTCGGAGAAGAGCGTCAGGACGAGCGCCAGCTCGACGGCGAAGAGGACGATCGTCGCGCTCGGGTCGGCCTCTATCACCCCGGCGAGCGCGAGCGCGATCCCCACCGTGACCGAGAGCACGGAGATCGACAGGACGGTTCCGTGGAGCCAGCCGGAGAGCCCCGCGCCCGCTACGAGCAGGAAGCCGACGACGAGGAGCGCCTCCGGGAACCCGATGTCCACCGCGCGTTATTCGTCGTCGCCTTCGAGGTCCTCCACGAGGAGCGACGCCGCATAGGCGCGCCAGGCGATGTCCGGCGCCGCGAGGAGCGCGCGCACGGCCTCGCTCACGTGGGGGAGGCCGGTCGCGTCCTGGCGCAGGTCGCGGAGGCCGTCCTCGAGCGCGCGCTGGCGGTCGACGTCGCGGAGGTCGTCCGCGAGCGCCGCCACGGCGCGGCCGTTCAGGTCAAGCCCGCGCGCCGGGTCGCCGCCCGCGGCGAGGAGCAGGAGCGCGCGGCGCGTCGCGCCGTGGCGGGCGTCGGCGTCGAGCGGGATCTCCCGGCCGGCGACCGACGCGAGGACGACGAGCGCGCTCGCGAGCCCGTCCGCCTCGGGGTCCTCGGCGAGCGCCTCCTCGAGCGTCCTCATCCACAGCTCCCGCACGCGTGGAGTGTGCCCGTCAGCGCGGAAGCTCGGTGCCGACGCCCCGTGCGCGCGCCGCGGCGACGACGCGTGCGGCGAAGGCGGCGTCGAGCGCGCCGATCCCGAGGTTCACGCAGGCGACGCGCTCGGTGACCTCCGCCCGCGGGCGACCGAGCGACTCGCCGACGCTCGCATGCGGAACCGGCCAGCCGCGGAAGTGGCCCTGCTCCCGGTAGTACTCGAACTGGCCGACGTCGTCGACGGCGAGGAGGCCGGCCGCTTCCACGAGCTCCCGCCGGACGAGCGCGTCGAAGTCGATCGGCAGAAGGAGCCAGCGCTCGCCGAGCGCGTCCGGCCCGAGCGGCGGGTCCGGCTCGGTGACGATCGGCGCCGCGGTGACGACCACCTCGGCGCCGGCGACCGCCTCGAGCTCGCCCGCCGCGCGCTCGACGCCGGGCCCGAGCCGCTCCACCCGCTCCGGGTTCGGATCGTAGGCGCGGATCCGCACGTCGGGGTTGAGCTCGCGGAGGAGCCGCGCGTGGAAGACGCCCTGCTCGCCCGCTCCGAGGATCGCCGCCTCCCGCCAGCCCGCCGGCGCGAACGCCCGCACGCAGACGCCGCTCGCCGCGGCCGTGCGGGCGGCCGTTATCTCCGCGCCGTCGAGGATCGCCGTCGGCAGGCCCGTCTCCGCGTCGTTCAGAACGACGAGCCCGGAGATGTACGGGAGCCCTCGCGCCTTGTTCGCCGGGTAGCCGGCCACCCACTTGAGCGCGACCACGTCCTCGTCCCGGAGGTAGGCCGGCATCGCGTGGACGAACGAGTCCGGCCGCGGGTGGACGCCCGGCTTCGGCGGGAGCTCGACCCGCCCGGCCGCGAGCGCGCGATAGACGTCCTCGACGAGGTCGAGCTGCTCCGGGATCGGCGGAAGGAGCTGCGCGACCTCGTCGCGCCCGAGATAGTGGATCCCGCCCACGGTCACCGGTCGGCCGTCCGCACGGGCTCGAGCCGGTAGAGGACGCGCCGCTCGCCGGGCCTCGGGTCCGTGTAGGTCTCGGTGCCGACGTACTTCCGCGCGAGCCCGTCGAGGTGGCGGTCGGCCTCCTCGCCCTCGACCGTTCCTGCGACGCGCGCGCGGACCGAGACGCGCTGGAACACGTCCTCGCGGTCCGTGAGCGCGAGGGCGACGCGCGGGTCGCGGCGCATGTTGCGGTCCTTCAGGTGGCCGACGACCGTGTTCACGCGGAGCGTGTCGCCGTCGCGGTCGATCCAGACCGGCGAGACGTGCGGGGCGCCGCTCTCGTCGAGCGTGGCGAGGAAGGCGATGTTCGGCTCGTCCACGAGCCGCCGCGCCTTGTCGGTCAGCGGCATGCGCGCATTCTCGCGCGCGGAATAGGCTGCGCGCGTGCTGCTCGACGGTCTCCGCGTCGTCGCGTGCGAGGTCGGGCTCGCGGGCCCGCTCTGCACGCGGCTCCTCGCCGATCTCGGCGCGGACGTGACGAAGATCGAGGCGCCCGGGCGCGGCGACGTGACGCGCGGGTGGGACACGATCGCGAACGGCATCTCGAGCGGGTTCGTCTGGGTGAACCGCGGCAAGCGGAGCGTCGAGCTCGACGTCCGCGACCCGGAGCGGCGCGCGCAGCTCGAGGAGCTCGTCGCGGGCGCGGACGTCTTCCTGCAGAACTTCACGCCCGGCTGGGCGGAGCGGGTCGGGCTCGGGTACGACGAGGTGCGGGCGCTGCGGCCCGACGTCGTCTACGTCGAGATCACGGGGTACGGGCCGGACGGGCCGTACGCGCGGCGGAACGCGTACGACCTCGTCATGCAGGGCGAGACCGGGCTCGTGTCCATCACCGGGCTGCCCGACGCCCCGGCGCGCGTGGGCGTGTCCGCTTGCGACGTGGGCGCGGGGTCGTACGCGGCGGTCGCGACGCTCGCGGCGCTCGTCCGGCGGGGGATCTCCGGCGAGGGGGCACGCGTCTCGGTCTCGCTCTTCGACGTGATGCTCGACTGGCTCGGCTACTTCCCTCATCTCTGGTGGCACCGGGGGGAGCTGCCGCCGCGCACGGGGATGCACCATCCGCTCTTCTGCCCCTACGGGCCGTACCGGGCCGGCGACGGACGGCTCGTGTCCATGGCCGTGCTCTCGGCCGACCACTGGCAGACGCTCTGCCGCGACGTCCTCGAGCGGCCGGCGCTCCTCGCGGACGAGCGGCTCGCGACGAACGAGGGCCGCGTCGCCGCCCGCGCCGAGCTCGAGCCGGCGCTCGAGGAGGCGCTCGCCGCCCGCCCCGCCCCCGAATGGGTCGAGCGCCTGAACGCGGCCGGGATCCCGTGCGGCCTCGTCCGCGACGTCGGCGACGTGATGAAGCACCCGCAGCTCGAGCACGCAGGGCTCGTCGCCACGGTCGACTCGCCGGTGGGCCCGATCCCGACGATCGGCGTCCCGTTCCTCGTGAACGGCGAGCGGCCGCGGCCCGGGCCCGTCCCGGAGCTCGGCGAGGACGGCGGGCCCGGTCGTGACCGCGGGTCCCTTCCCAAGTAACACAGTGTTACGAAGGGAGGACCAGGCGCTCGACGAGCCGGCGCTCGTCCTCGTCGAGCGGCGCGTGGTCGGCCGCGGCTGCGTTCTCGCGCGCGTGGGCGGGATTCGACGTCGCCGGGATGACGACGTGGACGCGACCGTCGGAGAGCGCCCACGCGAGCAGCGCCTGCGGCCATGTGAGCCCGCCGAGCGGCTCGAGAAGGCGGGCGTCCGGGCCGGGGAGGAGGGAGCCCTCGCCGAGCGGGCGCATGACGACGACTCCGAGCCCGAGCTCCTCGGCGAGCGGGAGGATCCGCCGCTCGCACTCGCGCTCGTGCGGGTTGAGCGGCACCTGGATCGCGTCGATTCGTCCCGTCCGCATGACCTCCTCCAGCTCGCCGAACGCCGACGGCGAGTAATGCGTCGCGCCGACGAGCCCGATGCGGCCGGCGACGCGCTCCTCCTCGAGCCACGGCAGGTGCTCGCGCCAGGCGACGAGGTTGTGGATCTGCTCCAGCTCGACCCGTCCGCCGTAGAAGCCGAGCTGCCCGTCGAGCTGGCGGCGAGCTTCGTCGGGGGACGACGTCCAGATCTTGGTCGCGACGAACGCGTCCGCCCGCCGTGTCCCGAGCGCGCGCCCGAGCACCGCCTCGGCGCGGCCGTACATCGGCGACGAGTCGACGGCGCGCACCCCCTCGGCGAACGCCACCTCGACGACGCGCGCGGCGACCTCCTCCCCGGCCGGCGGAAGGTCGAACACCTGCCACGTCCCGAGCCCGACGACCGGCAGCTCGATCCCTGTCGCGCCGAAGGCCACCGTCCGCATGGGAGAATTCCAGCATGCCGAGCGGCCTCGCGGACGCCCCCGAGCTCGCGCTCGCGCGGATCGACGCGCGCGCGGGCGGGGAGAACTTCCCGGTCGCGTCGCTCCTCGCGCCGCGGGCCGCGCGGCCGCACCTCCGCGCGATCTACGGGTTCGCGCGCCTCGTGGACACGATCGGCGACGAGGCGTCGGGCGACCGGCTCGCGCTCCTCGACGAGCTCGAGCGCGAGCTCGACGGCCCGCCGCGCACGACCGTCATGCGACGCCTGCACGAGACGACCGCCGCCTGCGGCCTCCCGCGCGAGCCGTTCGCGCGCCTCATCGAGGCGAACCGGATCGACCAGCGGGTGAGCCGCTACGAGACGTGGGACGAGCTGCGCGAGTACTGCCGCCACTCCGCCGAGCCGGTCGGGCGGCTCGTCCTCGGCGTCTACGGGCGCGCCGGCGAGCCGGAGCTCGTGGCGGCGAGCGACGACGTCTGCACGGGGCTCCAGCTCGTGAACTTCCTCCAGGATCCGCCGCGCGACCTCGCGCTCGGGCGCGTGTACCTCCCGCAGGAGGACCTGCGCAGGCACGCCGTCGCCGACGCGGACCTCGCCGGCCCGTGGAGCGAGCGCGTAGCGGCGCTCCTCGCATTCGAGGCCGCCCGGGCGCGTCCCCTCCTCGAGCGCGGGCTCCCGCTCGCCCGCGCGCTCGGCGGACGCGTCGGCCGCTCGGTCGCGCTCTTCGCGCGGGGCGGCCTCGCGGCGCTCGACGCGCTCGAGCGGGCCCGCTGGGACGTCTTCTCCGGCCGCCCCGCCCCGGGCCGCCTCACGTTCGCCCGCCTCGCCGCGCGGGAGCTCCTGCGCCCGTGACGGACGTCCGCGCGGCGTACGCCGAGGCCGTCCGCATCACACGCCGCGAGGCGCGGAGCTTCGCGTGGGGCATCCGCGTCCTGCCCCGGGCGAAGCGGGAGGCGGTCTCCGCGCTCTACGCGTTCGCTCGCCGCGTGGACGACGCCGCCGACGACCCGGTGGCGAGCCCGGAGGAGCGCCGCGCCCGGCTCGAGGCCTGCGCCGCCGTGCTCGACCGGCCCGCCTCCGACGATCCGGTCGCGGTCGCACTCGCCGACGCGGTCCTGCGCTACGACGTTCCCCGCGACGCGCTCCACGACCTCGTCCGCGGCGGCCTCATGGACCTCGAGCGCGACCGCTACGCGACCTGGGACGACCTACGTGAGTACTGCCGCTGCGTCGCGGGCTCGGTCGGGGTGGCGTGCGCGGCCGTCTACGGGCCGAGCGACCCGGATGCCGCGCGGCCGCGCGCCGAGACGCTCGGCCTCGCGCTCCAGCAGATCAACATCATGCGCGACGTGCCCGAGGATCTCCAGCTCGGCCGCGTGTACCTGCCGCAGGACGAGCTCGCTCGGTTCGGCGTCGGGGAGGACGACCTCCGCGCCGGTCGCACGGGCCCGGAGTGGCGCGCGCTCATGGAGCACCAGGCGGCGCGCGCCGAGCGGCTGCTCGCCGACGGGCTCCGCCTGCTCCCGCTGCTCGACCGGCGCAGCCGCCTCTGCGTGCGGACGTTCGCCGGCGTCTACCACGGGCTGCTCACGCAGATGCGCGCACGCGGCTACGACGTCTTCTCGCGCCGGCCGAGCCTCGGCGCGGCGGGGAAGGTGCGGGCGGTCGCCGCCCTTCGCACGAGGAGCGGCGCGTGAGGGCGGTCGTCGTCGGCGGCGGGCTCGCTGGCCTCGCGGCCGCGCTCGACCTCGCGGACGCCGGCCACGCGGTGACGCTCGTCGAGGCCCGGCCGACGCTCGGAGGCGCCGTGCAGACGCTCCCGGAGCGGGACGGCGATCCTCCGCCGCCGCCGGACAACGGCCAGCACATCGCGCTCGGCGCGTGCACGGAGTACCTCAGGTTCCTCCGGCGGGTCGGCCGGGGGGACGCGCTCGCGCGCCGGCCGCTCGCGCTCCCGGTCGTGGACGAGTCCGGCCGGGTCGCGATCCTCGGGGCGGGTGCGCTGCGGCTCCTGCGCTACCGCCATCTTCCGTTGCGGGAACGGCTCGCCGTGGCCCGCGTCGTCCGACGCCTTGCGACGCTCGATCCGGCCGAGCACGACGACGCCACGTTCGCCGAGCTCCTGGGCGCGCACGGCCAGTCGGATGCGGCAATCCACCGGTTCTGGGACATCTTCATGCGCCCGGCGCTGAACGTCCGGTGCGCCGAGGCGTCGGCCGCGCTCGCGCTCTTCACGATCCGCACGGGCCTGCTCGGGCCGCGCGGGTCGAGCGACCTGCTGCTTCCGCTCGAGCCGCTCGGCGCGATGCACGGCGACGCGGCCGCCCGCGCGCTCACGATCGCCGGCGCCGAGATCCGGCTGCGCACGCGCGCGACCGCCGTCGAGCCCGGCGCGGTCCTGCTCACGGACGGCGGGCGGATCGAGGCGGACGCGGTCGTCGTCGCCGTCCCGCCCGACGAGAGCGCAGGCCTCCTCGGGGAGGATCCGCCGCCGCTCGCGGACTCCCCGATCGTGAGCGCGCACCTCCTCTTCGACCGGACGCTGCTCGGGTTCCCGCTCGCCGCCTTGCTCGGAAGCCCTGCGCACTGGGTCTTCGACCGTGGCCGCCTGACCGGGACGAGGCCCGCGACCGGCCAGTACCTCACCGTCGTCTCGAGCGGCGTGCCGGAGCTGCTGGAGACGCGGGGGAACGACCTCGTCGCGCTCCTCGCCGGCGAGGTGACGGCGCGGCTCGGGCCCGCGGACCTCCTCTGGTCGCGGGTCAGCCGCGAGCCGGCCGCGACCTTCGCCGGCCGCCCCGGCACGGAGGCGCTGCGGCCCGGCCCGGAGACCGGCGTCCCCGGGGTCGTCCGCGCCGGCGCGTGGACGCGGACCGGCTGGCCGGCCACGATGGAGGGCGCGATCCGCAGCGGCCGGCGAGCGGCGAGGCTCCTGCTCGACGGCGCGTGACGCCCGGCGTCGCGCGCGATACGCTGAACGCACGGGGCACGGAGCGTCCCGGCCTGCGATGAGCGTGGTCGAATCGCACAAGGCAGCCACGGTGCCCGACGGTCGCCCGGCGAGCGTCGCGCCCGAGGACGCGCTCGACCGCGCCGTGCGCAAGGCGACCGCGCGGCTGCTCGACCTCCAGACGCCCGGCGGCTGGTGGGTCGGCGAGCTCGAGTCGAACGTGACCATGACGGCGCAGCACGTCTTCCTCTCGCACTTCCTGCGCCGGCTCGACGACGACACGCTGCGGCGCTGCGCGAACGAGCTCCTCGCGCGGCAGCGGCCGGACGGCACGTGGGCGATCTACCACGGCGGCGAGGCCGACCTGGCGGCGACGATCGAGGCGTACGCGGCGCTTCGCCTCGCCGGCCTCGGCGCGGACGATCCCCGCCTCGCGAGCGCGCGCGCCTACGTCGAGAGCCGCGGCGGGATCGGCGCCTCGCGCGTCTTCACTCGCATCTGGCTCGCGCTCCTCGGGCTGTGGCGCTGGGACGACGTGGAGCAGATCCCGGTCGAGCTCGTCCTGCTCCCCTCGCGGGGCGCGCTCTCCGTCTACGACTTCGCCTGCTGGGCGCGGCAGACGCTCGTGCCCCTCGCCGTCGTTCTCCACTACCGGCCCGTCCGGCCCGTGCCGGAGGAGCGCGCCTGCCGCGAGCTCGACCTCGGTCCGGCGCCGCGCGGAAAGGGCCCGCTCGACCTCGCCGACCGGCTGCTCGCGCGGTACTCCCGGACGCGGGTGAAGCCCGGCCGAGCGCGGGCGCTGGCCCTGGCCGAGCGCTGGATCCTCGACCGGCAGGAGCTCGACGGATCGTGGGGCGGGATCCAGCCGCCGTGGGTCTGGTCGCTCGTAGCACTCGTATGCCGCGGCCACGGGCCCGACTCGCCGTACCTCCGCCGCGGAATCGCGGGCTGGCGCCGGTTCCTCGTCGAGGACGGCGACCGCCTGAGGCCCGAGGCGTGCCAGTCGCCCGTGTGGGACACGGGCCTCGCCGTCCTCGCGCTCCGCGCGGCCGGCCTCGAGCCCGACCATCCGGCGCTCGCGCGCGCGGCCGGCTGGCTGCTCGGGGAGGAGGTGCGCGCGCGCGGCGACTGGGCGCTCCGCCGGCCCGGCGCCGGGCCGGGCGGCTGGTCGTTCGAGCACGACAACGACCTCTATCCGGACGTCGACGACGCCGCCGTCGTCGGCCTCGCCCTCCGCGAGGTCGGGCAGGGCGACGCGGCGGTCGAGCGCGCGACCCGTTGGGTCGAGGCGATGCAGTCGTCCGGCGGCGGCTGGGGTGCCTTCGACGTGGACAACCGGGCCGAGTGGCTCTACGGGCTCCCGTTCTGCGACTTCGGCTTCGTCATCGACCCGCCGAGCGTCGACGTGAGCGCCCATGCGCTCGAGCTGCTCGCCGCGCGGGGCGGGAGCGAGGAGTCGCTCCGCCGCGGCGTCGACTACGTCCTCGCCGAGCAGGAGCCCGACGGCTCGTGGTTCGGCCGCTGGGGCGTGAACTACGTCTACGGCGTCGGTGCCGCCGTCCCCGGTCTCGTGGCCGCCGGGGTACCCCGCGGGCACCCCGCGATTCGCCGCGCCGTCGCGTGGCTCGAACGCTGTCAGAATGCGGACGGCGGCTTTGGCGAGGACTGCCGCTCGTACGACCTCGACGGCGCCGGCGACCCCTGGCGTGGCCACGGCGGGTCGACTCCGTCGCAGACGGCGTGGGCGCTTCTCGCGCTCGTCGCCGCCGGGGAGGAGCGCTCGCCCGTCGCCGAGCGTGCCGCGGCCTACCTCTGCGCGAGCCAGCGCGAGGACGGGGACTGGGACGAGGAGGCGTTCACCGGCACCGGCTTCCCGCGCGACTTCATGATTCGCTACCACCTCTACCGCATCGTCTGGCCGCTTCTCGCGCTCGGCCGCCTCAGGGAGGCCTCGCGCGCGTGAAGGTCCACATCACCGGCGCGAGCGGGTTCGTGGGGAGCCACGTTTCCGCTGCGCTCCGCGCGCACGGGGCGGACGTGCGCGACGAGCGCGTCGAGCTCCTCGACCGTTCCGCGCTCGAGCGGGCGTTCGCCGGCTGCGACGCGGTCGTCCACGTCGCAGCGCTCTACAGCTTCGACGCGCACGCGGAGGAGCTCGAGCGCGTGAACGTCGCCGGGACGGAGAACGTCCTCGCCGCCTGCGCCGCTGCCGGTGTCCGACGCCTCGTCCACACGAGCACCGCCGGCACGTGCGGGCCGGTTCCCGGACGCCCTGCGTCCGAGGAGGACGGGCCGCCCGAGCACGAGCTTGTCGTCCCGTACAAGCGGACGAAGCTCGTGGCCGAGGAGCGCGTCCTCGCCGCGGCGGCCGACGGCCTCGACGCGGTCGTCGTGAATCCGACCGCGCCGGTGGGCGAAGGCGACCGCAAGCCGACACCGACCGGACGGATGATCGCGGGCGTCGCGTCCGGGCGGATCCCGGCGTACGTCGCTTCCGGCCTGAACGTCGTCGACGTCCGTGACGTCGCCCGTGGCCACGTCCTCGCGCTCGAGCGCGGACGCGCAGGCGAGCGGTACCTGCTCGGCGGCGTGAACCTGACCCTCGCCGAGCTCTTCGCCGCGATCGCCCGCATCGCCGGTCGCGCGCGCCCGCGCGTGAAAGTGCCGTACCCTGTCACCGTGGGCGCCGCGCAGCTCGGACTCGCCAACCGGGACGAGGTTCGCCTGGCCCGGATGCCGATGTTCTTCTCCTCCGCGAAGGCGGAGCGCGAGCTCGAGTATCGCCCCGGGCCCGTCGAGCCGGCGCTCGCCCGCGCCGTGGCCGGGCTGGCCGGGAGGGAGGCCGCATGAAGTTCCCGCTCCGCAGCACCGTCCAGATCGGCCGCTACGTCGCGCAGCAGAAGGGCCGCGAGCGCTACCCGCTCGTGATCATGCTGGAGCCCACGCTCGGCTGCAACATCGCCTGCATCGGCTGCGGGAAGATTCGCGAGTACGAGTCGAACAAGGCACGGCTGACCGTGGAGGAGTGCCTCGAGAGCGCGCGTGAATGCCCCGCGCCCGTCATCTCGATCTGCGGCGGCGAGCCGCTCATCTTCAAGGGCATCGAGGAGGTCGTCGCGGGGTTCCTCGAGCTGCGGCGGAACGTCCAGCTCTGCACGAACGCGCTCCGGCTCGACGACATGCTCGACCGCTTCGAGCCGGACCCGCGGCTCACGTTCGTCGTCCACCTCGACGGCATGCAGGAGATCCACGACTGGATCTGCGACTACCCCGGGCTCTGGGAGATCGCCGTCGGCGCCATCCGCACGGCGCGCGAGGCCGGCTTCCGCGTGACGACGAACACGACGATCTTCAAGGAGACGTCCGTCGACGACGTGATCGAGATGATGGGCTACCTGACGAACGAGGTCGGGATCGACGGAATGCTCGTCGCGCCCGGTTACCAGTACTCGCAGATCGACCCGTCGCTCACGATGACGCGCTCGGAGCACGAGGAGAAGTTCCGCGCCATCCGCGCCGCGGTGCGCGAGCACGGCTACAAGTGGCTCGCGAGCCCGGTCTACCAGGACTTCCTCACCGGCGAGCGCAAGCTCGACTGCGCGCCGTGGGGCTCCGTGACCCGGAACCCGTACGGCTGGAAGGGCCCGTGCTACCTCCTGACGGACGGGATATTCCCGACGTACGAGGCGCTTCTCCACGGGATGGAGTGGGAGCGCTACGGCCCCGGGAACGACCATCGCTGCGAGCACTGCGCGATCCACTCGGGCTTCGAGCCGGCCGCGACGCTCGCGACGACCGAGAGCGCGCGGGACACGGCGCGCACGCTCGCCTGGACGCTCGGCTGACGCCCACCCTCGTCTGTGCGCTCGCCGTCGAGGAGCGGGCGGCGCGGCGGGGCGGCGCTCGGGCCGTGCGGATCGGCTCGGAGCCGCCGGACCGGCCGCTCGTGTCGTTCGGGCTCTGCGGCGCGCTCGTGGACGGGCTTCCCCCCGGGACGATCGTGACCGCGCGAAGCGTGGTCGACGAGGCGGGGCAGGCGCTGTGGGAGGGGCCGCCGCGCGCCGTGGCCGGCGCGCGGGCCGTCGTCCTCTGCGCGGCCGGGCGGATCGTGGATGCGGCGGGCGATCGGACGGCGCTCGCGGAGCGTTCCGGCGCGGAGGTGGTCGACCTCGAGAGCGGGGGTCTGGCGGCCACGGGCCGCCTGGCCGGCGTCGTGCGGGTCGTGTCCGATACGCCCGCGGTCCCGCTCGGGCCCCTCGCGGGGGCGGTGACGTCCGCCGGCGAGACGGACGTTCTCGCAGCGGCCCGCGCCTTCCTCCTCGCGCCGCGGGCGTCGCTTCGCGCCGCCCGCGCGGGCCGCCGCGCGCTCGCCTCCCTCGAGCGCGCGGCCGCCGGCCTGGCCTGAGCGGCCGTGTCCGGTGCCAGGCACCGGGCGTGTCCGCCGGGGCCGCGGCTTAGCCGGACGTGAGCCCGTCGAGCGTCGCCTGCACGAGGCCCGGCAGCGTGGCGGGGTCGTAGCCGCCCTCGAGGACGAGCGCCACGCGATCGCACATCGCCGCCGCGCGCTCGCCGAGCATCCGGAATCCGTCCTCGGTCAGGCGCATGCCCGCGAGCGGGTCGCCCTCGGCGGCGTCGAACCCCGCTGAGACGAGCAGGAGATCGGGCTCGAACGCGGCGACGGCAGGCTCGACCGCTCGCGCGAGCGCCGCCTCGTACTCGACGTCGCCGCACCCGGCGGGAAGCGGCACGTTCACGGTCGTCGCATTCCCCTCGCCCGGTCCTCCGGTGCCCGGGTAGAGCGGCCACTGGTGGAGCGAGACGAAGAGCACGGTCGGGTCGGCCCAGAAGATCGCCTCGGTCCCGTTGCCGTGGTGGACGTCCCAGTCGAGGATCGCGACCCGTGCGAGCCCGAGCTCGCGCTGCGCGAAGCGCGCCGCGACCGCGACGTTGTTGAAGAGGCAGAAGCCCATCGCCCGGTCGGCGAGCGCGTGATGGCCGGGCGGCCGGACGAGCGCGAAGCCGCCGACGCGCACCGCCTCGATCGCCGCGCCCGCGGCCAGGCGGGCCGCCTCGAAGCTCGTCGACGTCACGACGGTGTCCGCGTCGAGGTACGTCGTGCGGCCCGCCTCCGATAGGGCACGGACCCGCTCGACGTGGCTCGCGAGATGACACGCCTGGAGCTCCTCCGGCGAGGCCGGCGCGGCGCCCGAGACACGGGGGAAGGCGGCGTGCAGCGCGCTGACCCGCACCCCGTTTTCGGGGTGGTGCCCGGTGGGGTGGAGGTCGGCGAGTCGGGCATCGCCGAGGAGTGGGATTTCCTCTCGTTTCATGCTGTTCCGAGGGTCTCCGGCGGCCTCCTATCTCTATCTAGACGCAGCCGTGCGAGTGGTTTACGATCGAGCCCCCTTCTTTTTCGACACCGGAGGTGACATCGCCCATGCGACGGCTTCTTCGCCTGGCGCTCCCGCTCGGCATTCTCGCCACGCTCGTCGTGACGAGTGCGGCATACGCGCAGGTGACTCTTACGACCAAGACTGACGGCCCGATCAGTCTCGAGCTCAACTCGCCGACCGGCTCGGACCGGCAGAACACGGACCTCGCGTTCTGGGGCAACACGGTCGTCCAGGGCGACACCCGCGGGATCCGCATCTTCGACATCTCCGATCCCACCGAGCTGACCTCATCGTCGACTTCCCGTGTGCCGGTGCGTACGGGGACGTGAGCATCTGGAACAACCTCGTGTTCCGCTCCGTCGACATCCCGCAGGATGCGCCCGGGTGCGGAAGCACGAACACAGCCCAGACGGTCACGCAGGGCGGGCCCGGCTCGGGCACGCCGCAGAACACGGACGTGACGCCCGGCTGGGAGGGCATCCAGATCATCGACATCTCGAATCCCGCGGCCCCGGCCTTCGTGGCGGGCGTCGCGACACGGTGCGGGTCGGCAAACCACACGCTCGTTCCGGATCTTGCCCAGAACCGGATCCTCCTCTACTCGTCGTCGTACCCGAACGTCGCGCTCGGCCCGAACTGCCAGCGTGACGACGGCGCCACGCCCGCGCTCGAGCATCCGTCGATCGACGTCGTCGCCGTGCCGCTCGGCAACCCGGCCGCGGCGGGCGTCGAGACGCAGGTCAGCCTCGACCTCGCGGACAAGAACATGTTCTTCGACTACATGCCGGGCTACACCGGTGTCTTCAACAACACGCCCGGCTACAAGGGCTGCAAGGACATCACGGTCAACCTTCAGCTGAACCGCGCCGCCGCGGCGTGCCTCAGCGAGGGCGTCCTGCTGGACATCTCGGACCGTGAGAACCCAGAGATCATCGACCGGTACACGAACCCGATGATCGACCTCTGCGCGACCGGCGTCTGGCGCGGCGGCGAGGCGATGAACTGCATGTGGAACTCGGCGCAGTTCACCCTCGACGGCAAGCGCGTCATCTTCGGCTCGCTCCAGTCGGGCAACACGACCTGCTCGGGCACGAGCACGACGTCGCCGACGTCCTGCGCGATCGGCGGCTTCCTGAACGTCGGCGTGGATCCGCTCTACCATGGCCGCTCGGTCACGAACGAGTGCGACCTCGGCGGCGGCGCGGGCGGCTACCGCGACCTCCCGAACCAGGGCGCCTACTGGATGTACGACATGAGCGACTCGTCCTGGCCGATCTCGAGCTACAAGATCAACCGGTTCGAGCGCGTGAACAGCATCGGCTGCACCTCGTCGCTCATGAACGTCGTCCCGGTCAACGGGCGCTACGTCCTCCCGGCTGCCTGGCAGCTCGGCGGGATGAACGTCTTCGACTGGACGAACTTCCTGGCGCCGACCGAGCTCGCGTACTACGACGTGGACGCGGGCGGCACGCCGACCGCGGACGCGTACAACTCGGCCGAGGCGTCGCACGCCTACGCGGCGTACTGGTACCGCGGCCGGATCTACGTCAGCTACGACGCGCCGAAGTACGGCGTCCACAACCCGGCGGGCTCCCGCGGTCTCGAGGTCTTCAGCCTCGACACTCCGTGGGCGAACGCCGCGTTCGACCTGCCGCGGCTCAACCCGCAGACGCAGGAGCAGCTCCTCCGCTGCTCGGCGTCGATCGTCGGCAACCCGGTGGCGCGGCGGACGCGCAGCGTGCAGGTGCGCGTCCGGTTCCTCGGCCAGCCCGTCCGCAGCGCGCGGGTGAACCTCCGCGGCCCGGGCGTCAGGGGCTCCAAGCTGACCGGCGCCAACGGCAACGCGAGCTTCAGTGTCCGCCCGAACCGGGCGACCCGGCTCACGGCGACCGTCCCGGCGCAGGTCAACATGCTCGGCTGCGCGGCCGGCAAGAACATCCGGCGGGCGAGGTAGTCCGCACGATCCGGTAGCGAAAGACGAGATCGACGCGCTCCCGGCCCGGCGCCGGGGCGCCTCGATCCGACCGAAGGGGTGACGGGAGGCGCCGCGAGGCGCCTCCGTCACGTTTCTCCCACCGGTACCGTCCTGCGATGGCCCGCGTCCAGCTGCTCGTCACATGCCTCGGCGACCTCGTCTTCCCGGACGCGGTGGCCGACGCCGAGCGCCTTCTGCGGAGTGCGGGCTTCGACGTGGAGGTGCCGGCGGGCCAGGTCTGCTGCGGGCAGCCCGCCTTCAACGCCGGCCACCGGAAGGCCGCGGGGCGCGTGGCGCGGACGGTCGACCGGTCGTTCGACCGGGACGCTCCCGTCGTCGTCCCGTCCGGATCCTGCGCATCGATGGTGAGCGACCGCCTCCCCGAGCTGCTCGGCTGCGAGCCCTTCGACGTGCACGAGCTCTCCGTGTTCCTCGATGCGAACGAGGTTCCGCTCACCGAGACGAACGCCGGCAAGACGATCGCCTTCCACGACGCCTGCCACGCGCTTCGCGAGCTCGGAATCGCCGATGAGCCGCGCCGTCTCCTCGAGCGCACGGGCGCGCGCCTCATGCCGCTGCCCCGCCCGGACCTCTGCTGCGGCTTCGGCGGGACGTTCTCCGTCCGCCAGCCCGAGGTCTCGGCGGCGATGGCGGCCGAGAAGCTCGCGGGAGCGGCCGGGGCGGACGCGCTCGTGACGGGCGATCCCGGGTGCCTCCTACAGTTAAACGCGCGCGCGAAGAAGACCGGCGGCCCGCGCGTCGTCCACCTCGCGACCGCCCTCGCGAGGGGCGTCTAGGCGGACTCGGCGCGCTCACGCATCCGGCCGGCGAGGTTGCCGAGACCCCACTCCTCGGCGAGGCGCGCCGCGCCCTCCCAGTCCGGCTCCGCGTCCGGAAGCTCCGGCAGCGGCGCGTGGTACTGCAGCCGCGTGAGCCGCAGGTAGAGCCGGAGATCCTCGGCCTGCCCCTGGAACACGCCGGCCTCGATCGCCGCGTCGAGCGTCTCGTGCGTCCGGAGGATCGTCGCCGCCCGCTGCGTCCCGATGCCCTTCGCACCGGGGATCTTGTCGGCCGTGTCGCCGCGGAGCGCGATGAAGTCCGGTACCTGCACCGGGTCGACGCCGTAGCGCTCGCGCACCTCGGCCGGCCCGACGCGCTCGAGCTCGCTCACTCCGCGGCGCGGGAGGAGGATCGTCGTCTGCTCGCTCGCGAGCTGGAAGAGGTCTCGATCGCTCGTCACGACGAGCGTCTCGCCGCCGTGGTCCTCCTCCGCCGCGGCCGCCGCCGCGACGAAGTCGTCCGCTTCGTAGCCCGGCGCCTTGCCCCACGGGAAGCCGAGCGCCGAGACCCACTCGGGGAGCAGGTCGAGCTGGGCCGTCAGCTCGGGCGGGAAGTCGCGCCCGCTCTGGTAGCCAGGGAGCAGCTCGTGCCGGTACGTCGGGGAGCCGATCGAGTCGAAGCCGACGAACATCGTCCGCGGCCGCTCGCTCTCCCACAGCGACGCGAGCATGTTCGCGAAGCCGACGAGCATGTTCGACTGCCGGCCGTTCGCGCCTTTGATCGACGAGGGCAGCGCGTGGAAGGCGCGGTGGGCGAGCGAGTCGCCGTCGACGGCGAGAAGTGGCCTCACGCGGCCCCGAGCTCCGACTCGAGCCGCGCGATCTCGTCCATGAGCCTGACCGTGAGCGCCTCGCCGGCCTCGCGCCGCGACACGCCGTCGCCGGGCGGCTCGAGCGGCGGCCCGTAGGCGACCCGCACGAGCGAGCGCCCGAGCCGGTCGGTTCCGGCGACCGCCGCGGGGACGAGGGGGACGCCGGCGGCGAGCGCGATCCGCGCGGCGCCCGAGTGCGGCCGTGCGACGTGCTTCTTGCGGAGCCCCTTCGCGCGCCGCGTCCCCTCGGGGAACATCGCGACGACGCCGCCCTCGCGCGCGAGGCGCACGGCCGTCTTGAACGCCTCCGCGTCCCGCTCGCCGCGCCGCACCGGGAACGCGCCGCCGTTCGTCAGGAACCAGCGCAGCGCCGGGTTGCGGAAGAGCTCGGCCTTGCCCATGAAGTGCACCTGGCGAGGATAGAGGGGAAACGCGACCGGCCACGGATCGACGTTCGACAGGTGGTTCGACGCGACCACGAAGCCGCCGCGCTCGGGCACGTGCTCGAGCCCCCGCGCCTTGAGCCGGAGGGGCCAGCGCATGAACGGCCGGCTGAGCGCGACGATCGTCGAGTAGAAGCGCGTCGGGGCGGAAGGGCCGTCCATCCGGGCCAGTATCGCCTGTCAGACCCTTCGCTAAGGTGATCACGTGAGCAAGACGCTGGTGATCGCCGAGAAGCCGTCCGTCGGCCGCGACCTCGCGGCCGCGTTGCCGGGCGCGTTCGAGAAGCACGGCGAGTACCTGGAGTCCGAGGACTACATCGTCACGTGGGCGATCGGCCACCTCGTCGGCCTCGCGCCGCCCGAGGACTACGACCCGAAGCTCAAGAAGTGGCGCTTCGCCGACCTGCCGATCGTCCCGGACCGGTTCATGCTGATCCCGAACGACGACAAGGCGAAGAAGCAGCTCCGCGTCGTGCACAAGCTCCTGAAGGATCCGCGCGTCGACCGGATCGTGAACGCGTGCGACGCCGGGCGTGAGGGCGAGCTCATCTTCGCGTACGTCTACGAGACGTCCGGCGTCGACAAGCCCGTCCAGCGACTCTGGCTCAACTCGATGACGAAGAAGGCGATAGAGGAGGCGTTCGCGCACCTCCGGCCCGGCGAGGAGCTGAAGCTTCTCGAGGCCTCGGCGCGCTCGCGCTCCGAGGCTGACTGGCTCGTCGGGATGAACGCGACCCGCGCGGCCTCGATTCGCCTGCGCGCAGCGTTCGCCGGCGCGGTCTCGCTCGGCCGCGTGCAGACGCCGACCCTCGCGCTCGTCGCGCGCCGCGAGAAGGAGATCCGGAGCTTCGTCCCCGAGCCGTACTGGCTCGTCGAGGCGCTCTTTGCCGCGTCCGGCGAGCGGGAGTACCGCGGCCGCTACCTCGGCGGCAAGCGAATCCCGGAGGACGAGGCGGCGACGATCGTCGCGGAGACGCAGGGCAAGCCGGGCGAGATCACGAGCCTCGAGAAGAAGGAGGAGCGCGAGCAGCCGCAGCTCCTCTACGACCTCACCTCGCTCCAGCGCAACGCGAACACGCTCTACGGCTTCTCCGCGCGCCGCACGCTGGCCGCCGCGCAGAGGCTCTACGAGGAGCACAAGGCGATCACGTACCCGCGCACGAACTCCCGCTTCCTGACCGGCGAGCTGACCGGCGAGATCAAGCCCACCGCGTCGCTCGTCGGCGCGAACGCCGAGTACGCGAAGGCAGCGGACTACGTCGTCGGTCTCGACAAGCTTCCGCTCGGGCGGGTCGTGAACGACAAGAAGGTCACCGACCACCACGCGATCATCCCGACGCGCAGCCGGCACAACCTCGGGCGCATGGGCGACGACGAGCGCCGCGTCTACGACCTCGTGGCGAAGCGGTTCCTCGCGATCTTCCATCCGGACGCCGTCTACGAGCGCACGCGCGTCGAGACGACGGTCGAGGGCCACGTCTTCCGCACGAGCGGCCGCGTGCTGCTCGAGGCGGGGTGGAAGGGCGTCTACGGGGAGGAGGCCCAGCGCCGGGAGAGCGACGCCGACGACTCGGGTGGCGACCAGCTCCTGCCGGTGCTCGAGCAGGGCGAGACCGCCGACACCCGTGAGGTCGAGTCCATCCGCAAGGAGACACAGCCGCCCAGGCGCTTCACTGACGCGTCGCTTCTCGCCGCGATGGAGACGGCCGGGAAGGACATTGCCGACGCCGAGCTCCGCGAGGCGATGAAGGACTCGGGGATCGGCACGCCGGCGACACGCGCCGCGATCATCGAGCGCCTCATCCAGGTCGGCTACATCGAGCGCGACGGCCGCGCGCTCCACGCGACGGACAAGGGCGTCCAGGTGATCGATCTCCTGAACGACCATCCGCTCACGTCCGCCGAGCTGACCGGCTCGTGGGAGCACCGCCTCGGTGAGATCGAGGAGGGCGTCCAGGACCGCGAGACGTTCATGGCCGACATCGAGCGCTTCACGAAGGAGACCGTCGAGCAGCTCGACGCGCTGAAGGGCGTGAAGATCGAGCGCGCGAACCTCGGTCCGTGCCCCGTCTGCGGTCGCGACGTGATCGAGAACCGGAAGGGCTATTCCTGCTGGACGAAGGAGGATCCCGGCTGCGGCTTCGTCGTCTGGAAGCAGAAGGCGGGGAAGACGCTGACGGCGGCGATCGTGAAGGAGCTCATGCAGACCGGCCGCACCGAGAAGCCGGTGAGCGGCTTCAAGAGCCGTGCCGGCCGCCAGTTCAAGGCGAAGTTGAAGCTCGTCCAGACGGACGAGGGCAAGTGGCGGGTCGACTTCGACGAGGAGTGGGCCCAGGAGCCGCGCCCCGAGCCGGGCGCAGACGGCGGGAACGGTGCGGGCGAGGACGGCGCCGCACCTCGTCGCAGTCGGCGCAAGGCGGCCGCCGCGCAGGAGTAACTTCCGGGAGCGGCGGTACGTTAAACCCCGGTTAAGGGGCGGCTGTTCCCTGGAACGGCCAGGGAATCAGTCGTAGGCTCCGAACGTTCAATCGGGTGGAGCAGTCTTAACCCGTGCACGGATTTTCAGCGAAAGGAAGAAGAGAACACTTTGAGCGACCACACCGCGCAGGAGCTTCTGGAGACCACGCAGGCGCGCCTCCTCGTCGAGGGCGCCGAGGAGCGCGGCTACATCGAGCCGGCGGAGCTCGAGGCGCTCGCGCTCGAGCTCGACCTCGCCGAGGACGAGGTGGCCGAGCTCACGCAAGAGCTCGAGGCGCAAGGACATGAGATCGGCCGCCCGCAGGAGGCCGTTGAGGAGACCCAGGTCACCGTTCCCGAGCCGGTCATCGGCGCGGGCGACAGCCTGCAGCTCTTCCTCGCCGACGTCGGTCGGCACAAGCTGCTCACCGCCTCCGAGGAGGTCATGCTCGCAAAGCGCATCGAGAAGGGCGATCCGCTGGCCAAGCGGCGGATGATCGAGTCGAACCTCCGGCTCGTCGTGTCGATTGCGAAGGGCTACCGGGGCCTCGGCGTTCCGTTCCTGGATCTCATCCAGGAGGGCACGCTCGGACTGAACCGCGCCGTCGAGAAGTTCGACTGGCGTCGCGGGTTCAAGTTCTCCACGTACGCCACGTGGTGGATCCGACAGTCCGTGCAGCGTGCCGTCGCGAACAACGCGCGGACGATCCGCGTGCCCGTCCACGTCGTCGAGCGCCAGCAGAAGCTCGGCCGGGCCGCCCGCCGGCTCGAGGTCGAGCTCGGGCGCGACGCGACGAAGGAGGAGCTCGCGGAGGCGACCGGCCTTCCGATTCAGCACGTCGACGAGGCGCTCGGCGCCGCGCAGGCGTCCGTGTCGCTGAACCAGAACGTCGGCGCAGACGACGAGGGCGAGCTCGGCGACCTGTTCGCCGACCGCGAGGCCGCCGACCCGTTCGACGAGGCGGAGGAGTCTCTGCGCAAGCAGGGCGTCCGCCGGGCGCTCGACGCGCTTCCCGAGCGCGAGCGGCGGATTCTCGAGCTGCGCTTCGGCTTCGAGGGCGAGCCGTGGACGCTCGAGGCGATCGGGCACGAGCTCGGCCTCACGCGCGAGCGGGTACGCCAGCTCGAGGCGCAGGCGCTCGCCCGGCTCGCGGCGATCCGCGATCTCGCTTCCGTCGCGGCCTAGCGCCGTAATTGCAGGGATTTCGAGGGCGGCCTCCGGGCCGCCCTCGCCCGTTCCGGGAACCTACCGGGGATGGGCGCCTCCCTCGTTCTAGGGTATGGCCGCGGACCCGGCGTGCCGACGCTTCAGGCGTATGGACGCTGCCGAGCGCAAGGACATCCTCAACCGTTATCTCGCTCACGCGCGCCAGTTCGACGAGGTCGCGGCACGCCGCGAGAGCAACGGTCAGAGCGCCGAGGTGATCCCGATCCCGATCCAGGCGCCGCTCCGCGAGCTCGAGCAGGAGCCGACCATGCGCGAGATCGAGGTGCTCCAGCTCATCTCCGAGGGACTCGTGAATCGCGAGATCGGCCAGCGTCTCTTCCTCTCGGAAGAGACCGTGAAGTCCCACGTTCGCCATCTGCTGGCGAAGCTGCAGGCGCGGAGTCGCGCCCACGCGGTGGCCGTCGGCTTTCGCCGCGGCCTGATCGCCTAGCGCGCTACCGCGTACCGACGCAACCGGCGCCGGTTATCCACACCCTGTGGGGAATCCCTCGGAGGAGGGATGTCAACCGATGTACAGACCCACAGACTGGGTGGGCCTGTCTACCAGACCCGGAAGCCACCCCCGACGCTCGCAAGGGAAACCAGGGTTGCCGCCAGCATCAAGATGGATGCCCTCAGACGCATACCGAAACGCTCCTTCGGGTGGATGAAGCCAACGACAATAGTCTATCCCCCGTTCGAGGGAGCTTCAAGAGGTATCTCCACAGCTGCCCAGCTCGCAAGGGCCTCCTCGGAACAGATGTATGCGGCGGGCCTTGGAGTCACCGCTCTGTTACTTGCAGGTGCTCTGGTCAACGCGGGTTGGAGGATCAATGGCTCCTTTGCGGCTCTTGCTCTTCTAGGCGCGCTTGCGCTCTGGGCGGAAAGGCAGCCCGTTCAGATCACGAAGAACCTTGCAGCGACAGGATCTGTTCTTCCGACGCTGTTTGCCGCTGCTGCCTATGGGCCACTGGACGCGATGCTCGTTGCGGCGATTGGCTTGGCCGTGGAAGTCAATCAAGGACCATGCAGCCGGTGGGTCGTTTGGACGTCACAAAGGGCGATTGGCGCTGGGATCGCCGCACTCATTGTCGCCGCGGCAGCTACAGGCGCTACCCTCGGCGTACTGGCGGCGGTGGTCGTTCTGGCGGCAACGGTCGAGGCCGTTGTCGATGGTTTGTTTGGAGTACTCACGCTGGCAGTCAGGAAATCGGGCTCTCCCGTTGGGCTAATCCGCTCGATGGCTCCGATCACGCTAGCTACTGTCCCTCTTTACGGGCCGCTGATCGCGATTCTGGTTCATGCGAACGCGATCCTCGGGACGCCGTGGGTTCTTGCCCTTTTCTTGGCACCGCTCATCGGACTCCAGGCGCTCTACAGGGTCTACACCAGCGAGAGAGCGGCCTCACGAGACCTGAAGGCGACCAACGCTCGGCTCGAACGAGCTAACATCTCGTTTGCGAGTGCCCTCGTGTCGACGCTCGATGAGCGGGACGCGTACACGGCGGGGCACTCAGCCGCGGTAGCTGTGTATGCTCGCGATATAGCCCAGCAACTCGAGCTCTCAACTGACGACCAGCAACTTGCACACCTTGCTGGCCTTCTGCACGACATCGGAAAAGTTGGACTGCCACCGGGCCTGCTTGAGAAGGCAGGGCTTCTTACGGCGACGGAGCGGCAGCTTATGCAGCAGCATTCGGTGATCGGCGAGCGGATCCTAAGGCGCGTAGAGGATTACGGGGTTGTGGCGACGGTCGTCCGCCATCATCATGAGCGAATCGACGGAACTGGATATCCCGACCAGCTCGGCGGAGAGGAGATTCCGCTCATTTCACGCATCATCTGCGTAGCCGACGCCTACAATGCGATGACATCGGGACGTCCGTATCGTGCTGCTCTTTCGACTGAGGAGGCACGCCGTCGCCTGCATGAGGAGGCTGGCTTTCAGTTCGATCCCTCGGTCGTCGCTGCATTCGAGGATATTCTCGCCGAGTCAGCGTCGCCTTACGTTCGCGGCGTGAGTCCGGATTTCGCGCTGGATGCGCAATGGGCGGCGACGCTTATACCCGTGCATGCTACTGCCGCGTAGTCTCGGTATGGGCACGCCACGCCAGAGCAGCTTCGAGGCGCGTTCTCGCGTGTAGCTTCTTCATCACCCGGTGTACGTGCACTTTTGCCGTGCTGAGTGAGATGAAGAGCTCATTGGCGATGTCCACGTTGGTGAGGCCCGCAGCGACGAGGGATGCTACTTCTGCTTCTCGTCGCGTTAGCGCATGGATGCCAGCTCGCGCCGGCATGAGCGCCGTTCCGTCGGCGAGCCGAAGATCATTCGCTCTGCCGATCTGCGACTGAACCAGACGGCTGATCGTTGAGCTCTTGATCGGTATCTGCAGGAGCCGTGGGTAAGCGCGGTACGCGGTTACGAACGTGTCCTGACACTGCAACCGAACGAGCCGGCGCACCAATCCCTCAAAGTCGTCCGAGAGATTACCATCCTTAAGATCATGCTTAGATGCCAATATCATTTCCGCTAGGTCAACGGAAAGGATCGCGGTCGGCCCACGACTTAGTGCTTCAATGCGCCTGGATCGCTCTCGTACCGAATCTTCCTTTCCGAGAGCCGCAAGCACGACTGCTTCCGTTGCGGCTAGATCTGCGAGCGGCCATTCGGGAACGTCAGTTTCCGCATGTGATTCGGATGACGAGGCAAGCTTCTCAGAAATCTGACCCGTCGCGATGCCGAGCTTCACACGAAGTGTTTGGTAGACGAGGCGCAGGTGAGCGTCTTCTATCCGGCGGATGCTCGGCGCGAGCTCAGCCAGTGTCGAACGAGCTGCTTGTAACTGCCGCGCGCCAATCTCGGCCTGTCCCCGGTAGGCAAGGCAGTACGCCATTGGGAAGGCGAGATGAAGCTCTTTGCAGTACCTGATCCCGACGCGTGCCACCGAGAGTGCTTCTCGATATGCGCCCCGTCGGGCATGCGCGTGGATGCCCGTGGCGTACAAGTGACTGATCGCCATGGGCTCATGTGCATGCTCAGACAACGCAATCGCCTCCCGATGTTCCTTGAGAGGTAGCTTTGCCCCCATACGTTCGGCGACCATCATCCTGCCGCTGGCAAGGCGCAGGCGATGATCGGGGCTAGTCGATGTCACACTTGCGAAGTCCTCGAGGCACGTAGTCGGATCCTCTGTGCCGAGCTCGACGGTCGCAATCAAACGCCCCCAGGCGGCCTGCAAACGATCCTCTGGCAAGGAGGCCGTCTTTCGGGCGGCGTCGTATGCTCTTAGGGCCGCATGATGATCGCAGCGCATGTGGAGCGCGCGTCCCAGCAGGTTCTGCGCAGCGGACTCACGGCGGTCGCGAGGCTCGAGCACGTCCAGTGCTAAGCGCGCGGATGCTATCGCTCGGCTAAGGGACCCATTGCGAAGCGCGACCTCCGAGACAAGCAGCAACGTATCCGGATCCGCGTCATCCGCTGACTGAGCTGTTTTCAGCCAGGAGGCGAGAGTCTTGAGCCGTCCGGCTTGCAGTAAGGCTGGACCTGCTCGCTTGACTACCAGCGCTGCCAGATCGGCCTCCCCAGTATCGACCGCCACCTGAAATGCGGCGTCCCACTCGCGGTCTTCTATGAACGCTTCCGCGAGTTCTCGTGCGATTCGATCCAGGGCTGATCCTTCGTGACGGCGCCTCAGCGTTCGTGCAAGAAGGAACTCCTTAAGCAACGGGTGAAGGCGCAGGCGGCCTTGGGGGTCAGCGTTCAGGAGCCCTTGATTCTGTAGGTCGGATGCGACTGATGAGTCTCTCCCTTGAAGGATGGTCACGACCTTCGGGGTCAAGTACGGAGGGATCGCTGCTCGGAGCAAGAAGACTCGCTCGTCCGGTGCTGCATTGCTCAAGACCTCTTCAGCGAGATACCTGTATACGGTGCTCATGTGCTCGCGCCACGGTTCCAAGCTCGACGAGATTGCTGCGAGACCGATCAAGGCGGGCCATGTCTCCGAAGAATCGGCTCCGGGGCCGGCAGCATCCCCCGGCTTAACGTCGAGGACTCTCGCCGCCTCGTCCCGCGTCATTGAGAGCGGCCCCTGAGTCAGCTCCAATACGTCGCCGTACACCACGTGCCGTGCCGTGACCCAGCTTGGGCGGCGGCGGGTCGTGATCAGGACGCGGATCGGGGCCTGGCGTAGCAGCTCCTCCACGAAGCGCTCGGCCGAATCGGACTCCATCGCGTGG
>JAICNY010000018.1 GCA_025930955.1 Thermoleophilia bacterium
CGGGCTCGCGAACCGGCTCGGGCTCGTGAACGGGCTCGGGCGCGGCGTGGAACGCGACGCTCACGTGTGCGTCCTCGTTGCGCTCGATCGTCGGCTCTGCCGGCCCGGGAGGCTCGGGAGCGCGCTGCGCGGCCGGCTCGTAGCCGGGCAGGACGGGAAGCGTGGGCAGGGGCTCGGGTTCGGCGGCCAGGACGGGCTCCGGCTCAGGCTCCGGGGCGTAGTCGGGCTCCGGCTCGACGACCGGCTCGGGGGCATACTCGGGCTCCGGCTCGGCGACCGGCTCGGCCGCAGCCACAGGCTCGGGGTCGGGCGCGGGAACCGGCGTGAGCACAGGCTCTGCGGCCACCGGCTCCGGCTCCGGCTCGGGCTCGGGAACGGGAGCTGCGATGCGGAGGCCGTGCTCGGCGACGATCGGGGAGATGGCGCTCGGCGCGCCGCCGGCGACGGCGACCTGCGCCGCCTGCGCGCCGCCGAAGACCTCGTCGATCGCCGAGCGGATCTCGCTCGCCGTGGCGACGACGAAGTTCACCGCGCGCTTGAGCTCGTCGCGGATCTCGTCGTTCGCGCTCTCGTCGGTCGGGTCGGCGATCGCCACGAGGACGGTGTCGCCGGTCAGCTCGATCGGGATCGCGTTGTGGTAGCGGCACACGCGCTCGGTGAGGAGCCGCGCCGCCTGGAGCTCGTAGCCGCGCCCCTTGAGGCTCACGTACTGGAGCCCGCGCTGCCCGGCGAGCAGGCGCGCGAGATCCTTCTCGTCGATCCAGCCCTTCTGAAGCAGGATCTCGCCGAGCCGGCGCCCGGAGCGCTGGCCCTCCTCGAGGGCGGCCTCGAGCTTGTCCTTCGAGAGGAGCCCGGCGCGGTAGACCAGGGTGCCGAGCGGCGCGTCGGGGCGCTCCCAGCGGGGTCCGTTCGTCTGCTCCATGGGGCGATCGTCCTCCAGTCTCGGCCGCAGTGGCGGGCTTTCTCTGGAAGTCGGCGCGACCGGGGAGGCGCGGAATCACCCTGAAGGGTGATAGCGCGACCGGAGGCCGCTAGAAGACGGGCGTCTCCCGCCAGACGCCCCAGACGTCGCGGAGGGCGTCGCACATCTCGCCCATCGTCACGTAGGCGCGCGAGGCGTCGAGGATCGCGGGCATGAGGTTCCGGTCGTCGACCGCGGCGTCGTCCTTGAGGCGCGCGAGCGCCCGCTCGACCGCTTCCGAGCTGCGCCGGCCTCGCAGCGCCCGGACGCGCTCGATCTGCCTCTGCTCGAGCGCCGCGTCGATGTGGAGGATCTCGATCGGCTTCTCGTCCGCGTCCTGGTAGCGGTTCACGCCGACGATGACGCGCTCGCCCCGCTCGACCTCGCTCTGGAAGCGGAAGGACGCCTCCGCGATCTCGCGCTGGAAGAAGTTCTCCTTGATCGCCGGGATGACGCCGCCGAGCTTGCGGATCCGGTCGAAGTAGTCGTACGCCTCGGCCTCGAGCGTGTTCGTCAGGTCCTCGACGAAGTACGAGCCGCCGAGCGGGTCGATCGTCGAGGCGACGCCGGTCTCGTGTGCGATCACCTGCTGCGTGCGAAGGGCGAGCTTCACCGCGTGCTCGGTCGGGAGCGCGAGCGCCTCGTCGAACGAGTTCGTGTGCAGCGACTGCGTGCCGCCGAGGACGGCTGCGAGCGCCTCGAGCGCGGTCCGGACGATGTTCACCTCCGGCTGCTGCGCCGTGAGCGAGACGCCCGCGGTCTGGGTGTGGAAGCGCATGAGCCACGAGCGCGGGCTCTTCGCGCCGTAGCGATCCCGCAGCTCGCGCGCCCAGATCCGGCGCGCGGCGCGGTACTTCGCGATCTCCTCGAAGAAGTCGATGTGGGCGTTGAAGAAAAACGAGAGCCGCGGCGCGAAGTCGTCCACGTCGAGCCCCCGTTCCAGCGCGGCCTCGACGTAGGCGAACCCGTCCGCGAGCGTGAAGGCGAGCTCCTGCGCGGCGGTCGAGCCGGCCTCGCGGATGTGGTAGCCGGAGATCGAGACCGGGTGCCAGAGAGGCACCTCCTTCGCGCAGTGCTCGATCATGTCCACGCAGAGGCGCATGGAGGGCTCGGGCGGGAAGATCCACTCCTTCTGCGCGATGTACTCCTTGAGGATGTCCGTCTGAATCGTCCCGCGGAGCTTGTCCGCCGGGACGCCCTGCTCCTCGCCGACGCAGATGTAGAACGCGAGCAGCATCGCCGCCGGCGCGTTGATCGTCATCGAGGTCGAGACCTCGTCGAGCGGGATGCCTCGGAAGAGAAGCTCCATGTCCTCGAGCGAGTCGATCGCGACGCCCTCGCGGCCGACCTCGCCGAGCGACTTCGGGTGATCCGAGTCGTAGCCCATGAGCGTCGGCATGTCGAACGCGGTCGAGAGCCCCGTCTGCCCGTGGTCGCGGAGGTAGCGGAAGCGCTCGTTCGTCTCCGCGGCGGTGCCGAAGCCGGCGAACTGGCGCATCGTCCACAGTCGGCCGCGGTACATCGACGGGTACACGCCGCGCGTGTAGGGATAGACGCCCGGGTAGCCGAGGTCTCGCTCGTAGTCGATGTCGACGCTGTCCGGGGTTGCGAGCGGCTCGACCGGGAGGCCGGACATCGTCGTGAAGAGCGCGTCGCGCTCCGGCTTCTGCGCGTAGAGCTCCTCGCGCCAGGCCTCGGTCGCGGACTTCTCGGCGTTCGCTTCCCCGTTCGCGCGCTCGGCCGCCGCGCGCGCCGCGGCGGCGCGATCTTCCGTGGTCGCCATGCGGCTCATTCTACGGGCGCCGCATTGCGCAGTCGGACAGGCCGAGCGCGAAATCGTCACGGTTTCGTGCGGAATCGGCACGAAGCGGCACAGACACGTGCGCTTCTCGCCGATACGATTTGCATCGTAGGGGTGGGGGTCTCCTCCCGTTACCTGCGCGCGCGTCTTACGAGGGAGGCTCGTCGACCGTTCCGCCCGGCTTCCAGAGCGGCTCGTCGGCGCCGGCGGCCGCGTTCGCGGCCCGCGCCAGGATGAAGAGCAGGTCGGAGAGCCGGTTCAGGTACGCGAGCGCCTGGGGGTTGACCTCCTCGCGCGCCGCGAGCGTCACCGCCCGGCGTTCCGCGCGCCGGCACACGGTCCGCCCGAGGTGGAGGAGCGCCGCGGCCTCCGAGCCGCCGGGCAGCACGAACGAGCGCAGCATCGGGAGCCCCTCGTTCGCCTCGTCGCACCACCCCTCGAGCCGCTCCACCTGCCCGGCCGTCACGCGAAGCCGCTCGCGCGCGTCCTCGAGCGGCACGGCGAGGTCGGCGCCGAGGTCGAAGAGCTCGTTCTGGACGATCGTGAGCCAGGAGGCGGCCGGCTCCGGCAGTGCGCGCGCGAGCGCGAGCCCGAGGACGGCGTTCAGCTCGTCGACGTCGCCGTAGGCCTCGATGCGCGGCGAGTCCTTCGGCACGCGCGCCCCGTCGCCGAGGCTCGTCTCCCCCGCGTCGCCGCCGCGCGTGTAGATCCTGTCCATCCGGACGGGCTCGTCCCGCCGCCGCGTCATGCCGTCACGCGCCCGCGGCCACCGGCGCGGCGCGCTCCGCGAGCCCCAGCACCGAGCGCGCGATCACGAGCCGCTGGATCTCGCTCGTGCCCTCGTAGATCTCGGTGATCTTCGCGTCGCGGTAGTAGCGCTCGACCGGGAACTCCGTCGTGAAGCCGTAGCCGCCGAGGATCTGGATCGCCTCGCCGGTCCACCGGCGCGCGACGGACGACGCGTAGAGCTTCGCCTTCGCCCCCGCCTCGCCGTGTGGCTCGCCGCGGTCGCGCAGCCACGCCGCTCGGTAGACGAGCAGGCGCGCGGCGTCGATCTCGGTGGCCATGTCCGCGACCTTCTCCTGGATCGCGCCGAACTCGCCGATCCGCCTGCCGAACTGTCGCCGCTCGAGAGCGTAGGCGCGGGCCGCGTCGTAGGCCGCCTGTGCGATTCCGAGCGCCTGCGCCGCGATTCCGATCCGGCCGCCGTCGAGCGTCGACATGGCGATCCTGAACCCCGTCCCCTCCTCGCCGAGCAGGCGGTCGCGGGGCACGAGCACGCCGTCGAGCGCGAGGTCGACCGTCGACGACGAGTGAAGCCCCATCTTCGAGTGCTCCTTCGAGACGCTCAGGCCGTCGGCCTGGCCGTCCACGACGAAGCAGGAGATGCCCTCGTCGCCGCGCGCGAAGACGAGCACCGTCCCGCCGAACGAGCCGCTCGTGATCCACTGCTTCGTCCCGGTGAGGCGCCAGCCGTCGCCCTCGGCCTCGGCCCGGGTGCGGAGCGAGCGCGCGTCCGACCCTGCGCCCGACTCCGTGAGCGCGAACGCGCCGACCTTCTCCCCGCGCGCCATCGGCGGGACGAGGGCCTCGCGCTGCTCGTCCGTCCCGAGCTTCGCGATCGGCAGCGTCGCCGCGCTCGTGTGCACCGCGACCGTGACCCCGATCCCCGCGTCGGCCCGAGAGATCTCCTCGAGCACGAGCATGTACGAGAGGAAGTCCGCGCCGACGCCGCCGAGCTCCTCGGGGATGCAGACGCCCATGAAGCCGAGCTCCGCGAGCTTCGGGACGAGCTCGTGCGGGAAGCGGTGCTCGCGGTCCCACTCGGCCGCGTGCGGCGCGATCTCGGCGTCGGCGAACTCGCGCGCGACCGCCTGGATCTCACGCTGCTCCGACGTCAGCTCGAAGTCCACGCGACGATTGTAGGCGCGGGCGGCGCCGCGTACCCTCCGGCCGTGCGCATCCCCGTCGCCTCGCTCGCCCGTGTCCGCCCCGCCCGCGACGACGACGGGGTGACGACGTTCGAGCTCTTCTTCGACCTCGTCTTCGTCTTCGCGGTGACGCAGGTGACTGGCTTCATGGCGCACGAGGGGGACGGCGTCGGGGTCGTCCGCGGGCTGCTGCTCCTCGCGCTCCTCTGGTGGGCCTGGGAGGCCTACGCGTGGCTCGGGAACCAGGCGCGCGCGGACGAGGGGCTCACGCGGGCGGGGATGATCGTCGCGATGGCGGCGATGTTCGTCGTCGCCCTCACGGTTCCGGAGGCGTGGGAGGACCTCCCCGGCGGCGTCGACGGGCCGGTCGTGCTCGTCACCGCGTACGTCGTCGCGCGGGTCGTCCACCTCGCCGTCTACAACGCGGCGGCACTCGGGGACGAGGGCCTGCGGCGGCAGATCGCGATCACGTTCGTGCCGATGCTCTCGGGCGCGGCCCTCCTCTTCCTCGGCGCGCTCGTCGGCGGCAGCGCGCAGACCGCGCTCTTCGCCGCCGGGCTCGCGGTCGACTGGGCCGGCACGTACGTCACGTCGAAGGAGGGCAACTGGCGCATCCACAGCCCGAGGCACTGGAGCGAGCGTCACGGCCTCTTCGTGATCCTCGCGATCGGGGAGTCGATCGTCGCGATCGGCGTCGGCGCGGCGCAGCTTCCGATCTCGATCCCGCTGCTCCTCGGAGCCGTGCTCGGCTTGCTCGTGTCCGTCTGCCTCTGGTGGCTCTACTTCGACCTAGTCTCGCTCGCGGCCGAGCACGTGCTCGTCGACGCGACGCCGGCCGAGCGCGTGAAGATCGCGGTCGACGCGTACACGTACCTCCACTTCCCGCTCGTGGCCGGCATCGTGCTGGCGGCCCTCGGGGTCGAGGAGGTGCTCGCCCACGCGGAGGACACCGAGCGGCTCGGGACCTTCGCGGCGGCCGCGCTCGCCGGCGGGCTCGCCCTCTACCTCGGAGGACACCTCGCGTTCAAGCGCCGGATGCACGGGCAGCTGAACGCGCTCCGGCTCGGCGCGGCGCTCGTGCTCGTGGCGTCGATCCCTCTCTGCGCCGTGCTCCCGCCGCTCGGGGCGCTCGCGGTCGCGTTCGGGGTGCTCGCGGCGCTCGTGGCCGCGGAGTCGGTCGTCCACGCCGAGAAGCGGCGCGGGCTGCGCGGGCTCGAGGGCTAGGCGGCGACGAACTCGCGGGCGATCTCGCGGAGGGTCGGCTCGACGTCGACGAACGCGGCGACGACGTCGGGGTCGAACTGGCGGCCCGCCTCGTGCTCGATCTCCGAACGTGCGAACTCCCATGATCGCGCCTCCCGGTACGGCCGGTCGCTCGTGATCGCGTCGAGCGAGTCGGCTACGGCAAAGATGCGCGCGCCGAGCGGGATGTCGCGCCCGCGCAGCCGGTCCGGGTAGCCGTCCCCGTCCCAGCGCTCGTGGTGGTGCCGGACGACCGCGAGCCCGGCGCCCTGGAGGAAGGCGACGCCGCTCAGCATCTGCTCGCCGAGCTCGGTATGCGTCCGCATCAGACGCTCCTCCGCCTCGGAGAGAGGGCGCGGCTTGCGGAGGATGTCGTCCGGGATCCCGATCTTGCCGACGTCGTGGAGCAGGAACCCGTACTGCGCGCTCTGGTCCTCGACGAGCGCGGGCGAGACGGCCCGGGTGAGCTCGATCGCGTAGCGCTGGACGCGCTGCGAGTGCGCGCGCGTGCCGGTGTCCTTCGTCTCGAGGGCGCTCGCGAGCGCGGACACCGTCTCCTGGTACGCCTTCTGGAGGAGCACGCGCTGGCCGCGCTCGATCTCGAGCAGGTGGCGTAGGTCGCGGGCGTAGAGCAGGAGCTGCTCCTCGGCCTTCTGCTTGCCGCTCGCGCGGAAGGGGACGCCGTAGAGGCCGCCCGCGAGGCGCTCGACGACCGCGAGCAGCTCGAGCGGGCTGAAGGGCTTGCGCATGAACGCGTCCGCGCCGGCGTCGCGCGCGTCCTCCTCGGAGGCCGTGTCCCCCGTGAGGAGGACGATCGGGATCGTGCTCGTGTCCCCGTCCGCCTTCAGCTCCCGGCAGAGGTCGAACCCGGTCACGCCCGGCATGGTCAGGTCGAGGACGATCGCGTCGGGCCGCCGGTCGGTGACGAGCGTCCGCGCGGCGATGCCGTCCTCCGCCTCCTCGACGTCGACGTCGACCGCCTCGAACGTCGTGCGAACGAGAGCTCGGAGCCCCGGGTCGTCGTCGATCAGCAAGAGACGCATTGCGGCCCTCCCCTCCTTTCGAGGACGCATCTCATTTTCCGCCTGCTGCGGTCTTTTTCGACTGTAGTTGATGATTCCTTGACGAATTCGTCAATACGAGTAAAAGCCCTGGCCGGACTTCCGGCCGAGGCGACCCGCGTCGACGTGCTCGCGCAGGAGGGGGCAGGGCGAGTAGCGCGCGTCGCCGAGGCCCGCCTCGAGCACCTCGAGGATCGCGACGCACGTGTCGAGCCCGATGAGGTCGGCCAGCGCGAGCGGGCCCATCGGGTGGTTGAAGCCGAGCTTCGCGATCGTGTCGATCGCCTCCGGCTCCGCCACCCCCTCGTGGAGCGCCCAGACCGCCTCGTTGATGTACGGCATGAGGATCCGGTTCGAGACGAACCCCGGGAAGTCGTTCGCCTCCGCCGGGGTCTTGCCGAGCTCGCGGGCGAGCTCGACGACGGCGGCGGCCGTCTCGTCCGAGGTCTGCGGCGTGCGAACGACCTCGACAAGCGTCATCACCGGCACCGGGTTGAAGAAGTGCATCCCGATCACCTTGTCCCGGCGGCTCGTTTCGGCGGCGAGCGTCGCGATCGGGATCGAGGAGGTGTTCGAAGCGAGGATCGCCTCCGGCGGAAGCGTCGCGTCGGCGCGCCGGAAGATGTCCTTCTTCACCTCGGCGTCCTCGACGGCCGCCTCAACCATCAGGTCGGCCGGGACGAGGTCGCCGGCCGGCTCGATGCGCCCGAGCACGGCGGCCGCGTCGAGGTCGGCGCCCTTCTCCGCGAGACGGGTGAGGCTCTTCTCCATCGTGGCGCGCGCCCGCTCGGTCGCGCCGGGATACGGGTCGTGGAGCGAGACGCGGCGGCCCGACGCGGCGAACGTCTGGGCGATCCCGCCGCCCATCTGACCGGCGCCGACGACGAGGACGTGCTCGAAGCGCATCGGCGAGAGGTTACTGTCGGCCCGTGCCGTTCGTGGACGAAGGCGGGCCGCGCCTGTGGTGCGAGGAGTCCGGCTCCGGCCCGGCGGTCGTCTGCCTGCACGAGGGCGTGACCGACTCGCGCGCCTGGAGACCGTTCGCGCGGTTGCTCGCCGCGTCGTTTCGCGTGGTCTGCTTCGACCGGCGGGGGTACGGGCGCTCGGAGGGCTGGAACGGGCCGTACGCGCCGGCCGACGACGTCGTCCGCGTGCTGGACGGGCTGGGCATCGAGCGGGCGTCGCTCGTCGGCGGCTCGATGGGCGGGATGACGGCGCTCGCGGCGGCGCTCGAGCAACCGGCACGCGTGGAGCGGGTCGTCGTCTGCGCGTCGCACGCGCCGGGACAGCCGGTGGAGATCGAGGAGCCGCCGGGCCTCGAGGCGCGCTGGGAGGCCGCGGTCGCGCGCCGGGACTTCGACGCGATGGCGGAGGTCGACCTCGAGGTATGGGCGCCGCTCGGGGCGGACGAGGAGCTGCGGGCGATCTTCCGGGAGAACGCCGCCGCGTCGTTCGCCGAGGACGAGGAGGAGCCCGCGCGCTACCCCGATCCTCCGGTCGCCGGGCGCCTGGCTGAGATCCGTGCGCCGGTGCTCGTCGTGACGGGCGCGGAGGACCATCCCGGCTTCGAGGCCGCCGCCGACGAGCTCGTCGCCGGCCTGCCCGAGGCGCGCCGCGCCCGGATGGAGGGCGCCGACCACCTCGTCGCCTGGCGGAAGCCGGCCGAGCTCGCCCGCCTCGTTCGCGAGTTCCTCCAGGGCTAGCCCGATGTCCCCGGCGGCCGCGCCCCGGGGACAGGCCCCGGGGCACCGCGCCGCGGGGCGGTGTCGCCGGTCGAACTCGCATCCGCCCCGGGGACGGGGGCACCCCACCCCGGGGGCGTGCCACGTCCCCGCACCGTCCGCGAAGGACGGTTTCCGGGGACAGTCCCCTGGTCATGGCCGCCGGGGACACCCGCGCGGCGACCCGGGCCGGCGCGGCGGCCTAGACCTCGATCAGGAGGGCGTCGCCCTGGCCGCCGCCGGAGCAGATCGCGGCGAGGCCGAGGCCGCCGCCGTTGCGGCGCAGGTCGTGGATCATCGTCGAGAGGATCCGCGCGCCGGATGCGCCGATCGGGTGGCCGAGCGCGACCGCGCCGCCGTTCACGTTGACGCGCTCCGGGTCGGCTCCGAGCATCGCGGTGGAGTTCAGGACGACGGACGAGAACGCCTCGTTCAGCTCGACGCGCTCGACCTCGTCGATCGTCTTCCCCGCCTTCTCGAGCGCCCGCGCCCCGGCCTTCGCGGGCGTCCGGGCGAGGTAGGCGAACTCGTCCGCGACGTACGCGGAGGAGATGATCCGCGCGAGCGGCTCGAGGCCGCGCCGCTCGGCGAACTCCTCGCTCGTGACGACGAGCGCGCCCGCGCCGTCGTTCACGCCGGGCGCGTTTCCGGCGGTCGTCGTCCCCTCCGGGTCGAACACCGGCTTGAGGGACGCGAGCTTCTCGATCGACGTGTCCCGCCGCGGGCCCTCGTCGACCGAGACGTCGCCGACCGCGGCGATCTCGTCCGCGAAGAGCCCCTCGTCGATCGCCCGCACCGCGCGCTCGTGCGACCGCAGGGCCCACAGGTCCTGCTCCTCGCGCGAGATCCCGAGCTCGCGGGAGACGAACGACGCCTGCTGCACCATGTGGCGCTTGTCGAAGGTCGAGGTGAGGCCGTCGTGGACCATCGAGTCGACGATCACGCCGTCGCCGAGCCGGTAGCCGAAGCGCGCCTGCATGAGGAGGTACGGCGCGTTCGACATCGACTCCATGCCGCCCGCCACGACGACCTCGTGGTCGCCGGCGCGGATCATCTGGTCCGCGATCTCGACCGCGCGCACGCTCGACGCGCAGACCTTGTTGATCGTGTCCGCGGGAACCTCGATCGGGAGCCCCGCGCCCACGGCCGCCTGCCGCGCGGGCGCCTGTCCGGCGCCGGCCTGGAGAACCTGCCCCATGATCACGTACTCGATCTCGTGCGGCTCGAGGCCCGCGCGCTCGAGCGCCGCGCGGATCGCGTGCGACCCGAGCTCGGTCGCCTCGAGCTTCCCGAGGCCGCCGCCGAGGCGCCCGAACGGGGTGCGGACGGCGGAGACGATGACGGAGCGGGCCACGACGCTGAGGCTACCAAGCGGTCACCGCGCCGCCGTGGGCGCGCCGGGGAGTAGGTTCTCCCGGTGCCGGGCGAGCCGCCGCCGATCGAGATCCGTGGTCTCACGAAGCGCTTCCGGCGCGTCCTCGCGGTGGACGATCTCTCGTTCTCCGTCGAGCGCGGGCGCATCACGGGCTTCGTCGGGCCGAACGGCGCCGGAAAGACGACGACGCTCCGCGCGCTGCTCGGCCTCGTCACTCCGACGGACGGCGAGGCGCTCGTCTTCGGCCGCCCGTACCAGGAGCTCGCCGAGCCGATCCGGCAGGTGGGGACGGTGCTCGAGACCTCGACGTTCCACCCCGGCCGCAGCGGGCGCAACCACCTGCGGACGGTCGCGACGGCGGCCGGCATCCAGCGGGCGCGCGTCGAGGAGCTGCTCGAGCTCGTCGGCCTCACGGCCGCGGCGAAGCGGCGGGTGGGCGGCTACTCGCTCGGGATGCGACAGCGGCTCGGGCTCGCGGCCGCGCTCCTCGGCGACCCCCAGGTGCTCGTCCTCGACGAGCCCGCGAACGGGCTCGACCCGGAGGGGATTCGCTGGCTGCGGAACTTCCTGCGGCGGCTGGCTGACGAGGGCCGCACGATCCTCGTCTCGAGCCACGTCCTCGCCGAGCTCGCGCAGACCGTGGACGACGTGGCGATCATCGCGCGCGGTCGCCTCGTCGCGCACGCGCCCGTCGAGACGCTGACCGCGCGCGCCGGCGGGCGCACGCGCGTCCGCTCCCCGCAGGCCGAGGCGCTCCGGGAGGCGCTCGCCGCGGACGGAATCGAGGGGGCGCCGCTCGACGACGGCGCGCTCGCTGTCTCCGCCCCGCCCGAGCGCGTGGGCGAGCTCGCGGCCGCGAACGGGATCGTCCTCCACGAGCTGCGCACCGAGTCCTCCTCGCTCGAGGAGATCTTCCTCCAGCTGACCGGCGGCGACGCGGCGGTGCCACGGTGAGGCTCCTCGCGGCCGAGGTGCTGAAGCTCCGCACGACGTGGGGCTTCTGGGTCTACCTCGCGATGCTCCTCGTGCTGACCGCGCTCGTCGTCGTGGGGACGATCGGCTCCGGGGTCGGGGCCTTCGACGAAGAGTCGTGGCGCGACCTCCTGCAGGCGCCGCTCATCGGGTTCGCGTTCCCGCTCCTCGTCGGGTCGGTCGTGGTGACGAGCGAGTTCCGGCACGGGACGATCGGCCAGAGCCTGCTCGTCACCCCGCGCCGCCCCCTCCTCCTCGCGGCGAAGCTCGCCGTGGCCGGGCTCGTCGGGCTCGTCTTCGCCGTGCTCTCGTTCGCGCTCATGCTCGCGATCGCGCTCCCGTGGCTCGGCGCGAAGGATGTCGACGTCGGGCTCGGCGACCCGATCGTGCGGGAGACGGCGCTCGTCGTCACGGTCGCGTTCGTGCTGCTCGGGATGCTCGGCGTCGGGGTCGGCGGGGCGCTTCGCAACCAGGCCGGCGCGGCGGTCGGGCTGCTCGTCTGGTTCCTCGTGGCCGAGTTCCTCGTGCGCGCGCTTCTCGGCGTCATCGAGCTCGACGGCGTCGCGCGCTACCTGCCCCTCGCGGCGATGGAGGCGCTGATCGGGAGCGACGACCTCGAGGACGTCCTCTCGCAATCCGCGGGCGGGCTCGTGCTGGCCGGCTGGGTGGCGGTCGCGGCCGCGGCCGCCACGGGCAGCCTGCGCCGGGACGTGACCTAGGGAGCCGCTTGACCGCGCCGCGGACGCGGCGTACCCTCCGAGCACCGTGACCTCCCCCTCCCACATCCTCTGGGCCTGGCCCGTCGAGCGGTGCGGGAGCGCCGCCTGCTGAGCCGCAGGCGCGAACAGCCCGACCGCTCGACTCGACCTTCCGCCCGGAAGGTTTTTTGTTGCCGATGACCGTCTCCAGCGCCATCCAGACCGACCTCGTCACCCCGCTCGGGGCGTACCTCGCGCTGCGCGAAACCGGGCGCGCAAGCTTCCTCCTCGAGTCGGTCGAGCGCGGGCGGCTCGGGCGGCACTCGCTCGTCGGTGCGGGCTCGCGGCTCGTGACGTTCGAGGAGGCCGAGCGCGAGGTCGCGGCCGGCTCCCCCGTGGTCGGGTTCCTCGGCTACGACCACGTTGCCGTGCTCGAGCCGACCGTCCCGCTTCCGGAGCCGGCGCCGGGCCTGCCGGAGAGCCGCTTCGTCGTCGCCGAGACGCTCGTGCGCTTCGACCACGCCGCCGCGAGCGCGGACGTCCTCGCGGGCGACCGGGACGCGGTCGCCGCGGCGCTCGCGCGGCCCGTGCAGGCGCCGGAGGACGAGGGCCCGCTGCCCCGCGGGGAGACGCGGCGCTCGCCCGACCAGGCCGCCTACCAGGATGGCGTCCGCGAGGCGAAGCGGCTGATCGCGGCGGGCGACGCGTTTCAGGTCGTGCTCTCGCAGCGCGCCGAGCGACCGACCGACGCCTCGCCCGTTCGGCTCTACCGCGCGCTCCGCCAGGTGAACCCCTCGCCGTACCTCTTCCTCCTCGAGCTGGGCGACGACCTCGCGCTCGTCGGCTCCTCCCCGGAGACGCTCGTCAAGCTGACCGGCCGCCGCGCGAGCCTCAACCCGATCGCGGGGACGACGCCCGCCGGCGACGGCGACGCGGAGCGGCTGCTCGCCTCCGAGAAGGACCGCGCCGAGCACGTCATGCTCGTCGACCTCGGCCGGAACGACCTCTCGCGCGTCTGCCGCGCGGGCACCGTGCGCGTCGAGCGCTTCCTCGAGGCCGAGCGGTACTCGCACGTGACGCACCTCGTCTCGGAGGTGGCGGGCGAGCTCGGGGAGGGGCGCACCGCGTTCGACCTCATCCGCGCCTGCTTTCCCGCCGGAACCGTCTCGGGCGCGCCCAAGGTGCGGGCGATGCAGATCGTCTCGGAGCTCGAGGGCGTGCGCCGCGGCCCGTACGCGGGCGCGGTCGGGTACGCGCTCCCGGACGGCGACCTCGACACCTGCATCGCGATCCGGACGGTCGTCCTCACCCCCGGCCTCGCGCGGCTCCAGGCCGGCGCCGGGATCGTCGCCGACTCGGACCCCGAGGCCGAGCACCTCGAGTGCCTCTCGAAGCTCGCCGCGCTCGAGGCAGCGCTCGACCTCGCGGAGGAGGGGCCGTGAGCGAAAGGCCGCACGTCCTGCTCGTCGACAACTACGACTCGTTCACGTACAACCTCGCGCACCTGTTCGAGGAGCTCGGCGCCGAGGTGACGGTGCTGCGAAACGACGCGGTCGACGCGGACGCGGCCGAGGCGCTCGAGCCGACCCACCTCGTCATCTCCCCCGGCCCCGGCCGGCCGGAGGGCGCGGGCGCGACGCTCGAGATCGTCCGCCGGCTCGGCCCGCGCGTGCCGACGCTCGGCGTCTGCCTCGGCCACCAGGCGATCGTCGAGGCGTACGGCGGCACCGTCGGGCAGGCGCAGCGGCTCGTGCACGGGAAGGCGAGCCGGGTCGCCCACAGCGGCGAGGGTGTGTTCGCCGGGTTGCCCGACCCGCTCGAGGCCGGGCGCTACCACTCGCTCGCGGCGACCTCAGTGCCCGACGAGCTCGAGGTGACGGCGCGCACCGAGGACGGCGAGGTGATGGCCGTGCGGCACCGCGAGCATCCGGTGGACGGGATCCAGTTCCATCCGGAGTCCGTTCTGACTCCCCAGGGACGCGAGCTCCTGGCGAACTTCCTCGGGGCGGCGCGATGACGATCCGGCAGGCGCTCGCACGGCTCCTCGACGGCGGCGACCTCACGCAGGACGAGGCGCGCGAGACGATGAGCGAGGTCATGGACGGCCGGGCGACGCCGGGGCAGATCGGCGCCTTCCTCGGCGCCCTCCGCGTGAAGGGAGAGACCGCGGACGAGATCGCCGGCTTCGCGGAGGCGATGCGGAGCCACGTGCTCGAGGTGCGCCCGACGCGCGACGACCTCGTGGACACGGCCGGCACGGGCGGCGACAACGCGCAGACGTTCAACATCTCGACCGCGGCGGCGCTCGTCGCGGCGGCGGCCGGCGCGGCGGTGGCGAAGCACGGCAACCGCGCGGTCTCCTCGGCGTCGGGCTCGGCGGACGTGCTCGAGGCGCTCGGCTTCAAGCTCGAGCAGGAGCCCGGGCGGATCGCGCGCTCGATCGACGACCTCGGCTTCGGCTTCCTCTTCGCGCCCTCACACCACCCGGCCATGCGCCACGCTGCGCCGGTGCGGAAGGAGCTCGCCGCGCGGACCGTCTTCAACGTGCTCGGGCCGCTCACGAACCCCGCCGGGGCGCGGGCGCAGGTGGTCGGCGTGTACGCGCCGGAGCTCGTGCCGACGCTCGCCTCGGTGCTCGCGCGGCTCGGCGCGCGGCGGGCCTTCGTCGTGCACGGCGCGGGCGGCGTCGACGAGCTGTCGCCGGCGGGCCCGAACCTCGTCTGCGAGGTCGTGGAGGGCGACGTGCACCGGCGGACGATCGACCCGGCCGACTTCGGCGTGCCGCGCTGCGACCCGGCCGAGCTCGTGGGCGGCTCGGCGATCGACAACGCCGCGACGATTCACGACGTCCTCGGCGGCGCGCGCGGGGCGAAGCGCGAGGCGGTGCTCCTGAACGCCGCGGGGGCGATCGCCGCGGGCGGGCTCGCGGCCGACCTCGCGGAGGGCTACGGGATCGCGCGCGAGACGGTCGACTCCGGCGCGGCGGCGACGCGGCTCGACGAGCTCGTGCGCTTCTCGCGCGGGAAGGAGCCGCGCGCCTGATGGGACGCTTCGCGGACGCGCTGCGCGCGGGAGACCTGACGGCGATCGCCGAGGTGAAGCGCCGCTCGCCCTCGGCGGGCGACCTGCGTCCCGATGCCGACCCCGCGGAGCTGGCGCCCGCGTTTGCGGCGCACGGCGCGGCGGCCGTCTCGATCCTCGTGGACGAGCGCTTCGGCGGGACGCTCGACGACCTGCGGGCGGCGCGCGCGGCGACGGACGCGCCGCTTCTCGCCAAGGGGTTCTTCACCGAGCCGGAGCACTTCCGCGCGGCCGCCGAGGCGGGTGCGGATGCGGCGCTCCTGCTCCTGCGCGACGTGGACGACGACGCGGCGCGGCGCCTGCTCGGCGAGGCGGAGCGCCTCGGGCTCGACGTGCTCGTCGAGGCGCACGACGCCGGCGAGCTGGCTCGCGCGGTGCGGCTCGATGCCGCGGTCGTGGGGATCAACGCGCGCGACCTCTCGACCTTCGAGATCGACCGCCCGGCGCAGCTCGACCTCGTCGCGCAGGCGCCGCGCGACCGGGTCGTGGTCGCCGAGAGCGGCGTCTCGACGCGCGCCCAGGCGGCCGCAGCGGAGGTCGCGGGCGCGGACGCGATCCTCGTCGGCTCGGCGCTCATGCGCGCCGCGGATCCGGCGGCGAAGCTCGCCGACCTCCTCCGGCGTCCCCTCGTCAAGGTCTGCGGGCTGACGCGCAAGGAGGACGTGGCCGCGGCGGCCGAGGCGGGCGCCGACCTCGCGGGGTTCGTCCTCGCCGAGAGCCCGCGCCGCGCCGCCGCGCCCCTCCCGGTGCCGGACACGATGCTCTCCGTCGGCGTCTTCGTCGGCGAGACCGAGCCGGCGGGCACCGACCTCGCGCAGCTCTACGCGGCCGAGAACGGCCACCGGGCGCGCGACGGCGTCCTTCTCCGCGGCGAGCACGAGGTCGCGCGCGTGCTCGACCTCCCCTGGCTCGACGAGGACGCGGGCCACTGGGAGCGCGCCGCGGCGGTCGAGGGTCGCGTGATGCTCGCCGGCGGCCTCTCGCCCGAGAACGTCGCCGAGGCGATCGCGGCCGTCCGCCCGTGGGCGGTCGACGCGAGCCGGAGCCTCGAGCGCGAGCCGGGGATCAAGGATCACGAGCGGATCCGCGCCTTCGTCGAGGCGGCGCGATGAGCACGGCGAGCCAACCCGGGTACTACGGCGCGTACGGCGGGCGGTACGTCCCGGAGACGCTCGTCCCGGCGCTCGACGAGCTCGAGCGGGGCTGGCGTGGGATCGCCGCCGACTACGGCTTCCGCCGCGAGCTCGACGCCCTCGCCGCGACGTACGTCGGGCGCCCCACCCCGCTCTACCGCACCGAGCGCCTCGCGGACGACCGCACGATCTACCTGAAGCGCGAGGACCTCTGCCACACGGGCGCGCACAAGATCAACAACGCGGTGGGCCAGGCGCTCCTCGCGCGGCGGCTCGGCAAGCATCGGATCGTGGCGGAGACCGGCGCCGGCCAGCACGGCGTCGCGGCGGCGACGGTGTGCGCGCGCTTCGGGCTCGAGTGCGTCGTCTACATGGGCGCCGAGGACATGCGCCGCCAGGCCCCGAACGTCGAGCGGATGCGCCTGCTCGGCGCCGAGGTGCGGCCGGTCGAGTTCGGGACGAAGACGCTGAAGGAGGCGACGAGCGAGGCGATCCGCGACTGGATCACGAACGTCGAGACCACGCACTACCTGATCGGCTCGTGCGTGGGCCCGCACCCGTATCCCGAGATCGTGCGCGAGCTCCAGGCCGTGATCGGCCGCGAGGCCCGCGCGCAGGTCCTCGAGGCGGAGGGGCGCCTCCCGGACGCCGTCGTCGCCTGCGTCGGCGGCGGCTCGAACGCGATCGGGCTCTTCGCCGGCTTCCTCGAGGACGCGGAGGTGCGGCTCGTCGGCGTGGAGGCGGCCGGCGCCGCGAGCCTCGGCACCGGGCGCGCGGGTGTCATGGACGGCGCGCGCTCATCGCTCCTCGCGGACGAGGACGGCCAGATCGCCGACGCGCATTCGATCTCCGCCGGCCTCGACTATCCGGGCGTCGGGCCGGAGCACGCGGCGCTCCGGGACTCGGGCCGGGCAGAGTACGTCGGCGCGACCGACGAGGAGGCGCTCGCCGCCTTCCACGTGCTCGCCGAGCGCGAGGGGATCATCCCGGCGCTCGAGCCGGCCCACGCGCTCGCCCGGGCGCTCCACCTCGAGGGCGCGGAGCTCGTGCTCGTCGGGCTCTCCGGCCGCGGTGACAAGGACCTCGCCACCGTGCTCGAGCGCGGATGAGCCGCAAGCGGCTGTCGATCTACCTCATGGCCGGGCCCGAGACGCCCGAGCTGGCGGCGGCCGCCGTGGACGGCGGTGCCGACCTGCTCGAGATCGGCTTCCCCTTCAGCGACCCGCTCGCGGACGGGCCGGTCATCCGCCTCGCCGCCGAGCGCGCGCTCGCGCAGGGGATGCGGACGCGCGCCTGCCTCGAATGCCTCGCGGCGGTGCGCGAGCGCGTCGCCGTGCCGCTCGTCCCGATGACGTACGCGTCGCTCCTCGAGGCGTACGGCTACGAGCGCTTCCGCGACGACGCGCGCGCGGCCGGGGCGACGAGCCTCATCGTCGCCGACCTCCCGCTCGAGGCGGCGCCCGAGGTGCCGCGCGTCCAGCTCGTCGCGCCGACCTCGCCGCCGGAGCGGATCCAGCTCGCGGCCGAGCGGACGGACGGCTGGCTCTACCTCGTCTCGGTCACCGGCACGACGGGCGCGCGCGACGGCCTGTCCGGCCAGCTCCCAGCGCTCGTGGAGCGGGCGCGGGCAGTGACCGACGTCCCGCTCCTCGCCGGCTTCGGGATCTCCGGGCCCGAGTCGGCCGCCGAGGCGGGCGCGCTCGCGGACGGGATCGTCGTGGGCAGCCGCGCGATCGAGGTCGCCGACGAGGCCGGGCCCGAGGGGCTCCGCGACTTCGTCGCGAGCCTCCGCCGGGCGCTCGACCACGCGTAGGAGGTCGCGCCGCGGCCAGCCCGAAGGGGACGGGCCGCGGCGCGCGATGAGTGCCTAGAGCGTGCGGACGCGCTCGCAGCCGATCGCGGTGTCGCCTGCGCGGATGACCGCCCTGTCGCGGTCGCCCTCGCCGCAGTCGACCGTGTCGGCCTGCCCGTCGTCGGCGGCGGAGAAGAGCCGGTCGTTCCCCGGCCCGCCCGAGAGCGAGTCGAGCCCGAACCCGCCGTGCAGCCAGTCGTTCCCCTCGCCGCCCGTGAGCGTGTCGTCTCCCGGGCCGCCCCAGAGCCGGTCGGGGCCGTCCCCGCCGTCGAGGCCGTCGTTGCCTGGCCCGCCGAAGAGGAAGTCGGCGGCGCCGAGGCCGAGCAGCGTGTCGTTGCCGCGCAGCCCGAACAGGAAGTCGCGTCCCTCCGTGCCGGTCAGCGTGTCGTCCTCCGCCGTGCCCTTCTGGATGCTGCCCGGAACCGCCGGCTTCGTCCCGACGAGCGTTCGGACGACCTCGCAGTTCAGCGCGACGTCGCCTGCGCGGATCACGGCCCGGTCGAACCCGGAGCCGCAATCGACGACGTCGGTGACGCCGTCGTCGGCGCCCGAGCGGACGTGGTCGTCTCCGGCGCCCGCGTCCACGATGTCGGCGCCGCGACCCGTCCAGATCCAGTCGGCTCCGTCGCCTCCCGCGAGCGAGTCGCTGCCCGGCCCGCCCATGAGGAGGTCGCGGCCGGCGTCGCCCGAGATCGCGTCGTCGCCACGCTGGCCGTGGAGCAGGTCGTTGCCGCCGAGGCCGAGCACGGTGTCGTTCCCGGCCCTGGCGAAGACGGCGTCGCGCCGCTCGGTGCCGGTGAACGTGTCGTCGCCCGGGGTGCCGTAGATCGGGCCGGCCGCGGCGGGCGGCACGAGCACGAGCGCCGCGAAGACCGGGAGAAGCAGGGCTCGTCGCATGGCGAGCTCCTTTCGCATGAGAGGAAGAGCGAGCCGGCGCCGGCTCCGTCCCGCGCTCCCCGCGCGGCGGAGGCCGGCCGCCCGCCTCGTGACCCCGTCCATTCCGGTCGCTTTGCTCGGCATCTCGCTCTCCCTGGGGGAAGGCGAGAAGGTACGCCAGCGCTGTGCGCCTTCCGCAATGGGCGAGTAAGGATTTGGAAAGTTGGCGCGCCCGGGCAGGCCCGGAACGACGACGGGCGGGCTCCTGGAGCCCGCCCGTCGAATCCGGCCGGCCCGCACGGCGGCCCTGCCGTGCGTCGTCCCGGGTCTAACCCTCTTCCGGCTCCTCTTCCTCCTCGTCGGCGGCGCGGGCGGTCGCCGAGACGCATTTGCCGAACGCGTTCGCGTTCCCGCCCCACTTCTCCTTGAAGGCGGCGCGGCTCTCCTCCGTCGTCCCGCGCTCGGCCTTGCACGTGCGCGCGGCATTCATGACGTCGCTGCGGTCCTCGCGCGACTCGGCGCGCCGCGTCTGCGCCACGCACCTGCCGAACGTGCCGTACTGCTCGCGGAAGGCCTGCCGACTCTCCGGCGTCGTGCCTCGCTCCGCGCGGCAGTCGGCGACGGCCTGCACGCGGTTCTCCGCTTCCTCGTTCGACCACTGCCGGAAGCAGCGGGCGAACGCGTTCTTGCGGTTGACGTTCGCCGTGCCGTAGGTGGCGCGGAACGTCTGCTTGCCGAGCTGGGCGCGCAGGATCTTGCAGTCCTGGACGGCCCTTGCGCGGTCGCCTGCGTTCGGCGCGGGCGCCGCGAGCGCCGAGGGCGCGAGCGCGGCGGCCGCGACGGCGCCGGCGACGATCAGTCCGATCCTCTTCATATGGGGGGTCTCCTTCGGTGCGGGTGGTGCTGCCGCTGCGCACGGTAGGGACGGTGTCTGTGCAATCCGTCAGCGGGCTGTAAGCGTCCCGTAAGCCGCGCGGAGCGGCCGGGCGCGCCGCCCGGCGGCGTAGGGTTAGCGCGTGATCCTCGAGTCGCGTGTCGACCGCTCCGCCCAGGCGTTCGCCGAGAACCGGGCGCGGATGGGCGAGCTCGTCGAGGAGCTGCGCGAGCGCTCGGCGCAGGTCGCGAAGGGCGGCGGCGAGAAGGCGATCGAGAGGCACCGGTCGCGCGGCAAGCTCCTCGCGCGCGAGCGGATCGACCGGCTGACCGATCCCGGCTCCTCGTTCCTCGAGCTGAACGCGCTCGCCGCGTGGGACCTCTACGGCGGCGACGCGCCCGCGGCCGGGATCGTCACCGGGATCGGCGTGGTCGAGGGCCAGGAGTGCGTGCTCGTCGCGAACGACGCGACGGTGAAGGGCGGCACGTACTACCCCATCACGGTCAAGAAGCATTTGCGCGCCCAGGAGGTGGCGGAGCAGAACCGGCTCCCGTGCCTCTACCTCGTCGACTCGGGCGGCGCCTTCCTCCCCCTCCAGGACGAGGTCTTCCCCGACCGCGACCACTTCGGGCGGATCTTCTTCAACCAGGCGCGGATGTCCGCGGCCGGGATCCCGCAGGTGGCGCTCGTCATGGGCTCGTGCACGGCGGGCGGGGCGTACGTGCCCGCGATGAGCGACGAATCGGTGATCGTGAAGGGAACGGGGACGATCTTCCTCGGCGGCCCGCCGCTCGTGAAGGCGGCGACGGGCGAGGAGGTCTCGGCGGAGGAGCTCGGCGGCGCGGACGTCCACTCGCGCGTCTCCGGCGTGACCGACCACTACGCGGTGAGCGACGAGCACGCGCTCGCGCTCGGGCGGGAGATCGTGGCGAGCCTCTCCCTGCGGAAGCCCGACCTCCCGTGGGAGCTCGAGGAGCCCGAGGAGCCGCTCCACGACCCGGACGACCTGCACGGGATCGTCCCGGAGGACTACCGGATCGGCTACGACGTCCGCGAGGTGGTCGCGCGGCTCGTGGACGGCTCGCGTTTCCACGAGTTCAAGCCGCTCTACGGCGAGACGCTCGTCTGCGGCTTCGGGCGGATCGAGGGGATGCCGGTCGGGATCCTCGCGAACAACGGCGTCCTCTTTTCCGAGAGCGCGCTCAAGGGCGCGCACTTCATCGAGCTCGCGTGCAAGCGCCGCGTGCCGCTCGTCTTCCTCCAGAACATCACCGGGTTCATGGTCGGCAAGGAGTACGAGGCCGGCGGGATCGCGAAGGACGGCGCGAAGCTCGTCACCGCGGTCGCCTCCGCGGAGGTGCCGAAGTTCACCGTGATCGTCGGCGGCTCGTTCGGGGCCGGGAACTACGGGATGTGCGGCCGCGCGTATGCGCCGCGCCAGCTCTGGATGTGGCCGAACGCGCGGATCTCCGTCATGGGCGGCGAGCAGGCGGCGATGGTCTTGTCCACGGTGGGCTCGGCCGATCCGGACGAGATCCGCGCGAAGTACGAGGAGGAGGGCAACCCGTACCACTCGACCGCGCGGCTCTGGGACGACGGGGTGATCGACCCGCGCGACACGCGGAAGGTGCTCGCGCTCGGGATCTCGGCGTCGCTCAACGCGCCGATCGGCGAGACCACGTTCGGCGTCTTCAGAATGTAGGCGTGGCCTCGTACAGCGTCGTGAACGTCGACGAGCTCGAGGGCGAAGGCCCCGGCGGGATGGTGCGGAAGGCGCGCCGCGCGCTCGGGGCGCGCGCCTTCGGGTTCAACTTCTATCGCTTCCCGCCGGATACGCCCGGGCGCGAGCACGACCACGCGGCGAACGGGCAGGAGGAGGTCTACTTCGTCGTCTCGGGCAGCGGGGTCATGCGCGTGGACGGAGACGATGTGCCCCTGCGCCCCGGGACGTTCGTGCGCGTCGACCCGGAGGCCACGCGCCAGCCCATCTCCGGGCCGGACGGGCTCGAGTTCGTCGCGTTCGGCGCGCCGGTCGACGGGCAGTACCTGCCGCCCGCCTGGGGATAGGCTGCGGCCGTGCTCGTCCGGCTCGTCCTCTGGAGCCTCGCCGACTCGATGACGACGGTTGGCGAGCTGCGCCGCTACCTCGCGGACGAGTCGGTGGACGCGTTCTCCGCCGTCGAGGGGCTGCGTTTCAAGGCGTGGATCTCGGACGAGACGACCGACCGCTGGGGCGCGGTGTACGTCTGGGAGACGGCCGAGGCCGCTCGGCAGGAGCTTCCCTCCCGTGCCCGCGAGCTGATCGGCAAGGACCCGGAGCTCGTCGAGGAGTTCGACGTCGAGGCGACGATCGAGGGGCGCTACGCGGTCGAGGAGCTCTCCCGGCGCGGCCTCGCGTTCGAGTAAGACGCGCGCGCCTGGCAGATCCGACGCCGAGAAGGGGTCAGACCCCGCACCAAGACGCGCGCGATTCCGTGCCGACTTCGTAACAGCCCTGCTCCGAGCGGCCTTTTCTGCGCCCGAAACCGTCACGGAAGTGTGACGGGCGCCCGCTTACGGGGTCAGACCCCGCATCGGAGGCCCACGAGTTCGTGCCATGAGCGTAAATTCCCTGCAAATCGCATTTTTCTGGCCGCTGGAGATGTTACGAGAGCGTCACGGCGCCCGTCTTTACGGGGTCAGACCCCGTGAAGAAGACGTCAGAGCACCAGCGTTTCGGGAAAGACCGCGCCGCCCGCGAATCGCTCCAGCCGGTAGGGCGCGAGGTCGAACGACGGCTCGCCGAGCAGGAGCTCCTCCGCGACCGCTCTCCCGACCGCCGGGGACTGCATGAAGCCGTGGCCGGAGAAGCCGCACGCGGCGTACACGCCCTCGCCGACCGGGCCGATGATCGGGTGGGCGTCCGGCGTCATGTCGTAGAGCCCGGCCCATGCGTTTTCCACGACGACGGCGGCCGCTGGTGGATAGCGCGACGCGAGCCGTTCGCGCCGATCCTCGAACACCGACTCGTCGACCCAGGGATCGGCCGTCCAGCGCGGCTCCGCGTCGGCCTTCGCGAGGACGAGCCGGCCGCCGCGGCTCCGGAAGTGGAACCCGGTCTCCGCCTCGATCACCATGGGCAGCGACGGATCGAGCCCCGGTACGGCCGACGTCAGGAGCAGCTGCCGGCAGAGCGGCCGGACCGGCAGGTCGACGCCGAAGCCGCCCGCGACGTCCGCCGACCAGGCGCCGCACGCGACCACGACGATCCCCGCGTCCACGTCCTCGACGCGCGTCCGCTCGCGGACCTCGACCCCGAGCGCCGCCGCGCGCCGAGTGAGCTCCCGCGCGAAGCCGGGCGGGTCGCCGACGCCGTCCGTGCGGCAGACGACCGCGCCGAGCACGTCGTCGACGCGCAGCCCCCGCACGTACGACGGATCGACCCGCTCCGCCGGGACGCCGAGCCCGGCCTGCAGCTCCCGCCGCTCCTCGAGCTCTGCGAGCCCCTCCTCCGTCGTCGCGAGGAACAGGTAGCCGACCTGCGAGAAGTACGGCTCCCCGAGCTCCTCGAAGAACGCGATCGACGCCTGCGCGAGCTTCACCTCCGGCGCGGTCGAGAACTGCTGGCGCACGCCGCCCATCCCCTTGCTCGTCGCGCCGCCCGCGATCTCGCCCGCGTCGCAGAGGACGACGTCGCGCGCGCCGAGCAGCGCGAGGTGGTATGCGACCGAGGCGCCGATCGCGCCCGCCCCGGCTACCGCGACGCGAGCCACGCGTCCACGAGGCGGTCTACCTCCGCCCCCGCCTCGTCCTCGAGCGGCAGGAGCGGCGCGCGCACGTCCTCGCCGATCCGCACGCCGCGCCGCCCGAGCGCCCGCTTCGCGGCCGAGACAAACGGGAACCGCTCGAGCCCGGCCCGCAGGCGAGCGACCTCCTCGACGGCGCGCCCGTCCGGCGCGCGTACCATCTCGACCACGGGCTCGGGGAAGACGGACGCGAGCCCCGACACGCTCCCCGACGCCCCCTCCGCGAGCCCGGCCGGCACGAGCCCCTCGGCCCCGACGAACACGGAGAGGCCTTCGAGCAGGTACGGCCGCACGGCGTCGAACGGCTGGTCGGACACCTTCAGCCCGGCGAGGTTCGGCGCCTGCTCGCGGACGCGCTCGACGACCGGAAGCGGGATCGGGTAGCCGGCGCGCGGCGCGAACTCGTAGAGGAAGAACGGGATCGGCGCGCAGGCCGCGGCGGCGGCCAGGAAGTGACGCGTGAGCGCCCGCTCGTCGAGCGCGTAGTACGGCGGCGCGACGACGGCGACGCCGGCGACCTCGAGCTCCGCCGCGTGCTCGGCGAGCGCGACCGTGTCGGCGGACGACTGGGCGCCCGCGTGGACGACGACCGCGAGCCGGTCGCCCGCAGCCTCGACGAACCGCTCGGCCACGTCACGCCTTTCGCCCGCGTGAAGGAGGATCCCCTCCCCTGTCGTCCCGAGCACGAAGACGCCGTCGAGGCCCGCGTCCGCGAGGAAGTCGGTGTACGGCCCGATCGCGTCGAGGTCGAGCGACGCGCCCTCGTTCCGGAGAGGCGTCAGCGCGGCGGCCAGGGCTCCACGAAGCACGCGGCAACTCTAGAGGCCGCATGGGAGCCACGCCCGCCGTCGGGGGCGCTCCAGGCCAAGCAGGGCAGTGCGGTCGTACGCGGCGCGTAGCAGCGCTACGTGTCGCGGGCGAATGTGCTGATCCTGCGCCGCGCCTGTAGCGTCATCCGACACGGGCGTGGCTCGCAGCAGGCCTCTAGACTCGCCCGCGATGGCCGACGAGCGGGAGCGGTTCCTGATCCGGTACGCGGGCGGGTTCGCCCCGTTCACCGTCGCGCGCGCCGAGGGCGCCTGGGTCGAGACGACCGACGGTCGCCGCATCCTCGACTTCACCTCGGGCCAGATCTGCTCGACGCTCGGCCACAACCACCCGCGGATCGCGGCGGCGATCCGGGAGAGCCTCGACACCGTCTCCCACTTGAACTCGTGGATGCTCTCCGAGCCCGTGCTCGAGCTCGCCGCACGGCTCGCCGGGCTCGTCCCCGCGCCGCTCGACCGCGTGATGCTCCTGAACACGGGGTCGGAGGCGAACGAGGTCGCGCTCAAGCTCGCGAAGATGCACACCGGCCGCTGGGAGATCGTTGGGCTCACGCGGAGCTTCCACGGGCTCCTGTCCGGGATCGCGTCGGTGAACTTCTCGATGGCGCACGCGGGCTTCGGGCCGCTCCTCCCCGGCTCGTTCGCGCTGCCCGCGCCGTACGC
>JAICNY010000022.1 GCA_025930955.1 Thermoleophilia bacterium
CTGGGGGACTGGAGGTCCCGAGTTCGAATCTCGGCGCCCCGACCATCCGAAAGCCCCGCACACGCGGGGCTTTCGTGTTGCAGCGAGGCCTCGGAAGCTTTATGCGCTGCGATCGGAACGACCATCGGGCTCCTGCTCTTGCGGTGGCAGGGCGGGGAGGGGCCGGAAAGCGTGCCGGCCACGCTCCCCGCAACGCCACTCGAGCGTCAGCAGAAACGCGGCATGATCACGGTCGGTGGCGCCCCGAGATGAACGTTGAAGTGGAAGTTCAGGAACGCGCCCTGCAACTGCTCGTTGCCGCACCTGGGCGGGCCGACGTCGACATCGCCGGACGGCGTCGTGAGGATGTGCTCGTGCGGCGGCACCTGCGCGCTCGCCGGCGAGACCCAGAGGGCCGCAGCCAAGAGCGCGAGCGCCGACATGACGAACAATCTCCGCATGGCTCCACCTTTCGCCAGAGGGTTGAAGTCTGGGTCGTATCGCGCCGCGCGTTCGTAAGCAACCGCACTTTCGGGCAGTTCGACCGGCCTAAACTTCCAGCGCGGTGCGGCGGATCGACTGGGCACTGGCGGCGGGGGGCGTAGCCCTCGGACTTGCGGCGATGGCGGTCGACCATCTGCTCGGGGACGACCCCGGGCTCGAGGACCCGGGGGCCTTCGCTCTCACCGCCGCGATCATCCTCGGCGTCGCCACGGTGCTGTTCGCGACCGTGGTTCGGCCCTCGCTGGCTCCGCGCCGCGCGCCGCTCGTTCTCGCGATCGTGGCCGTTCTCAGCCTGGCGTTCATCTGGATCGGCCTCCCGTTCGCCGTGGCCCCGGCCGCCATCGCGCTCGGGTTGCGCGCGCACGGGCCGATCGCAACTGCTGCGATCGCGGTCGGTGCCGTCGTCCTTCTGCTTTCGACTGGCGCGTACGTCTTCCAGGCGGTCGACAAGCTCTCGTGACGCCGTCTCAGCCGACGGGGCCCGGCCGGAGCGGCTCCACGCCCGCCGAGGCGCGGCGGCGCACCTGGAAGTTGCTCGAGCCGAGCAGTTTGCCGTACCTCGCGCCGATCTTCGGCCAGACGTACCAGCGGTAGCGGCGGCCCGCCTTCAGGGCGTAGCGCTCGCCCTCGAAGATCCAGGCGCGTGCGACCCGCATCGACGTCCCGCGCGGCCATGCGCTCAGGATCTTCTTCGACCGGCGCCAGATCTGGACGTTGTAGAAGCTCGCACGCTTCGCCTCGACCCAGCGCAGGCGGACGGGCGCGTTCACACGCTGCCCGGCGACAGGATCGAGGAGCGGTCGCGCGTACCGGAAGCTGATCGCGCGCGGCGCGCTGACGTTCCCGGCCCGGTCGCGGCACGTCCCGGACACCGACGCGCGCGGGTCGTTCGGCCCGGCGTAGCCCGGCGACTGGCAGCCGGCGATCCCGGAGGTCGCGTCCTGCCCGTTCAGCAGGAACCGGACGGGCCGGTTGAACCACCCGTACCGGTCGGGACGACGCGCGGCGGCGATCCGGCTCACCACGGGCGCCGTCGCGTCGTACCTGAGCTCGACGGCGGCCGACGCCTGATTCCCCGCCCTGTCGCGACAGGTTCCGGGAACCTCGTCTTCGGTCGTGTCCGGGCCCGAGTACGTGACGGGTGCCGTGCACGACGCGATCCCGGAGGTTTGGTCGGTGCCGCTGAAGACCGCGGAGACCGGCCCCGTGTACCACCCGTCGAAGTCGGCCGGACGGTCGAGCGCAGCCGAGGCGGCGGGCGGGGTCGTGTCGACCTTGATGTCGACGGTGTACGAGCCGGTCAGTCCGGCCGAGTTCCTCGCCCAGCACGAGAACCGCACGAGGGTCGTGTCCTGCGTCTGCGTGCGGGTGCGGCAATCGTCCTCGACGATCGGGGACTCGGGGTCCGTCACGCTCCAGCTGACGGTGACGCTGCTCCGGTGCCAGCCGTTGTCGCCGAGCGTGCCGCTGATCACGGGCGTGATGATCGGCGGCGTGGGGTCGAGGGCCCGCCCGGCGGACGCGCCGGCGAGCCCGAGGCTCGCGATCGTCGCCGCCACGGCGGCGGGGAGGAGCAGTCGAAGGCGTCGGAACCGGATCATGTCGGGCCTCCGTTCGGGTCGGACCGCTCGCCGATCCCCGCCCGCATCTTCCGAAGCGAGCGGGCGACGAGCCTCGATACCTGGATCTGGGTCATGCCGAGCGCGCGGGCGATCTCCGCCTGGCTCAGCTCCGCGAAGAAGCGAAGCTCGAGCACCCGGCGCTCTCGTTCGTCGAGCGCCGGCCACGCGGAGGCGAGCAGCGCCCGCTGCTCCGAGCGCTCCCAGGCCGGGTCGGGCGTGGCCGGCGGCTCCTCCGTGCGCCGCTCGCGGGCCGCCGGCTCGACGACGTACTCCGAGATCGCGTGCGACTCCCGGATGTGCCGTGGGACGGTCACCGGCCAGGTGCGGTCGCGCAGGTGGCGCTTGATCTCGCCTACGATCGTCGGGATCGCGAACGCGCCGAGCTGGACGCCTCGGTCCGGCTCGAACCTGTCGACGGCCTTGATGAGCCCTTCGGAGCCCACCTGGATCAGGTCCTCGAGCTGCTCGCCGCGTCCCGTGTAGCGTCGGGCGAGGCTCACCACGAGCGGCATGTACTGCTCGATGAGCCTCCGGCGCGCGGCCGCGTCGCCCGACTCGCGGTAGGCCCTCGCGAGGGAGAAGGCGGCGGACGGGGCGGCGGTCACGGGCGTGGCTCTGGATCTGGACCGGGCCCCGAGGCGGGCTGCGGGTCGGGAGCCGGTGTCTGGGGCGTCGCGGCAACGGGCTGCGACGTGGCCGGTGGAGGCGGAGGAGGAGGCGCCGGCGCCGGTGCCGAGCGCGACGAGACCGCGAGCGCGACGACGACCGGAGCCGGCACGGGCGGCGGTGGCGGCGCCGCGGGCCGTGGACGATGCGCGCGGGCGATGATTCGCACGCCGCCGCTCGTGACGATCCCGACTCGGGCGGCGCGCAGGTCGAGCTGCCGGCCTCCGGCGCGCGCGTCGACGTTCCACGGAGCGCCGAGGCGGATCCAGAGCCGTTCGCCGCTCAATCCGATCGTCGCGCCTCGGGTCAGCGTGCCGTCGAACAGGATCGCGCCGCGCGCGGAGCCCCTCCGGACGGTCACCGACGAGCCCCCGCGCGCGGCGTGGAGCCGGAGGAGGACGGCGCCGTCGCGCTTCCCGCCGCGCGAGACGGGGGAGGCGGCCGGGCCCACCTGGATCCCGGGCCCGGGACGGAGCGTCGCCTGGGGCTGCACCGACGCCGGCGTGACGCGGGAGGCGCTCCATTTCGGCTGGTCGGACGCGAGCGCGAGCGCGGCGGCGAGCCCGAGCACGAGAACGGCACCCGCGAGCACCGCCGGCCTCGGGGCGAGCGCGACCCGCCTGCGGATCGCCGGGGGCGAACGCCACCGAGCCCGCGGGGTGACGGCGCGCTCCGGGCGCGCGCTTCCCGTCCCGTAGCCGAGCTCGGCCGCCCAGTGGTCGATCCCGCCGTAGCGGCTGGCTGCGAGGTAGAGATCGCCGTGTCCGGCCGTGCGAAAGTCGTGCGCCCGCGGCCAGTCCGGCCGCCCGGCGCAGAACGCCTCGAGCTCGGCGCGGATCCGGTCGTCCGTCCAGCGACGCTTCCGGCCGGGGCCCGGGTGCGCGCGCCGATACTGCGTCGCGCGGCCGGAGCCGATGCGCTCGAGGAGGCCCATCTGCACGAGCTCCGCGATGTCGTACGCGGCCTGCGAGCGGCTGACGAGCCCGATGCGCTCGTACTCGGCCCGCGTCAGCTCGTCGACGCCCCGCGCGGCGAGGTCGGCGAAAACCCTGCGCTGCGCCGGCTTCAGCGCCGCGACCAGAGGCTCGGCCTGTTCGGCTGAGCCCCCGGATCCGATTGTCCCCTCGGCCACGTCCCCCCGATCCGTCACCGCGCCGTGGAGGAGGAGCACCGCATGCGTTTCTCCCCCTATGCCGCCGTCCCGTATCGCCTTACATAGTTCCGCGGCACACAAGTCAGGTCAAGACCAGATTCCCGGCCGACGTCGACGCCCGGGCTCGCTCGCCCGCGCGGTGCCGAAGCCCGCACACGTCGGTCTTCCCGCCGGGCGGCCGCCTCTCGTCCAACCGCACTGAAACGGCCTGGGACCGTGCGCTTGCAGGGACCGGACGACGCCGAAAACCCCCATCGTCCAATTCCCGAGAAAGAGAGGAAGGCGCTCAAGAAATCGCCATCGTTCTTTTCTCGTCCAAATCTCACCGGCATTCGAAACGCCGCGCGGCAAGTGGGTACCTGTTCCATAGGATGGGTTTCGCGCCGAGCGTCGAGCAGACCGCGTCACGGCCCCGTCGCGGCCGTCCGCGCGCGAGAGTCGCCGGAGCCCTCCTCGCTCCGCTGGCCGCGCTGGCAGGCGCAGGCGGCGGGCTCGCGCAGCCGCCGTCGCTGCCCGCCGCGCCGTCCGTGGACGGCCACGGGCCGGCCGCCGCGCTCGCCGATGTGCCAGCCGCGGCGGTCGCCCAGGCGAGCCAGACGGCCCAGGCGGCGGGCGCCCAGGCGACAACGACGCAGCAGGGCCCGGTGAACGTGGCCATCCAGGTCGTCGTGAACAGCCCGGGGAGCAGCCCGGTCATCAACCAGTCGAACACGGCCGGGTCGAGCGCTGCAGCCGCAAACGGCGGCTCGACCGCACAGGGTGCGACGGGTTCGGGGGGCGCGGGCGGGTCGACCGGGCAGTCCGCAGCGACCGGGCAGAACGCCGCGGCGGGGGCGACGACCGTGCAGTCCGGCGCGACGAACGTCGCGACGACCACCGTCGTCGAGAGCCCCTCTGCGAGCCCGGCGATCACCCAGGCGAACGGAGCCGTCTCGGGCTCCACCGCGACGAACTCGAGCTCGACGACCCAGGCGACGACCCAGGCGACGACGGGGTCCGGCGAGGCGACTGGGGCCGGCGCGGGCGCGCAGCCGGCCGGGGATGGGACGGCTCCGGCTCCGGCGCAGCCGAGCGGGACGTCCGGCTCCCAGGCGCCTGCCGTCTCCGTCGGGGGCTCGGGCGCCGGGAAGCTGGACGACGCGCTCTGGGGCTGGATCTGGGACGCCGTCGAGGCGGCTCTGCCGCCGGGCGGTCTCGGCGCGCTCGTACCGGCCCTCCCGCCGCTTCCGAACCTCGGCTTCGGCGGCGGCGTGACGCTGCCCGACCTGCCCGGGCTGCCGGGCATCTGGGATCCGCCCGCCGCCGCGCCGAAGGACGCCCACCCGCATCCCGCGGGGAAGGGGCGAGGCGAGCGGGACGCGGTGGCGGCCGAGGCGGCGGCGCGGGACGCCGGCACGCTTCCTCCGGCGCCTTCGGCCTTCGGGATCGCGACGGGCAAGCCGGGCCCGAGCCTTTCGTCCAGTTTCGTCCAGAACGGTTCAGATGCAGGGAAAACGCGCCGGACGCAGCTCGCTCTTCCAAGCGTTCCGTCCGGGCCCGCACCGGCCGGCTCGGCCGGCGCGCTCTTCAGCGGCGCCGGCCTCGTGCTCGGCGCGCTCTTCCTCGTCGCCCTTCAGCTTGCGTCGGCTGCTTCGGCGCTCAGCCGGCGCTTCGACCTGGCGTCCATCGCCTGGAGGCGCCAGGCCTACCTCGCACCACTCGAGCGGCCCGGCTGACGCACGTTCGCGTTGCCGTGACGCCGGGTGCAGTCGACCCCCGGCGGGATGGGACAACTCGAACAAGGAGTGGTGATGAGACACAAGCTGATCGCACTCTTGATCGCCTGTCTGGGCACGCTCGTCCTGAGCGCTCCCGCCCTCGCCCAGAGCTCGGGCCAGGCGCAGACGATCAAGCAGGGAGCGCTCACGGCGCAGGGGGCCGAGGCGAACGCCGAGGCGAACCAGAACGCCGTGAACGCCAACGTGCCCGTCACGATCGCCGGCGGCGACGTCAAGGCGGGCTCGAGCTCGGCCACGCAGAGCGCCGCGAACGCGGCGAATGCGGGCGCCGGGAACACGGCCGCGACGGCCCAGATCGTCAAGGCCGTCCAGAGCGGCGGTAGCTCGTCCTGCTACGCCGGTTGCGGCGGCAGCGGCCAGTACCAGGCCGTCGGCCAGGCGGCCGGGACGAAGCAGAACGCGGAAGCCAACGCGGAGGCGAATCAGAACGCCGTCAACGCGAACGTGCCCGTCACGATCGCCGGCGGCGACGTCAAGGCGGGCTCGAGCTCGGCGACGCAGAACGCCGAGAACGAGGCGAACGCCGAGGCCGGCAATGCCAGCCTCACCGCCCAGGCGGCCGGCGTGAAGCAGTCCGGCGGCTCGTCGTCGTGCAAGAAGGGCTGCGGCGGCAGCGGCCAGTACCAGGCCGTCGGCCAGCTCGCCGTCACCGCGCAGAACGCCGACGCGGACGCCGACGCGAAGCAGAACGCCGTCAACGCCAACGCGCCCGTCACGATCGCGGGCGGCGACGTTTACACCGGCTCGAGCTCGGCCGATCAGAACGCCGAGAACGAGGCCAACGCAGGAGCCTGGAACGAAAGCGCCACGGTCCAGCTCGTCTCGGCGGAGCAGAGCGGCGGCGGGTCGTCCTGCTACGCCGGCTGCGGCGGCAGCGGCCAGTACCAGGCCGTCGGCCAGATCGCAGCGACGCTGCAGGAGGCCGAGGCGGACGCCGACGCGAAGCAGAACGCCGTCAACGGCAACGCGCCCGTCGCGATCGCCGGCGGCGACGTGAAGACCGGCTCGAGCTCCGCGACGCAGAACGCGGAGAACGAGGCGAACGCAGGTGCCGGGAATGCCAGCCTCACGATCCAGGCGACCGAGGCGACGCAGACCGGCGGCCCGTCGTGGTGCTACGCGGGCTGTGGCGGCAGCGGCCAGTACCAGGAGATCCTCCAGGCCGCGGCCACCGCGCAGTCGGCGGATGCCGATGCCGACGCCGATCAGAACGCCGTCAACGGCAACGCGCCCGTCGCGATCGCCGGCGGCGACGTCTACACCGGCTCGAGCTCGGCCGACCAGAACGCCGAGAACGAGGCGAACGCCGGGGCGTGGAACGAGAGCGCCACGGTGCAGCTCGTCTCGGCGGAGCAGTCCGGCGGCGGCTCCTGGTGCTCGAAGGGCTGCGGCGGCGGCGGCCAGTACCAGGCCGTCGGCCAGTTCGCGGCGACGCTCCAAGAGGCCGAGGCGGACGCCGACGCCAAGCAGAACGCCGTCAACGGCAACGCGCCCGTCGCGATCGCCGGTGACGACGTCTACACCGGCTCGAGCTCCGCGACCCAGAACGCGGAGAACGAGGCGAACGCATGGGCGGAGAACGCCGGCCTCACCTTCCAGGGAGCGAAGGTGAAGCAGTCCGGTGGTTCCTGCAAGACGCGGTGCGGCGGCCCGTGCGAGAAGGGCTGCTACTCCCCGTGCAAGAAGCGGTGCTTCGACGGCGACCGCTGCACGTGGGGCTGCGGCAGCACGAGCCAGACGCAGAAGGTCGGCCAGCTCGCCGGCACGAAGCAGAAGGCGGACGCCGACGCGGACGCGAAGCAGAACGCCGTCAACGGCAACGCGCCCGTCGCGATCGCCGGTGACGACGTCTACACCGGCTCGAGCTCGGCGGACCAGAACGCCGAGAACGAGGCGAACGGCTGGGCGACGAACAAGAGCCTGACAATTCAGGCCGCGCTCGCCTGGCAGAGCCTCCGCTAGCGAGCCGTAACCGGGGCGGGGCGGTCGGCACCGCACGACCGCCCCGCCTCCTTCGGCGTTTCGGCGTCGGCGTTCAGACCACGACGTTTGGGGGATTGCGGGTCTCGGCGGCGCCCGCAACACTGCGAGAACGCGCGCGGAATGGCGTTCCGCTCGCGTTCTGCGGCTCATGAAAGTCTCTGCGGCACCTCATCGGGTGGACGACCTCCTGCGCTTCCTGCGCCGGCTCGGCCATGAGGCCGACGCGGTCGCCGAAGGCGTCGTCGAGGTCGGCCCGGGTGGAGGCACGGTCGATCCGGGAAGCGTGTTCGCGCTGGCCGTGTCGCTCCAGCTGCGCGTGTGGAACCTCGTGAACGAGACGGACGCCCGTGTCGTGGAGGTCACCGAGCCGCTCGAGCCGTAGCGGCCGGGCATGAAGAAGTGGGGCCTGCGGGCGTGCCGCACCCGCCCGAGACCCCGATCGTCTATCTCCCGCGCTTCAAGATTCGAATCGTGCCCGTAAGGTGGAACCGGGCGTCGTGGCGCGCCCCAGGCGAGCCGCAGCGCCGGGGCCGCCCGGCGCCCTCCGAAGCGACCCGGGCAACAGGCGAGGGCCCCGCTCGCGCGGGGCCCTCGCGTGACCCGGGATGCGCTCGCCCCTACTTGAAGCGGAGCACCCAGAGGCCCTGTGCCTCGTCCGAGGCGAGCACGTAGTTGCGGTGCAGGAAGACGCCCCAGATCGACGAGCACGGCGGCGCGCCGACGCAGAGCGACCAGTCGGGGTTCACGAACGAGGCCGGCGGGACGAACTGCGTCAGGAGCTTCGGCGCCGACGGCCTGGCGATGTCGAGCACCACGACCCCCTCCTGGTACCAGGAGAGAAACAGCGTGTTCCCGCGCACCTTCGGGTCGTGCACCGTCTCGCCGAGGTCGATGAGATCGGGTCGCGAGAACGTCGAGAGCTTGATCGGGCTCATCGGGTTCGAGATGTCCCAGAACGTCGGGACGCCGACGCTCGGGCTCCCAGGAGCGCCGAACGACTCGTGCGTCTCGACGAGGATCTTCCCGCCCTTCGCGAGCCACGCCGAGTGGGCGTTCCCGACCTCGCCGGGCTGGAAGGTCGTCCGGCCGAGGAACTCGGGGTCGGTCGGGTCGGTGATGTCGAGGATGACCGTCCCGAGATCCCAGTACGAGAGGTACGCGCGTCGGGCGTTCCCGTCGACGATCACGGAGTGGACATGGTTGCGGTTGAGCCCCGGCGGCCCGTCCATCGGATGCACGCCGAGCTCGGCCCAGGCGCCCCAGGCGCCGACCTGCGCGGGGCTCCGCGGGTTCGAGACGTCGTAGATCCGGAAGTCCGGGTTCCCCGGCGTGACGCCGTCCGGCGAGGTCAGGTGCTCCGAGCTGATGATCGCCGTGTAGACGTACGCCCGGTTGCCCTTCCGCTGCATGTAGATCTCGTGCGAGCCGCGCGTCTGCGGCTCGGTCGCGACGAGCGCCAGCCGCTCCGGGTTCGACGGGTCGGACACGTCGTAGAGCCCGAACCCCCGGAAGGCGCTCGACGAGGTCGAGCAGGCCTGGATCGAGGTCACGGCGAGGTCGCCGACGAACGCCCTCGAGTTGACCCGCCGGACGATCACCTTCTCCGTCCACGTCCCGGCGAGGTCGGGCTCGGCGGCCGCGTCGGCGAACGTGCCGACGTGGCGCGGCGAGCGAGGCTTCTTAAGGTCGTAGATGCGGACGCCGCTCGAGAGGCAGCCGTTCCCGATCCAGCTCCCGAGGTAGGCGTGACCGCGGTGGGCGAAGACGTCGGCGTTCGCGCCGACGCCCGGGTTCACGTGCGCGAGGACCTCCACCTTCTTCTTGGCCGCGGCCGGCACGGCGGGGGCCGTCACGCCGAGCGCGAGCACGGCGACGGCGGCGAGGCCGGCGACTATGCGGAACCGTCTCATGGGATCTCCCCTCCGCGGGACGCCCGGCGCGTCCCGCAAGACCGATGATCGGCGCGATCGTAGCAGCGCGTCGCCGCCTGCTCCGGTGCGCGGCTAGAACGCGCTCGGCCGCGGTGCAGCGTTCCTTCGGAGGATGCGGCCGCCGAAATAGCCCGCCGCGGTCGCAGGCGGGAAGACGACGCCGAGGTATCCGCCGTACGCAACCGAGATGCCCGTCCCGGCAGCGAAGGCGAGCGTCGACAGACGAGGACGGCGACGAGGAGCGACCAGTGCTCCCGCACGAAGCCCACGACGGCGCTCGCGGCAAGGCCGCGGCCGTCGTCACGACGACGACGAGCCAGAACAGCGTGTCCTCGGACATCGCGTCGAAGTTCTACGGCGCCCTCACGACCTCGTACGCGCCGACGTCCGGTGCCTCGTCGCGCGGGCGGCCGAGGAGGTCGACGGCCGAGAAGCCCGGCAGCCCGCCGTCGACCACGAGCGTGGAGTGGGGCCCGGGCACGCCGGCGTCGGTCAGGAGTGGGTCGCCGACGACGTCCTCCTCCGCGCAGGCCTCCCCGCGGATCGTCACGTTCCGGGCCGTCCGGGCGAGGCCGCAGAGCTCGTCGGCCGTCCCCGTGAGCGCGATGACGTTGTTCACGACGAGCGGGCGCTCCTCCTCCGGGTTCCCGCCGTACCGCAGCGAGACGACGAGCGAGTTCGCGAGGTCGGGGAACTGCCCGACGCCGCGCCTCGCCCCGCTCAGGATCGTGTTGTGCGCGATCGTCACGTTCGCGGGGAGCGCGTCCGGCCCGCGGCGATTCCCGAGCACGATCCCGTTCGGCGGCACGGGGAACCCCGGGAGGGCCGGGTCGGTCGCGCGGAAGAGGTTGTCGCGCACGACGAGCCCGTCGATCGGCCCCGAGAGGTAGAGCTGGCCCGCACCGGGCGGCTCGACGAGCCCGAAGACGTTCCGCTCGACGAGAACGTTCGTCCCGGCCTGGACCTGGACGAGGTCGTTGTGGTTGCAGGTTGCGGGGTCCGTTCCACAGGGCCCGACGAGCGCCCGGAGGAAACGGTTCCCGCGCAGCACGAGTCCGGTTCCGGCGCGACCGCGCACGAAGTCGCACCCGAAGCAGTCCTCGAACCGCGATCCCTCGACGAGGACGTCCGAGCTCCGGCCGAGGAGGAGGCACGCGGCGCCGTCGCCGCAGCGGGCGAACCGGCTCGCCGTGATCGTCACCCCGGTGCTCGCGTCCAGGAGGACGCGCGCGCGGCGCACCGTCGTCCCGCGCACCCGGATCCCGTCGAGCCGGACGCCCCGGCTCCGGCGCACGTCGAGGCTCGCCGGGCGCGCGTCGGGGAGGAGGACGACGTTCTCGAGCCGCACGCTCCGGGTGTCGCGGAGGATGATGCGGCGCGCGGAGACGCCCCGCCGCGCACGGACGACGAGCGGCCGTGCCGAGCGCCGGCCGACGCGGAGCATCCGGTAGCGCCCGCCCCGCAGGACGATCGTCCCGCCGGACCGCTTCAACCGCTGCACGGCCTGCTGGAACTGCCGCTCGGTCTTCACGACCACCGGCTTCGGCCGCGCCGCTGCCTCCGCGGGCGCGGGGAGGGCCAGGCCCCCCGCGAGGCCCGCGAGCACGATCGCCGACTTCGACCCCAGGTGACTGCGCGCCGCGATTCCGGCAATGAACCATGCTTGGGGGCGCGATTCAAGACCCGGCGAATGCCGGAAGAGACGGGCAGGACGCCTGCGGGGTAGTGTCCCGCCCGTGAACAGGCAGATCGCCATCCTCGGGGCTGGGAAGATCGGCGAGTCGCTCATCTCCGGCCTCCTCTCGTCCGAGTGGCGCGAGCCCGCCGAGATCGTCGCCACGTCCCGCGGGGACGACCGGCTCGCCGAGCTCGCGGAGCGCTACGGGATCCGGACGACGCGCTCGAACGCGGAGGCGGTCGAGGAGGCGGGCGTCGTCGTCATCGCGGTCAAGCCGCAGGACATCGAGGGCCTCCTCGACGAGCTGCGCGGCCGGCTCCGGCCGGGTCAGACGATCGTCTCAATCGCGGCCGCGATCCCCACGAGCCTCATCGAGGGGCACCTCGGGGAAAGTGTCGCCGTCGTGCGCGCGATGCCGAACACCCCCGCGGCGGTGCACGAGGGGATCGCGGGGATCGCGGCGGGGGCGAACGCGGGGGAGGACCACCTCGCCGCCGCCGAGGAGGTCCTCTCGCACCTCGGCCGGAGCGTCCGTGTGGACGAGAGCTACATGGACGCGGTCACGGCCGTGTCCGGCTCGGGCCCGGCGTACTTCGCGCTCCTCGCGGAGTCGATGATCGAGGCCGGGATCCTGCTCGGCCTCTCGCGCGAGATCTCGACCGATCTCGTCGTGCAGACGATGCTCGGGACCGCGAAGCTCCTGCGCGACGAGGGAATGCACCCCGTCGAGCTCCGCGAGATGGTCACCTCGCCCGGAGGCACCACGATCGCGGCGATCCGGGAGCTCGAGCAGGCGGGAGTCCGCGCCGCGTTCCTGAACGCGATCCAGGCGGCGATGCGCCGCTCGCAGGAGCTCGCGGCCGGTTAGGCACGCCGGACGGACGCTCGTTATCCTCGCCCGCATGACGGAAGCGACGCGCTTCCTGCTCGGCGAGAGCGACATTCCCGCCCGCTGGTACAACGTCCAGGCCGACCTGCCGGAGCCGCTCCCGCCCGTCATCCACCCCGGCACCGGGAGCCCGATCGGCCCGGCCGACCTCGCCCCGCTCTTCCCGATGGAGCTGATCGGCCAGGAGGTCTCCCGGGAGCGCTGGATCGAGGTCCCCGAGGAGGTGCGGGAGATCTACCGCCTCTGGCGCCCGACGCCGTACGTCCGCGCGCGCCGGCTCGACGAGGCGCTCGCGTGCAGGGAGTCCGGCGAGGAGCGGACGATCGCCTTCAACCTCTGCGGGCACGGGCACTTCGACATGGGCGCGTACGACGAGTACCTCGCGGAGCGGCTTCCCGACTTCGAGTACGCCGAGGAGGACGTGGAGCGCGCCCTCGCCGAGCTGCCGGCCGTCAACTAGCGAAGCGCGGGCGCGGGATCGAGCGCGGCGCCGCGGCGGCGCGCCTCGAAGTGCAGGTGCGGCCCGGTCGCCGCGCCGGTCGCGCCGACGCGGCCGAGCCGCTCGCCCTTCGCCACGACCTGCCCGGGCCGCACGCGGAACCCGCGCAGATGGGCGTACCAGGTGTGGACGCGCTGCGCGTGGCGTACGACGACGAGCCTTCCGTAGCCGCCCGAGTCCCAGCCGGCGCTGACGACGACGCCCGGCGCCGCGGCGCGGACGGCCCGCCCGGCGGGCGCCGCGTAGTCGAGCCCGGTGTGGAACCGGTTTCCGCGCGGCCCGAACCGGTCCGTGAGCAGCCCCCTGACGGGCCGGCCGAGCGCAATCGGGACACGCTTCAGCGGCCGCCGGAGCGCCCGGTACGTCGCCGGGCCGGGAAGCCCGTCCGCCCGGAGTCGCGCGTGCCGCTGGAAGCGGATCACGGCAGAGGTCGTCCGCGGCCCGAAGATCCCGTCGAGCGTCCCGGACGGGAACCCGCGCCAGGCCATCCTGAACTGGAGGACGGAGACGTCCCAGCCGACGCGCCCGTTGCGGAGGACGCGGCTGCCGAAGTCGTGCCGGCCGTACCGCCCGAGCGCCCGGCGGGTCCGCGGGCCCGCGACCCCGTCGACCGCGAGCCCGGCGCGCCGCTGCAGCCGGCGGACGGCCCGCTCGGTGGCCGGGCCGTAGTAGCCGTCGATGGTGCCGCCGTAGAGGCCCTTCGCCTGAAGGCCGATCTGAAGCGCGGCAACGCGCGGCTTGCCCATCCCTTGCGCCGGAGCGGCGACGAGGGCGGCGACGGCGACGAAAAGGCCGCAGAAGCTGATCGTCCGTGCCAGAGGTGAATCCCCCCGCGGACGTTGTAGCAGAGCGCACGACCGTTGGCTAGACCGGCGTGAGGACCTCCGCACCACAGCCGAAGACGAGCGCAGCACGCGCCTCGTCCGGCTCGACCCCGGCAAGCGAGGGGTGTTCGAGATCCGCGGTGACGTCGCCCCAGGCGTCGAGCCCGAGCGCGGCGGCGCCCTCCACGGAGCCGATCCGAAGGAGCTCGTCCACGTCGATCACGCCGCGCCGCAGCTCGAGGCGGCGCGCGATTCCCTCAAGCTCGCGGAGCTCCTCGAGCGGGTCGATGCGGACGTTCGAGTCGGAACCGACGCAGAGACGGATCCCGCGCGCGCGGATCCGGTCGACCGGGACGAAGCCGTCCCCGAGGCTCGCCTCGGTCGTCGGGCAGACGCAGATCCGCGCCCGGCGGTCGGCAAGGAGGTCGAGCTCGGCGTCGGAGGCGTGCGTCGCGTGGATGACGGTCGTGCGGGGGCCGAGGCAGCCGGTTCGGGCGAGGAGCTCGATCGGCCGCAGGCCGTGCTCGGCGAGGCACTCATCGATCTCGCGCAGCTGCTCGCACGCGTGCACGTGGAGCGGAAGCTCGTGCTCGGCGGCATACGCGCCCACGGCCTCGAGCCAGTCCGGCGGGCACGCGCGCACGGAGTGGGGGGCGACCCCTACCGCGACCCCGTCGTGTCGCAGCGCGCCGACCTCCTGCAGGTAGGCGTCGACCGTCGGCTGCCGGAGCTCGTCGATCCCGCCGCGGGCGTACGCGACGTGGAGGAGGACGAACCGGATCCCGGCCTCCGCGGCGGCCTCGGACGCCGCATACGCCTGGTCGAGACCCAGGTAGTGGAACTCGCCGACCGCGGTGAAGCCGGCCGCGAGCATCTCGCGGTAGACGGCGACGTAGTCCTTCCGGACGCGTTCCGGGGACTGTCCCCGGGCCACGTCCAGCATGGCGTCCCGCCAGGCCCAGAAGTCGCCGCCGTCCACGCGGCCGCGGAGCGCCCGCTGGAAGGCGTGCGAGTGGGCGTTCACGAAGCCCGGAAGCGTCAGCCGGCCGGCCACCGCGCGAGGCTACCACCGGCCTTGCCGTCCCCTCCGGCCATGGGCGAGGGACTGTCCCCGGGTCGTGGCTTCGCGGGACACTCGCCGGGGCGGGCGACGGTCCCTTTCGGCCATGGACGAGGGACTGTCCCCGGGACACGGCCCGCCGGGACGGGCGGCGGGCGCGGGATACGATGGCCGCATGGCAACCCGGGCCGTCTCCGCGCCCTACGCGCACATCCCGAACGCGCTCACGCTGGCGCGCTTCGCGCTCATCCCGGTCTTCGTCGCGATGGTGCTCGCCGCCGACGGGGCGGGGAGCTACGCGGCCGCCGCCGTCTTCGCGCTCGCGGGCGCGACCGACCAGGTCGACGGGTGGCTCGCGCGCCGCTGGCACGTGGAGTCGCGCTTCGGGAAGCTCGCCGACCCGCTCGCCGACCGGCTGATGATCGACGCGGCGGTCATCCTCATGTGGCTCGACGGCCGCTTGCCGCTCGCGGCGCTCGCGCTCATCCTCGCGCGCGACGGCGCGCTCCTCCTCGGCTATCCGCTCGTGCGAAACCGGGGATACGACTTCGAGGTGAACTTCCTCGGCAAGCTCGCGACCTGGGTGCTCTACGCGGCGCTCGTCGGCGTCGTCGCCTCGGACGAGGGGACGACCTGGCCGCTCGTCCTCTTCTGGACGGGCGTCGCCCTCGCGGTCGCCGCCGCGGCTCAGTACCTGACCAAGGCCCTGCGGGAGGTGCACCAGTGAAGGCGGTCGTCATGGCCGGCGGCGAGGGCACGCGCCTGCGTCCGCTGACCTCGAACCAGCCGAAGCCGATGGTCCCGATCGTCGGCAAGCCGTGCATGGAGCACATCGTCGAGCTGCTCCGCCGGCACGGCTTCGACGACATCGTCGTGACGCTCGCGTTCATGCCGCAGATGATCCGCGGCTACTTCGGCAACGGGGAGCGGCACGGCGTCGACATCCGCTACTCGGTCGAGGAGACGCCCGCCGGCACCGCGGGCTCGGTGAAGCTCGCCGAGGAGGCGCTCGACGAGCCGTTCCTCGTCATCTCGGGCGACGCCCTCTGCGACATCGACCTCTCCGCGCTCGTTCGCTTCCACGAGGAACGGGAGGCGCTCGTCACGATCGCGCTCAAGAGCGTCGACAACCCGCTCGAGTTCGGCATCGTCGTGACCGACGAGGACGGGCGGATCGAGCGCTTCCTCGAGAAGCCGTCGTGGGCCCAGGTCTTCACGGACACGATCAACACCGGGATCTACGTCATCCAGCCGGAGGCGCTGCGCGACGTCCCGACCGACCGGCCGTACGACTTTTCGAAGGAGCTCTTCCCGCGACTGCTCGAGAAGGGCCGGCCGCTCTACGGCTTCGTCGCGGACGGCTACTGGCAGGACATCGGGAACCTCGACCAGTACCGCAAGGCCAACTTCGACGCGCTCGACGAGGCCGTCGACCTCGAGATCCCCGGGATCGTTCTCCGCGGCAACGTCCACGTGGGGGAGGGGGTCGAGCTCGACGACGTCGAGTCGGTCGAGGGGCCCGCGTACATCGGCAACTACTGCCGGATCCACCCGGACGCGACGATCGGCCCGTACACGGTGCTCTCGTCGAGCGTGGCGATCCGCGAGCAGGCACGGATCGAGCGCTCGATCGTGGACAGCTCGACGTACATCGGACGAAGCGCCCTCGTCGAGGGCGCGATCGTCGGGCGGATGTGCGACATCCGCGAGCACGCCCGGCTCCACGAGGGCGCCGCGATCGGCGACCAGACGACGATCGGCGACGAGGCCGTCGTCTTCCCCGAGATCCGCGTCTACCCGTTCAAGGAGATCGAGTCGGGCGCGCAGGTCGACCGGAACGTCATCTGGGAGGCGCGTGCGACCGCGTCGATCTTCGACCGCGAGCACATCCGCGGCCTCCCGAACGTCGATCTCACGCCGGAGATCGCGCTCCGGCTCGGGATGGCGCTCGGCACGGCGCTCAAGCGCGGCGCGCGCGTCGTCACGAGCCGCGAGGCGGCCCCCGCGTGCCGGCTCCTCCGCCGCGCCGTCCTCGCGGGGATCAACGCGACCGGGGTCCACGTCGCCGACCTGCGCGTCCTACCGGCGGCCGTGAACCGCCACCTCGTGAAGAGCGAGGGCTACGAGGCGGGCGTCCACGTCGGCACGAGCGCGAGCGACCCCGAGGCGGTCGAGATCCAGGTCTACGAGCCGCCCGGCGTCCAGGCGTCGCAGTCGTTCATGAAGGAGATCGAGAAGCACTTCTCCCGCCAGGAGTTCCGGCGCGCGGCCGCGGACGAGGTCGGACAGCTCGTGTTCCCGGCCCGCGCGGCGGAGAGCTACGTCGAGGATCTCCTCGCGACGCTCGACGCGGACGCGATCCGCGCGCGCGGATTCCGGATCGTCGTCGACTACGGGTACTCCTCCGCCTCGCTCGTCCTGCCGCTCGTGGTCGGCTCGCTCGGGGTGGAGATCGTCGCCTCGAGCCCGTACGTGCGCGACCAGGTCGCGATCCCGCAGGCCGCGACGATCCGCGAGTCGCTGAACCGCGCGTCGCGCCTCGTCGGCGCCGTCGCCGCCGACCTCGGCGTCGTCCTCGACCCCGGCGCGGAGCGGATCTACCTCATCGACGAGGGCGGACGCGCCGTCCCGCCCGACCAGGAGCTCCTCCTCTTCGAGCGCCTGATCGGGTCGAACGGCACGAAGGGGCGCATCGCGTTCCCCGTCACGGTCACGTCGCTCGTCGACCGGATCGCCGAGGGGACGGGGCTCGAGGTCGTCCGCACGCCGGCCTCGCTCGCGGCGCTCACGCGGGCGGCCGCGCACGACGGCGTCGTGTTCGCCGGCTCGGCCTCGGGCGGATTCGTCTTCCCCGACTTCGTGCCGGGCTACGACGCGATCACGAGCCTCTGCAAGCTCCTCGAGCTGCTCGCCCCGCTCGGCCGGCCGCTCTCCGAGGTCGTGGACGAGGTTCCCCGCCCGCTCGTCGCACACCGCGCGATCCGGTGCCCGTGGTCGCGCAAGGGCGCCGTGATGCGCGTCCTCACCGAGCGGACGAAGGACAGCGAGACGGACACGCTCGACGGGCTCAAGGTCTTCATCGACGGCGGCTGGGCGCAGGTGCTTCCCGATCCGGCCGAGCCGGTCGTGCACGTGTACGCGGAGGGCACGAGCGAGGACGAGACCCACCGGCTCGAGGAGGAGTTCACGGCGCTCGTCGAGGCGATCATCCAGGACGACGACGCCTGACGGGCAAACCCTCAAGCCGAGGTTGACGGTTCAGCACCCTCCTGCTTTACTTGAGAGTCCACTCTTCCGGAGGACGCCGTGGAACCGCTCCCCGATCTGAACAGCCTCTCCGACTCGGACCTCCGCGACCTGATCGCGAAGCTCGTGGAGGAGGAGAACGAGGTCAGCTACCGCCGTCGCATCCTGCACGGCAAGATCGACATCCTGAAGGCTGAGCTCCAGGCGCGCCTCCAGAGGCAGGTGGGGGAGGAGGGGCAGAGCCCGCTCTACGAGATCGACGTGGACAAGCTCGCCGACATCCTCTCGGCCCGCGCCGCACCGCCGAACCCCGCCGACTAGGAGGGGCCCCGTGACGCACATCCACTGTCCCGAGTGCGGGTTCCAGAACCCGGAGAGCGCGAACTACTGCTCGAAGTGCGGCGCGCTCCTCATCCGCGAGGAGCCGGGCGGGCACACGACGATGTCGTTCGCGCCGGAGGAGCTCGCCGACGACGAGAGCGGGATGGCGCTCGAGGACCTCCCGGTCGAGGGCACGGCGCTGGTCGTCCGCGCCGGCGGCGGGCGGCAGGGCGAGACGTTCCCGCTCGAGCAGGGGCGCCACGAGATCGGCCGCTCGCCGGACGCGGAGATCTTCCTCGACGACGTGACCGTCTCGCGCTCGCACGCGATCGTGACGCGCGACGAGTCCGGCGTCGTGATCGAGGACCTCGGCAGCCTGAACGGGACGTACGTGAACCGCCGGCGCGTGGACAAGGCGACCCTCGAGGACGGGGACGAGGTCCAGATCGGCAAGTACCGGCTGACCCTCCTCTCGCGCTCGTGATGGCAACGGCGACGCGCGAGACGAGCGGCAGGCGGCTCACGATCGGCGCCGTGCGCGACCGGCTCGCGGACGAGTTCCCCGACATCTCGATCTCGAAGATCCGCTACCTCGAGGGTCGCGGGCTCCTCGCGCCGCGGCGCACGCAGAGCGGCTACCGGCTCTACTCCGACGACGACGTCGAGCGACTGCGGACGATCCTGCGCCTCCAGCGCGACGAGTTCCTGCCGCTCAAGGTGATCCGCGAGGAGCTCGCCGCACCCGGGGCCAAGCGGCGCCACCAGCGCAAGCGCGAGGCCGACGGCGGGATGCTGGCCGCGGCCGAGCCGGAGATCGACCTGCGGACGCTCTGCGAGCGCGCCGCGGTCGAGCCGTCGTTCGTGCGGGAGCTCGAGGAGTACGGGCTCCTCGAGCCGCGCCGCGAGGACGGAGAGGCGCTCTACCCGGAGCGCGACGCCGAGGTCGTGGCCGCCTGCGCCCGCCTCGCACGCTTCGGGATCGAGCCGCGCAATCTCCGCTCGATCAGGAACGGCGCCTCGTCGGCGGCCGGCCTCCTCGAGCAGATCGTCGCGCCCGCCCTGCGCTCGCAGAACCCCGAGCGGCGCCTCGCCGGCCTCGAGGACCTCGAGACCCTCGCGGCGGCCTCGCAGGAGCTCTCGCAGCTCCTCTTCTGGCGCGCCCTGCGCTCGCTCGTCTAGAGAAGGCTCTAAGCTCCTGGCGTGACCGCCGATCTCGAGTCGAAGATCCGCGACATCCCCGACTTTCCGAAGCAGGGGATCGTCTTCAAGGACATCATGCCGCTCCTCGCCGACGCGGAGGCGTTCCACGCGACGATCGACCTGCTGGCCGAGTTCGGGGAGTCTCGCAAGCCCGACCTCGTGCTCGGCGCCGAGGCGCGCGGCTTCATGCTCGGCGGGGCGCTCGCGTACAAGCTCGGCTGCGGCTTCGTCGCCGCGCGCAAGCCGGGGAAGCTCCCGTGGGAGACCGTGAGCGCCGAGTACGCGCTCGAGTACGGCGTGGACTCGCTCGAGCTGCACGCGGACGCGATCCGGGCGGGCGCGCGCGTCCTCGTCCACGACGACCTGCTCGCCACGGGCGGGACGGCGCGGGCGAAGGTGGAGCTCGTCGAGCAGCTCGGCGGGGAGGTCGTCGGGCTGGCGTTCGTGATCGAGCTCGCGTTCCTGAACGGCCGCGAGAAGCTCGAGGGCTACGACGTCCACTCCCTCATCCAGTATTGACCGCTCGCGTGGAGGCGCCGGACGGCCGATAAGGGGAGGGACGTGTACGACGGCCTGACGGGGCGCTACACCTTCCGGTGCCCGGCCAACGGGGAGGCCCGCGTGCGGCTGTCGCGCTTCCGCTCCGTCGAGCGGTTCGCCGGCCCCGCGCGCCCGTCCGTCTTCCGCGTCCGCTTCGCCTGCCCCTGCGGGGACGACCACGAGGGGCTCGTCACCCACGACGAGCTCGACTGGGCGCCGCTCGGAAGCGACGCGAGCGCGTTCTTCAACCTCATGACGCGGCGCCTCGAGCCGGCGCGCGACGAGCTCCTCGAGCTCGCCGCGCGGCGCATCGGCGCGGGGGAGTGGCCGTGGACGTTCTTCTGCTGGCCCGAGGGGCGCCCGCGACCGGTGTTCCCGTCCGCGTTCCGGCTGCTCGCGGAGGCGGACGGGCGCCTCGGCCTCGCCGTCCGCTGCCCTGACTGCGGCGGGACGTCCGTCAACGTGGTCAGCCGCCGGCACGTGGACGAGCCGTTCTTCAACGACGACGCGGTCGCCGTCGTCGAGCACGTCTTCGCGGCCGACGCGGAGGAGCTCGTGGCGGGATTTCGCGCCGAGCTCGACTCCGCCGCGTTCGACGCGCGCCGCCTCGCCCTTTGAGCCGAGCGTTACGCGCCCGCCGAATCGGGGCACCACGTGCCGGGGGGATGGTTTCCCCACGTTCCGACGACAGGGAGTTGAGACATGGCATTGCTTCAGCGTAGGACCGACGAGCGCGAGACCACCACGGTGGACGACGACGTCGCGACGGAGCGCGCAGGGGCGAGCCCGGGGATCGTCCGGGCTCTGTTCACGCTCGCCGGGGTCGCGGGCGCCGGCCTGCTGCTGTGGCTCGCGCAGCTCTTCAATCTCGACGAGGCGTCCGGCTTCTGGGTCGCCGCCGGGATCGTCGCTGCAGCCGGCGTGGCGCTCGGCCTCTCGCAGCTCTTCGGCGGCTGGACGAAGTGGGGCTGGCCGACGATGAGTCCGATGATGTTCCTGCTCGCCTTCATCCCGACGCTCGTCGTCGGCGGGATCCTGCTGCTCGCGTGGCAGCCCGACGGCGGCGGCGGGCAGGAGTTCGCGAACGACGTGATCTCGACCCTCGGCGTGGGCGGCCTCGTCGATGCGCTCGAGCCGTTCATGTGGGTCGTCCCGCTCGTGATCGGGCTCGTGTTCTCGTTCACCTTCGACACGACCGGCCCGCGCACCCGGATCGTCGACACCGACGGCACGGTGCTCCGCGACCGCGTGGTCACGCACGACCGCGACGCCGTTCCGGACGAGGACGTCCACGACTACCGCGGCGACGACGACCGCCGCGACGACGGGTCGGTCGCCGAGGAGTTGCGCGAGCGCGACCGCCTGCAGGCGACGCGGACGACGACGGACGGGGACACGCGCGTCGACCGCGACCGCATCTAGACCTTCTTCCGGAGAAGCGCCGGCGGGGACCTCCGGGTTCCCGCCGGCACGTTCCCTCGCGTCAGGGGTTTCCCCGGGCGGGCCGTCATGCCGATAGTCAGCGCATGGACGCCGCATCCAGGTTCGTCCCCGAGACGGGGACGGGCATGACGAAGATCCTCGGGGACTGCGAGCAGCTCGGCCGGGTGACCGGCGACGGAAGCTCGAGCGCCCTCCGCCGCCTCGAGACCGTGATCGGCGAGGAGCTCGCCGGCCGCCTCGTCGGCGCGCTCGCCGGCGGCCGCCGCTCCCGCGGCTTCCCGCTCTAGGGAGCCTCAGCGGAACTCCTCGCCGCCGTAGAAGAGCACGAGGAAGAAGATCCCGAGCCCGGCGAGGAGGCCGAGGAGCAGCGCCGTGCCGACGCCGACGCCGACCGCGACGAGGCCGAGCCAGACGTACGCGCCGAGCCCGAATGCCCAGAGGAACGACGTGAAGCCGTGGCTGAAGACGGGCGGGCGGAGGTGCATCGCGGCGATCCTACTGGACGTCCGAGCGGGAGCCTCGTCTGAGGCGCTGTCGCGCGGGCCCGGTCGTTAAATAGGTTCACCGAGCCGGTCTCGCTTTCGTCCACTTCTCGAACCGACCTTCCCCTTCCGGGTACCGCCGCTCCGTGAAGCTTCGACCTACTCGCGTTCCGTGCTCGGTGCAAGCGGCAATCTAGGCGACCCGTCCCGACCCGTCAAGGCCGGAGAACCGAAATGTTCGCAAATTGCGCGAAACAATTCTCGTCCACATATTCCACAGCAATTTCATCCACCTGTGGAAATCCTGTGGATAAAATGGCGTACCCGCCGCTGCGCTCAGGGAGCGGGGGCGAGGGCGCCCGGCGTGTAGACGCCGGCCGCGTTCCAGAGCAGGTAGCCGGCCTTCGTCAGCTTGCGCGCGGCGGTGACCTGGGCCTGAATCTGCTCGAGCCCGTACGGCCGTCCCATCGTGAAGTCCTGCAGCCAGGGGACGATGAGCGTGTCCGCGCCGCGCATGACCTCCTTGAAGTCGCGAAGCGCCATCGTGACGGTCGCGCC
>JAICNY010000183.1 GCA_025930955.1 Thermoleophilia bacterium
CGCCGGCTCGCCGGTCGCCGCCACCACGCGATCAACCCGCAGACGATGTACGAGGCGGTCACCCAGTCGGAGAGGACCGCGATCACGAGCGGCTCGCCGAGCTCCCCGCCGATCGCCTCGTTAGAGAGCGCGAAGAGGAGGGCCGCCGACGCTGCGAACGCACCCGCGAGGACGATCCCCCACGTCAGAGCCGGCGTCGGCGCAGGGCGCAGCACCCCCTCCCTGGCGTGCGCGGTCGCCGGAGCCCCTCCGGCCATGGCTCGCTCCGTCCCGGCTGCCGCTCACCGCGAAGGCGAGCGCCGCCGTCGGCTGCCGAGGATACTCCCCGGCAGCCGACGGTGCCAGCGCGGCGCTAGGGCCGGCCGGCGAGCTCCACCGGGCGCTCGGGCTCGGCCTCCCGCCATTCGCCGTCGTGGGGCGGCTCGATCGTCAGGTTCGGGAGCAGGCGGTCGAGCCAGCGCGGGATGTACCACGACTTCTCGCCCATCCACGTGAGGAACGCCGGCACGAGCGTCATCCGCACGACGAGGGCGTCCGTGAGGATCGCGACCGCGAGCAGCAGCCCGAACTCCTTCGAGATCCGGTCGGCGGTCAGGATGAACGCCGCGAAGACGGTGCCCATGATCACGGCGGCCGCGACGACGACGCGCCCGATCGCCGCGATCCCGTGCTCGACGGCCTCGCGCGTCCGCAACCCGTGGACGTGCTCCTCTCGGATCCGGCTCATGATGAAGACCATGTAGTCCATCGAGAGCCCGAAGAGGATGGCGAAGGCTATGGGTGGGACGAACGTTTCGATCGGCCCCGTCCGGTCGAGCCCGGTGAGCCCCATGAGGTAGCCCTCCTGGATCACGAGCGTGAGGACGCCGAAGCCGATGAAGGCGGAGAGGAGGGTCGTGATCGCCGCCGTGAGCGAGATGACGATCGAGCGGAACGCCATCGCGAGCACGAGGAACGTCACGCCGATCACGTACAGGAGGAAGAGCGGCAGCCGCTCGTAGATCCGGTCCGCGATGTCCTTGAACGCCGCGTTCAGGCCGGACACGTATGCGACCGCGTCGCCGTCGGCCGTCGCGGCGGGCACGACCTCCTCCCGCAGCTGGTCGACGAGCACGCCCGTCTCCTCGTCCTGCGGCGCGAAGTCCGGCGTGACGAAGACGATCGCCACGGTCTCCTCGTCGTTGAACTGCGGCTCGCCCGCCGACGCGACGCCCGCGAGCTCGGAGACGCCGTCGTAGATCCGCTGCGGCGCCTCCGGGTCGGAGTTCACGTCGACGACGATCGGGATGGGCCCGTTGAAGCCGGGGCCGAAGCCCTCCGCCAGGAGGTCGTACGCGCGCCGCGCGGTCTGCTCGTCCGGCTGCGTGCCCTGGTCCGAGGCCCCGAGGCGGACGAGCCCGGAGGTCGACGCGAGCACGAGGCCGGCGAGCAGGAGCACGACGAAGACCGGCTTGTGGTGCCTCGTCACCCAGCGGCCCCAGCGGGCGACGAGCGTTCGCTCGCGCGCCGCCTCGGAGTCGTCGATCGGCCGGAGGAACGGGATCTTCAGCCGGTCGATCTTGTGCCCGAGGAGGCGCAGGATCGCGAGCAGGAGCGAGTTCGCGATCAGCACGGTCGTGAGCACGCCGAGGGCGCTCCCGATCCCGAGCTTCGTCACGAAGTCGAGCCCGAAGAACGCGAGGCCGGTGACGGAGATCGCCACCGTCGCCCCGGCGAAGAGCACCGCGCGCCCGGCCGACGCGCCCGCCTCGGCCGCCGCGTCCTCCGGCGAGAGGCCCTCGTGGAGCAGCTGCCGGAAGCGCGTGACGATGAAGAGCGAGTAGTCGATCCCGACGCCGAGCCCGATCATCGAGACGAGCAGCGGCGTGATCGTGTTGATGTCGGTCAGGCCGGCGAGGAGGAACAGGAGCATGAACGCGCTCAGCACCGCCGTGATGGCGAGCACGAGCGGGACCGACGCCGCGACGACCGTGCGGAAGACGATCAGGAGGACGAGGAGCGCGGCCATGAGCCCGAGCAGCTCCTGGACGCCCTGCTCGATCGGCGGGAACTCGGCGTCGCCGTTGAACTCGGCCGTGATCCCGGCCGGCTCGACCTCCTCGCGGACGGCGTTCTGCACGGCGAGGACGGCCTCCCGGTCCTCCTCGAAGATGATGCGGTCGAACTGCGCCTCGGTGTAGCCGATGCGCCCGTCGTCCGAGATCGTCTCGTCCTCGAAGGGGTCGCCGACGTTCTCGATGCCGGCCTCGTCCTCCGTCGGGGCGAACTCGTCCGTCCGGAGGCGCTCGATCGCGCCCTCGATCGCGGCCTGCCGCTCGGGCGTGTCGAGGCGCTCGCCTTCCGGCGCCGCGAAGACGAGGTTGAGGACGCCGCCCTGCTCGGCCGCGAACTCGCTCTCGATCAGGTCGGTCGCCCGCTGGGTGTCCGAGCCCGGGATCTCGAACTCGTCCTTGAGGCTGCCGCCGAACGCGCCCACGGCGACGATGAGGAGGGCGACGATCCCGAGCCACGTCCCCACGACGCGCCAGGGATGACGCGCGCACGCGCGCGTCCAGCGGGAGAGCCCGCCCGTCGACAGCCGCTCGTGGGCCGCGCGCCGCTCGCGCTCCGGCTCGGGGACTCCGTTCGTCATGGCTTACCTGCCTCTCTCGTCGCGGTGGAGTCGTTCGGTCTGACCGGGCATGAAACAGAAACGTTTTGCATCTGTCAAGATAGTCTTACAGGTGGTGGCGGCGGCAGCAGCGCCTCAGCTGCGGGTGCGGTAGAGGTGCGTGGTGAGCGGCGCGAAGACCGCCGTCAGGACAGCCGCGGTGCCGAGCACGACCGCGATGTCCGTTCTCTCGACGCCGCCCTGCATGAGCCCGCGCGAGGCGTCGGCGAGGAACGAGATCGGGTTCACGTTCACGAACGCCTCGAGCACGCTCGGCAGCGTCTCGGGGTCGACGAAGACGTTGGAGAGGAACGTGAGGGGAAAGATCCCCATGAACCCGGCGTTCATGACCGCGCTCGGCGAGCGCATGAGGAGGCCGATCGTCGTGAACACCCACGACAGCGCGAAGGCGAAGACGATCGTGAGGCCGAGCGCCGCGAGCACGCCGGGCACGCCCTCGTCCGGCCGGAACCCGAGCACGACGCCGAGCGCGACGATCACCGTCCCGGCGACGAGGTAGCGGACGCTGTCGCCGAGCAGCGCGCCCACGAGCGGCGCGGGGCGCCAGGTCGGGAGCGAGCGGAAGCGGTCGACGACGCCCTTCGTCAGGTCGGTGTTCAGCGCGACGCCGGAGTAGACCGTCGTGAAGAGCACCGACATGACGAGGATCCCGGGGAGGATGTAGTCGAGGTACTCCGCGGTCGAGCCGGCGATCGCGCCGCCGAAGAGGTACGTGAACATGAGGACGAACATGACCGGGGTGATGGTCACGTCGAGGAGCTGCTCGGGCACGTGCTTCACCTTGAGCATCCCGCGCCAGCCGAACGTGAGGGCCGATGAGAGCGCGCTCGCGCGAGGAGGGCGCGGCGTGGCGGCGAGCGCCTTGCGGAGCGCGGCCTCCTCGGCCGCGCGCGCGGCGGCGGTGTGGGTCGTCGCGGGGGTCGCGCTCATGCCGCCCTCCCGTCGGTCGCGGCGAGCGCCTCCTCGGCCTGCTCCTCCTCGGCCGGGTGGCCGGTGAGGGCGAGGAAGACCTCGTCGAGGCTCGGCTGGCCGAGCGAGAACCCGGCCACCGCGACTCCGTTCCGTGCGAGCTCGGCGACCGCCTCGGCGGCCCGGTCGGCGTCTGCGCACGAGGCGGAGAGCGCGGACGGGTCGCTCTCGAGGTGCACGGAATCGAGCGTGCGCGTGAGGACGCGCTCGGCGTTCGGCCGCTGGTCGGGGTCGAGGAGGCGCACGTGCAGCGAGCCGGTGCCCACCGACGCCTTGAGCTGCGCCGGCGTCCCCTCGGCGATCACCTTCCCGTGGTCGATGACCGCGATCCCCTCGGCGAGCTGGTCGGCCTCCTCGAGGTACTGCGTGCAGAGGAGGACAGTCGTCCCCTCGGCCTGGAGGGCGCGGATGATGTCCCACACCTGGTTGCGCGAGCGCGGGTCGAGGCCGGTCGTCGGCTCGTCGAGGAACATGAGCCGCGGCGTCACGACGATGCTCGCGGCGATGTCGAGCCGGCGGCGCATCCCGCCGGAGTAGTGCTTCACGAGGCGGCCGCCCGCCTCGGCGATCCCGAACGCCTCGAGCAGCTCCGCCGCGCGCGCCCTCGCGGCGGCGCGTCGCAGGCCGAGCAGCCGGCCGAGCAGGATGAGGTTCTCGCGGCCGGTCAGGTCCTCGTCGACCGAGGCGAGCTGACCGGTCAGGCTCACGAGCCCGCGCACCGTGTCCGCCTCGCGCACGACGTCGTGGCCGAGGATGCGCGCCGAGCCCGCGTCGGGGTGCAGGAGCGTCGCGAGCATGCGCACGGTGGTCGTCTTGCCTGCTCCGTTCGGGCCGAGCACGCCGTAGACCGAGCCGTCCCGCACGGAGAGGTCGACGCCGTCGACGGCGCGCGTCTCGCCGAACGACTTCACGAGGCCCGTGGCCTCGATCGCGAGTGGGGGTTGTCCGCTCGTGGAGCCCATTCTCGTCCGTACAGACCGCGCCCGTCGCGAGAAGTCATCGGTGCGCTCGCTACGGCCTGTCGGGCGAGTATCGCGGGCGCTCCAGGGGCCGCGCGTGGGGTTTCCCGCCCCGCGGCGGTACGGGTAGCACGAGTGCCGCCGCGGCCGTTTACCGGATCGCAACCGGACGGCTACCGGAGGGCGCTCAAATCGGGCGAAACCGACCCGAAGGAGGCACCACCGAATGTCCCGTCTCACCCCCGACCCAACGTTCTACCCGACCGCCACGGCGGCGGCCGCCGCGGAGCCCGAGCGGCTCGGCTACGTCGCCAC
>JAICNY010000240.1 GCA_025930955.1 Thermoleophilia bacterium
GCCTCGATCGTGCGGATGACGTCCAGCCCGACCTGCGCGGACGAGCGCGGCTCGCCGCCGTGGCGGACGGTCTCGCAGAAGTCCGCCAGCTCGATCGCGAGCGGCTCCGCTGCCTCGATCGCCGGCGAGACGATGTCGCCCGTCCTGTACGTGAGCCGGTACTCGCCGAAGGACTCCGGCTCTGGGAGCGTCGCGCCCGAATCGAATACGCGGACCGGCTCGTTGGACGTGTCGTCGTAGACGACCATCTTCTCGGAGCCGACGATCGTCGTCCGGCGGAGCTTGCTCGGCGCGAGCCACGAGAGCTCGACGTGCGCAACGGCGCCGGAGCCGAACTCGAGGTTGATGAACGCGACGTCCGGCGTGTCGGGCAGCACGCAGCTCCTCGCGAGGGCCGAGACGTGCGTGGGCGCCTCCTCGAGCCAATAGCGGAGGATCGAGAAGTCGTGCGGGCCGAGATCCCAGACGACGCTCACGTCCGGCTGGTGGAGGCCGAGATTCACGCGGCTCGTGGAGACGAAGTAGATCTCGCCGAGCGCCCCGCTCGCGATCAGCGCCCGGATCTCCTGCACGGGCGGGCTGTAGAGGAACGTGTGGCCCGGCATGAGAACGAGCTCGAGCTCCTCCGCGCGCCGGATCAAGTCGATCGCCTCGACTGACGAGGCCGCGAGCGGCTTCTCGACGAAAACGTGCTTGCCGGCGTCGAGCGCCGCGCGAGCCATCCCGTAGTGCGTCCCGACTGGAGTCGCGAGGACGACGGCGTCCACGAGCGCGTCGTCGAGAACCGCCTCGTACTCGGTCGTCAGGCTGACGGCCGGGTACCGCCGGCTGAGCTTCTCGAGCCGCTCCTCGCGGAGATCGCAGACGTACGCGACCTCGGCGCCGGGATCCTCGACGAGGTTCCGGACGAGGTTCGGGCCCCAGTAGCCCAGGCCGACGACCGCAATGGAGACGGGCTCGTTCACGCCGTCCCCCTCGCGCGCTGGCGGAGCACCTGGATCGGCGTGCGGAACAGGAGCCGCAGATCGAGCCCGAGCGACCAGCCACGCGCGTACGCGACGTCCATCTCGAGCGCCTCGCCGAACGTGGAGTTCGCGCGCGCCGTCACCTGCCAGAGCCCCGTCAGGCCCGCGGGGACGAGAAACCGCTCGAAGTGATGCGGCGCGAAGTGCTCGGTCTCGTAGTCGAGGCACGGGCGCGGGCCGACAAGCGACATGTCGCCGCGCAACACGTTCCAGAGCTGCGGGAGCTCGTCGAGGCTCGTCTTGCGCAGCCACGCACCGAACGGAGTAATCGCGTCGGAGCGGTCGAGCTTGTACATCCCGTTTCCGTTCAGCGGCGCGTCCGAGGTCATGGTCGCCTTGATGTAGTCCCGGTGGACATCGGTGTCCGCTCCGACGCGCATCGTGCGGAACTTGAGCGCCGTGAACGGGCGCATGTCCGCGCCGAGCCGCGTCTGGCGGAACAGGATCGGCCCCGGGGAGTCGCGGCGGATCCGGACGGCGATGTAGGCGAAGAGCGGTGCGGTGATCAGCAGACCGACGAGGGCGCCCCCGACGTCCAGCGCTCGCTTCAGCGTTCGCGAAGAGCGCGTGAGGCGTGCGGGCGGCAGCCCAACGAGGGGGACGCCCTCGACGGTGTGCACTCCGACGCGCGGCCCGACGGCTTCGTACAGACGCGGGACGACGTCGATTTGGATCTCACGGTCGCGCAGCGCCCGGATGCGGGCAAGCATGGAGTCGACCGGTTCCCTCGAGAACGCGATGACGACTCGCTCGACGTCGTAGGTCTCGACGATCTCGTCAAGCTCGTTCGCCGTGCCGAGAAGGGCGACATGCTCGAGCCCCGGCCGGCGCGCCTTGGGGTCGGCATCCACGAAGCCGACGAGGTTGATCCCGTACTCGGGATGCTGGAGCAGCTTCCGGGCGATGAGCTGGCCGACGTCGCCCGCGCCGACGATGACGGTGTTCTGCAGGTACTCGACGCTCCGGCGGCAATAAGACCGCGCGAGCGCTCGGCCGCCGGAGACGAAGGCGATGGCGAGGACCCAGAACGCGAAGACCCGCGCGAGCTCGGGTTCCGCAATGCCCGTCATCCACGCGCCCGCGTAAAGGATCCAGGCGCCGATCGTGACGAGGTGGAGGACGCTGACCATGTCGTCGACCGTCGAGTGGTCCGCGCGATCCTCGTCGCGGTCGTAGAGCCCGTGCAGCTTCGCGACCACGACCCAGAGTGGAAGCGTGAGCACGAAGAGACCGAACTCCCCGAGGCCTCCGACTCGGTCGCCCGCCCCTCGCTCGCCGAAGATGAGCACTGCGATGAGGAACGCGGACGAGAGCCCGAGGACGTCGGCCGCGAGTAGCGCACGCCGGA
>JAICNY010000102.1 GCA_025930955.1 Thermoleophilia bacterium
CGCCGAGCGGGAGCTTCCCGACACGGTCGAGTCGACGCTCGACTGGCTGATCCTCGGCGCCGAGCGCGCGTAGCGTCCCGTCAGGCCACGTCCTCGGTGGCCACGGCCGGTGCCTGGCACGGGACAGTGGCCCGAGCGGCCGTTGTCCCCGAGGGCCACGGCCGGTGCCTGGCGCGGCGGCGGGACAATGGCCGGTGCGGCCACGGCCGTGGCAGGGCCGGCGCCCGTCAGCGGCGGTCGGCGGCGATCCGCAGGCCGAGCGCGACGAGGACGGCGCCGGTCACCGCGTCGATCGCCCGCCGGACCAGCGGCCGGCGCAGAAGGTCGCCTGCCCGGGCCACCGCGACCGCGTAGGCGGCGAGCCAGACGAGCGTCAGCCCGCAGAGCACGAGCCCGAGCGCGAAGAGCGGCGCGAACGACGGACCGACGACGAACTGGGGGAGGAGGCTCGTGAAGAACGCGGCCATCTTCGGGTTCGCGAGGTTGCTCAGGAGCCCCTGGCGGAGCGCGACGGCGGGCCGAAGGCCCGCACCGCGCGCCGCCACAGCCAGCGCCGCACGCCGGTGCCCGCGCACCGCGGCGATGAGCGACTGCAGGCCGAGGAGGACGAGATACGCCGCGCCGAGGAGCCGCAGCGCCGTGAAGGCCGGCTGCGACGCCTGCACGAGCGCGGCGATCCCGACCGCGGCCGCGAGCGCCCAGACGGCCTGTCCCGCCGCGACCCCGGCCGCCGTGGCGAGCCCCGCCGCGCGCCCGCCGAGCAGCGTGCTCCGGATCGTGAGCGCCGTGTCCGGCCCCGGCGTGACGATCACGAGGACGACGACCCCGAGGAACGCGGTGAAGTGGACGATCACGGCGCCATCGTCGCGTGCCGAGGCGCTCCCCGCAAGGCTCGGCGAGGGCCGTCCGGGGGGCGCCCCTATACTCCGCCCGACCCTTTAACTCGGTCCCGTGAGGCCGGAAAGGAGTTGCGAGAGTGGTCGCGCCCTCCCAGGCGGAGAAGGTCCTGCTCGATGCCGACGCGCTCGGCCGCACGATCGTCCGCATCGCCCACGAGATCGTCGAGGGGAACCGGGACCTCGCGAACGTCGCGCTCGTCGGCATCCACACGCGCGGCGTCCCGCTCGCGCAACGCCTCCGCCGGCTGATCCACGAGTTCACGGGCACCGAGGTCGAGCTCGGGACGCTCGACATCACGTTCCACCGGGACGACCTCCACGTGCGCGGGAGCGAGGCGCCGCTCCACGCGCAGCCGGTCGTCCGCTCGACGAGCCTCGACTTCCCGCTCGAGGGGATGACGTGCGTGCTCGTCGACGACGTCCTCTACACCGGCCGGACGATCCGCGCCGCGATCGAGGCGCTCTTCGCCTACGGGCGCCCCGGGCGCGTCCAGCTTGCGTGCCTCGTCGACCGCGGGCACCGCGAGCTCCCGATCCGGCCCGACTACGTCGGCAAGAACCTGCCGACCTCGCGCGGCGAGCGCATCCAGGTGCAGCTCGTCGAGCTCGACGAGGTCGACGCCGTGCTCCTCGAACCCGCGACCGAAAGGTGACGAATGGCTGACGTGCGACCGCTCGTCCGCGACGAGCTCCTGCCTCCGAAGCCGCCCGAGCGGCGGCACCTGATCTCGATCGGCGACCTCGCGCGCGACGACGTCGAACGGCTGCTCACGCTCGCGAAGACCTTCGCCGGGACCCTCGACCGCGACGTGAAGAAGCTCCCGACGCTCCGCGGCCGCACCGTCGTGAACCTCTTCTACGAGAGCTCGACGCGAACGTCCTCGAGCTTCGAGCTTGCCGCGAAGCGCCTGTCCGCGGACGTCATGTCGATCAAGGCGAGCGGCTCCGCCGTCGACAAGGGCGAGTCCCTCAAGGACACGGCGCTCACGATCGGCTGCTACGACCCCGACGTCATCGTCATCCGCCATCCGGAGATCGGCGCGCCGAACCTCGTCGCGCGCTTCACGGAGGCGCACGTCGTGAACGCCGGCGACGGCAAGCACCAGCACCCGACGCAGGCGCTCCTCGACCTCTACACGATCGTCGAGGAGCTCGGGCGGGTCGAGGGTCTCCACGTCGCGATCGTCGGCGACGTCCTGCACTCGCGGGTCGCGCGCTCGGACGTCCAGGCGCTCCTCCTCATGGGCGCGCACGTGACGCTCGTCGGTCCCCCGCCGCTCATCCCGCGGGGGATCGAGGCGATGGGCTGCGCGGTCTCCCACGACATCGGGGCGATCAAGGAGGCGGACGTCGTCTACGTGCTCCGGATGCAGAAGGAGCGGATGCTCGCGGGCGCCAACTACGTCCCGAGCCTGCGCGAGTACACGGCGCGCTGGGGTGTGACGCCGGAGCGGATCCGCCCGGGGCAGAAGGTCATGCACCCCGGCCCGATGAACCGCGGCGTCGAGATCGACGGAGCCGTCGCGGACATGGCCGACGCGCTCATCGAGCGCCAGGTGCGGAGCGGGCTCGCCGTCCGGATGGCCGTCCTCTACGACCTCCTCACGCACGGCCCGGTCGGCGTGAAGGTGGCCGAGATCCAGGCGGTCGCGTGATGACGCCGCTTACCGCCCCGAACAGGCCGAAGGACGATCTCGTCGTCCGCGGCGCGCGCGTCCTCGACCCGACCGAGGGGATCGACGCCGTCCTCGACGTCCGCGTCGACAGCGGCACGATCGCCGCGCTCGGCGCCGGGCTCGACGCGAACGGCCATCGCGTGATCGACGGCGCTGGGCTCGTGCTCGCGCCCGCGTTCGTCGACCCGCACGTCCACCTGCGCACGCCCGGCCGGGAGGACGAGGAGGACATCGCCTCGGGGACCCGGGCGGCCGCCGTCGGCGGCTACTGCGCGATCCTCGCCATGCCGAACACCGACCCGGTCGTCGACTCGGCGTCCGTGCTCGGGTCGCTCCGCGAGCGAGCGCGCGCCGAGGCGGAGATCCCGGTCGGGTTCCTCGCCGCGATCACGAAGGGGCAGACGGGCGACGAGCTGACGGAGATGGTCGAGCTCGCCGAGGCGGGCGCGGCCGGGTTCTCGGACGACGGGCAGCCGGTGGCCTCGCCCGGGCTCCTGCGCCGCGCGCTCCAGTACGGCGCGGCGGCCGGCCCGACGATCGCACTCCACTGCGAGGAGCGGACGCTCACCCGCGGCGGCCAGATGCACGAGGGCGAGACGTCCGCGGAGCTCGGCTTCGGTGGCTACCCCTCGATCGCCGAGAGCCTCATGGTCGCCCGCGACCTCGCGCTCGCCCGCTACGAGGAGCGACCCGTGCACCTGCTCCACCTCTCCGCGCGCGAGTCGGTCGAGGAGCTCCGCCGCGCCCGCGCGGAGGGCGTCGCCGCGAGCGGCGAGGTCACGCCGCACCACCTGACCGCGACGGACGAGCGCGTCCGCTCGCTCGACGCGAACGTGAAGATGAACCCGCCGCTCCGCGCCGAGCCCGACCGCGCCGCGCTCGTCGAGGCGCTCCGCGACGGGACGATCGAGGCGGTCGCGACCGACCACGCACCGCACGCGCGGCACGAGAAGGAGGTGCCGTTCGAGGGCGCCCCGTTCGGCGTCACCGGCCTGGAGACCGCGTTCTCCGTCCTCTACACGCGGCTCGTGCAGCCCGGCGTCCTCGCGCTCGAGACGCTGCTCGAGCGAATGACCGCCGGTCCCGCGCGGGTGTACGGCCTCGAGGCGCCGCGGATCGCGCAGGGCGCGGAGGCGAACCTCGTCCTCCTCGACCTCGCCGGGACGTGGCGCGTGGAGGAGTCCGGCTTCCGCTCGAAGTCGGCCAACTCGTGGCTCCTCGGCGAGACGCTCGCCGGGCGGGTCGCGCTCACCGTCGCGGGCGGCCGGGTGGCGTTCGCCGCATGAGGGGCTTCCTGCTCCTCGAGGACGGCACGCGGTTCGACGGCCGCTCGGTCGGCGCGCCCGGCGTGGCGGTCGGCGAGGCCGTCTTCACGACGGCGATGTCGGGCTACCAGGAGGTCGTCACCGACCCGAGCTTCGCGGAGCAGCTCGTCTGCTTCACCGCCGCGATGGTCGGCAACTACGGCGTGGAGGCGGCCCGTTCGGAGAGCGACCGCCCGCATGCGCGCGGTGTCCTCATGCGCCGCGCGGGCGGCGAGGCGTGGACGCGCTGGCTCGCCGACCACGGGATCGTCGCGCTCGACGAGGTCGACACGCGCTCGCTCGTCCTCCACCTGCGGGCGAAGGGCGCGATGCGAGCGGCGCTCGTCGCCGGCGAGGCCTCCGTGCCGGCGCTTCTCGCCCGGATCCGCGCGGAGCCGACGATGGCCGGGCGCGCGCTCGCCGGCGGCGTGTCGACGCGGGAGCCGTACGTCGTCGGCCGCGGGTCGGTGCGAGTCGCCGTGCTCGACTTCGGCTGCAAGCGCTCGATCGTCGGACGGCTGCTCGCGGCCGGTGCGGAGGTGCACGTCTTCCCGCACTCGGCGACCGCCGAGGAGGTGCTCGCGGCCGCGCCGGACGGGGCCGTCGCGTCGAACGGCCCGGGCGACCCGGCCGCGCTCACGGCGGAGACCGGGCTCGTCCGCGAGCTCGTCGGCCGGGTGCCGCTGCTCGGGATCTGCCTCGGGCACCAGCTCCTCGCGCAGGCGCTCGGCCTCCGGACGTTCAAGCTTCGCTTCGGCCACCGCGGCGCGAACCACCCGGTGCTCGAGCTCGCGAGCGGCCGTGTTCTCGTCACCGCGCAGAACCACGGCTTCGCCGTCGAGGGCGCCGGCGCCGAGGTGACGCACGTCTCGCTCTACGACGGCACGGTCGAGGGGCTCGAGCTCCCCGGCGAGCGCGCCCGCTCCGTCCAGTTCCATCCCGAGGCGGGCCCCGGCCCGCACGACGCCCGCCCGCTCGTCGACGGCTGGGTGGAGGAGCTCCGGTATGCCGCGGCGGCCTGATCTCCACTCCGTCTGCCTGATCGGCTCGGGGCCGATCGTGATCGGGCAGGCGTGCGAGTTCGACTACGCGGGCTCGCAGGCGCTCAAGGTGCTGCGCGCGGAGGGGTTCAGGACGATCGTCTGCAACTCGAACCCCGCGACGATCATGACCGACCCCGGCTTCGCCGACCGGACGTATCTCGAGCCGCTCGACCTCGAGGGCGTCGCGGGCGTCCTCGAGCGGGAGCGGCCCGACGCGCTTCTCCCGACGCTCGGCGGCCAGACCGCGCTCAACCTCGCGTCCGAGCTGGCCGGGCGCGGGATCCTGGACGCGCTCGGGATCGAGCTGATTGGGGCCGGGGTGGAGGTGATCCGCCGCGCCGAGGACCGCGAGCGGTTCCGCGAGACGGTTCTCTCCGTCGGCCTGCGCGTACCGGAGTCGCGGATCGTCACGGCGGCGGAGGACGTGCCCGAGGGGCTCGCCTTCCCGCTCGTCCTGCGCCCGGCGTTCACGCTCGGCGGCCACGGCGGCGGGATCGCCTGGACGCCGGAGGAGCTCGAGCCGCGCCTCTACCGCGCGCTCGCCGAGAGCCCGGTCGGCCAGGTGCTCGTCGAGGAGTACCTCGCGGGCTGGGACGAGTTCGAGCTCGAGGTGATCCGCGATTCCCGCGACAACGTCGTCGTCGTCTGCTCGATCGAGAACCTCGACCCGATGGGCGTCCACACCGGCGACTCGGTCACGGTCGCTCCGCAGATGACGCTGCCGGACGAGGCGTACCAGGAGCTCCGGAACGCCGCCGCGGCGATCGTCCGCGCGGTCGGCGTCGAGTGCGGCGGCTCGAACATCCAGTTCGCGCGCGAGCGTGAGACGGGCGAGGTGCGGGTGATCGAGATGAACCCGCGCGTCTCCCGCTCCTCGGCGCTCGCGTCGAAGGCGACCGGCTACCCGATCGCCAAGGTGGCCGCGAAGCTCGCCGTCGGCTACACGCTCGACGAGATCCCGAACGACCTGACCGGCACGACGCCCGCGAGCTTCGAGCCGACCCTCGACTACGTCGTGGTCAAGTTCCCGCGCTTCGCCTTCGACAAGTTCCCCGGCGCCGACCCGACGCTCGGGACGCAGATGAAGTCCGTCGGCGAGACGATGGGGATCGGCCGGACGTTCTCCGAGGCGTTCCTGAAGGCGATGCGGAGCCGCGAGCTCGACGGCGTTCCGGCCGGGCCGTGGGCGACGCTCGACCTGCTCCCGGACGGGGTCCACCCGTGGTTTCGCGGTGAGCTCGCCGCCGCCGCGGCGGAGCTTGACCGTGTCCGCGCGCTCGACGACCTCGTGAAGGCCGACTGGGAGCGGCTCAAGCGCGCCGGCTGGTCGGACGCCGAGATCGCCGCCCGCGCGGGCGCGCCCGAGGCGGAGGCGCGCGCGAAGCGCCTCGCGGCGGGCGTCCGGCCCGTCTACCGCGCGGTCGACTCCTGCGCGGCCGAGGTCGAGGCGGCCTCGAACTACCTCTACTCCACGTGGGGCGAGCGCGACGAGGGCGCGCGGCCGCGCGAGGGCGCGAGCGTCGTCATCCTCGGTTCCGGCCCGAACCGGATCGGCCAGGGAATCGAGTTCGACTACTGCTGCGTCCACGCGGCGAGAAGCTTCCGCGAGCTCGGCTACGACGCGGTCATGGTGAACTGCAATCCGGAGACCGTCTCGACCGACTACGACACGTCCGACCGGCTCTACTTCGAGCCGCTCGACGTCGAGGCCGTGCTGGAGCTCTGCGCGCGCGAGCGGCCGGCCGGGGTCGCGATCCAGCTCGGCGGCCAGACGCCGCTCAAGCTCGCCCGGGCGCTCGAGGCGGCGGGGGAGCGGATCCTCGGGACGCCGTTCGACGCGATCGACCTCGCCGAGGACCGCGAGCGCTTCGGCGCGCTCTGCGACCGGCTCGGGATCGCGGTGCCGCCCTGGGCGATGGCGACCGGGCCCGAGGAGGCGGCCGCCGCGGCCGAGCGGATCGGCTACCCGGTGCTCGCCCGGCCCTCGTACGTGCTCGGCGGGCGGCGGATGCGCGTCTGCTACGCCGCGGAGGACGTCCGCGCGGCCGTCGAGCCGGGCGAGCGGATCCTCGTCGACCGCTTCCTCGAGGGGGCGCTCGAGCTCGACGTGGACGCGCTCTGCGACGGCGAGGAGACGTACGTCGCGGCCGTCATGGAGCACGTGGAGGAGGCGGGCGTCCACTCGGGCGACTCGTCGTGCGTGCTCCCGCCGATCTCGCTCGCGCCCGGCGAGCTCGCGCGCGTCCGCGATGTCGTTCGCCGGCTCGCTCCCGCGCTCGGCGTCGTCGGGCTCGTGAACGTCCAGCTCGCGCTCGTCCGCGGGGAGGCGTTCGTGCTCGAGGCGAACCCGCGCGCGTCGCGCACCGTGCCGTTCGCCTCGAAGGCGATCGGCGTGAACCTCGTCGACGCGGCGTGCCGGCTGATGGCGGGCGCGCGGCTCGCCGACCTCGCGCTGCCGGACGAGGGCGCGCCGTCGCAGGTCAGCGTCAAGGCGGCCGTCTTCCCGTTCGCGCGCTTTCCGGGCGCCGACCCGGTGCTCGGGCCCGAGATGCGCTCGACCGGCGAGGTGATGGCGAGCGCCGGCGACTTCCCGACCGCGTTCGCGAAGGCCGAGCGGGCCGCAGGACGCCCGCTGCCCGCCGGCGGCCGCGCGTTCCTCTCCGTCGCGGACGGCGACAAGGCCGCGGCGGTCGGGCTCGCGCGGAGGCTCGCCGAGGTCGGCTTCACGCTTCTTGCGACGACGGGCACGGCGGCCGCGCTCGCGCAGGCCGGGATCCCGGTCGCGCGCGTCCGCAAGGTCTCGGAGCCCGGCGACGACGCCACCGTCGTCGACCTCGTCCGCCGCGGCCGCTGCGACCTCGTCGTCAACACCCCCGCCGGGAGCGGGGCCCGCTCGGACGGCTACCGGATCCGCGAGGCGGCCCTCGTCGCCCGCGTCCCCTGCGTGACCACGCTCGCCGGCGCGGCGGCGGCGGTCGAGGCGATCGCGGGCGCGGGGCGCGACGAGGCCCTGTCCCTCCAGGAGCGAGTTGCGGCGGGCACGGGCTAGGACCTGCGGCGTCGAGAGCGTCGGGCGCTACGTGCTCCTGCGCGTCTCGCGCGCGGGGCTCGAGCCCGGCGAGCCGGGCCAGTTCTTCATGCTCTCGCCTCCCGGGCGCGTGCTGCCGCGGCCGATGAGCCTCTGCCTCGCGCTCCCCGGCGAGCTCGGGTTCCTGCTCGACCCGATCGGGCCCGGGACGCGGGCGCTCGCCGCCCTCGAGACCGGAGACGAGCTCGACGTGCTCGGGCCGCTCGGGAACGGCTTCCGGCTCGACGTCGAGCGGCCGCTCCTCGTCGGCGGCGGGATCGGGATCGCGCCGCTCCCGTACCTTGCCGAGCGGCTCGGCGGCGCGCCGGCGCTCCTCGGCTTCCGCTCCGCCGAGCACGCGGAAGCGGCGGCGCTCCTGCCCGGTGCCGAGGTCGTCGTCGAGCCGGAGTACGTGACCGAACGGCTCGAGCCGGGCCACGGAGTCCTCGCGTGCGGGCCGGAGCCGATGCTCCGCGCGGTCGCCGCGCTCGCGCCCGGCGCGCAGCTTGCGTGGGAGGCGCCGATGGCGTGCGGCTACGGCGCGTGCTACGGCTGTGCAGTCGAGATCGGCGGCACGCTCCGTCGGCTCTGCGTGGAAGGGCCTGTGCTGGCCGCCGCGGACGTCGCAGCGCCGCTCGCGCGGGAGGAGGCGGCGTGATCCTGAACGCCTCCGGCTGCCTCGACGCGCTCACGGCGCCCGGCGTCGCGCGGAGCCTCGACGCCTTCGTGACGAAGACGGTCACGCCGCTCCTTCGGGCCGGAAACCCGCCGACGCGGATCGCCGAGACGGACGCCGGGATGCTGAACTCGATCGGCCTCCAGAACCCGGGGATCGACCGCTTCTGCGCCGACGCCCTTCCCCGCCTGCGCGAGCTCGGCGTGCCGCTCTGGGTCTCCGTGGGCGGGTTCGCGGCCGCCGACTACGCCGAGCTCTGCGCACGGCTCGACGGCGAGCCGGGGATCGCCGCGCTCGAGCTGAACGTCTCGTGCCCGAACGTCGCCTCGCCCGTCGACGCGACCGAGGAGATCGTGCGGGCCGCGCGGGCCGTGACCGCGAAGCCGCTCTACACGAAGCTTTCCCCGTCCGCGCCGGACGTGGCCGCGGCGGCCGAGGCGGCGGCGGCCGCGGGGACGGACGGGCTCTCAGTCGTGAACACGCTCCGCGGCCTCGCGCTCGACGAGCGGACGCTCCGCCCGGTCGTCGCGAGCGGGACCGGGGGGTACTCCGGTCCCGCGCTCCGGCCCGTCGCGCTGGCCGCCGTCTTCGCCTGCCACCGGGCCACGGGGCTCCCGATCGTCGGCATGGGCGGGGTGGAGTCGGGCCGGCACGCGCTCGACCTGATCGCCGCGGGTGCGTCCGCCGTCGCGCTCGGCACGGTGCTCTTCCGCGACCCCTCCGCGCCCGGCCGGATCAGAGCCGAGCTGGCCGCTGAAGCCGCCGCCCGCGGGTTCGCAGACCCGCTCGCAGCGCGGGGCGTCGCGCACGAGGAGAGCGCGGCGCCGTTGCCTCCTTCGACAAAAACACCTGCAAAAACGCCCTAAACCTTCGACTTGCCGTTGACGGGCATGGTGTTAGAATCGCCCGCCATGCAGGCGTCGAGGACCCAGGTTCAGGCTCCCCTCCGCTCCCTCGACCAGCGGATGGAGGCCCTGCGCCGCGCGAACGAGATCCGCGTCCGCCGCGCACAGCTCAAGAAGGACCTGAAGGCCGGCTCGGCGAGGATCGAGGAGATCCTGAGCGCGCCCCCGGCCTACGTGGAGACCGCCAAGGTGATCGACATCCTCATGGCCGTGCCGAAGTTCGGGCGCGTGAAGGCGGCGCGGTTCCTGAACCAGTGCCGGATCAGCCAGTCCAAGACCGTGGGCGGGCTGTCCGAGCGCCAGCGCACGGAGCTCGTGAGCCTCCTACGCCGCTGACCACGTCCATCGCCATAGAGACGAACCAGGATCCCGGAGCGAGCGGCACCGCCCTTCGGGGCCGGCTCATCGTGGTCACCGGTCCGTCCGGGGCGGGGAAGGGCACGCTGATCCGCCGGCTCGTCGAGAAGCGGCCCGACCTCGAGGTCGCCGTCTCCGCGACGACGCGCCGCCGGCGCTCGGGCGAGACGGGCGGGCGGCACTACCACTTCCTCTCCGACGCGGAGTTCGACGAGCGGGTCGCCGCGGGCGAGTTCCTCGAGCACGTCGTCTTCGTCTCCGGGCACCGGTACGGGACGCTGAACTCCGAGGTGGAGCACATCCTCGATTCCGGGCGGAGCTGCGTCCTCGAGCTCGAGACCGAGGGGGCGCGACGTGTGAAGGAGCTGCGGCCGGATGCGCTCACGATCTTCGTCGAGCCGCCGTCCTTCGACGAGCTCGAGCGGCGCCTGCGCGCACGCGCGACCGAGAGCGCGGGGGAGATCAGCGAGCGGCTCGAGCTCGCGCGGCGCCAGACGCTCGAGAAGGACGGGTTCGACCACGTCGTCGTGAACGACGACCTCGAGCGCGCGGTCGCCGAGGTCGAGGCGCTCGTCGGCGCCGCGCGCGTCGGCGCGTCGCG
>JAICNY010000152.1 GCA_025930955.1 Thermoleophilia bacterium
ACGTGTTGCACCTCCCGTCGAGGATGGTGGCGGTCGCGTCCTCGGCGACTCGCCGGACAGCTGCGGCCACGGGCGATCGCGCCTCGGCCTTTCGATCCCAGCTACCTCGTCCTCCAGACGCGGCACGGTCCCCCTGACCACACCCTCCCGGACTCGATGCGGCAGTGTAACCCGAGTTCCACGCCTGGGCGGGGCGCGCGCGAAGATTCTGGAACTCCGAGGCCGCGGGATGCAACGGTGGCGCTGCCCGTGTCGCACGCGCGTTCGCGTGCGTCCACGCGTCCGGGCTACGTGGGACGATAGGCAGGATGGATCCTGCCGTCGTGATAGCCCTGATCGCGCTCGCGGGGTCCGTCGTCAGCACGGTCGCAACCGTTTGGGGCGCGCCTGTGCTGCAGGCCCGTCGGGAGGCGAGATCGGTGCTCGAGAGGCATCGCGACCCTCTGCTCGCGGCCGCGTACGAGCTTCAGGCAAGGCGCCACAACATTCTCTGCAACAGGTTCACGGAGGACTACGTGCTCGGGAAAAGGCGGGGAAGCAGCAGGCAGCCCTCGAAAGCACGTTGTACGTCTTCGCGCAGTTCTTCGGCTGGCGAGAGGTCATTCGCCGGGAGATTCAGTTTCTCCGCTTCCTCAACGACGGAGAAACGCGTGAGGTTGCGCAGCTTCTGCGCGACATCGGCGAGACGTTCCTGACGGACGATTACGGTCATCAGTTCATGGTCTGGCGCGTCGAGCAGCGAGGGCTCGGCGAGTGCATGATCGTCACGTCGGACGGCAAGGCGACCTGCATGGGGTTTGCGACGTTCGTGAGACAGCGGGCGACGATGAAGGAGTGGCTCGACCCGCTCGAGCGCGACCTGAGGGAGATTGACGACGGTGGCCGTTTGCGCTTGACCAAGCTCCAGCACCTGCTGCTCGACCTCGTCCAGAAGCTCGACGAGAACAGGACGCGCTACCCGTTCGAACTCCAGAGGGCCTGATGCGCAGCCCCGGGCGGCATGCTCGGGCGTCACATGTTGCGCGCGCGAGAGAACCACGACCGCACCTAGCCCGTGAGCTCGGCGAGGAGCTCGTCGCCGAGCCGCATGAGCGGCTCGTCCCGGCGGAAGCGGCGTCGGCGTCTTGCTCGCTCGATCGCCCCGGCGAGGATCCCGCGCTCGAGACCGTCGAGCGACGGCACCATGGCGCGGGCGAGCCGGAGGCCGTAGTACTGCTCGAAGAGGCTGCGCGGCTCCTCGATCGTCCCGAGAACGGCGGAGAGCTGCCGGCATTCCGCGCGCGCGAGCATCACGTTCAACGCGATGACCCGCAGCGCGTCGTCTCCCTCGTGGAACCACGTGGCCACCTCTGCGGCGTCGAACTCCGCCTCGCCGGCGGCGGCCTGCATCCGACGTGCGAGCTGGTCGAGAGCAGCCGTTCGCTCGTCCGAGGTCGGCTGCGCCCGGCGGACGTACCGGTACAGGTCGTACAGACCGGCGAGCCTCTGCAGTGTCGACGCCTCCTCGCGCGCCAGCGAGCTCCGGGGAACCTGCGGTGTCCGCCTCGGGGGACTCGGCGAGCCGAAGACGATCCTTCACGACGTCGCGCACCTTGACGTTCGCTCCCAGGAGCTCGAACGACTCGAGCTGGACGCGGTCGCCGAACAACGCCAGGAGAACGAGCACCATCCGACCCTGATGACGAACAGGCTGCCGGCGCTGTTCTCGATCGTGAACAGCGCGACCGTCCCGCCGATGAGGGCCGCGAGGCCGACCAGCACCCCGACCGGCCGGAGCCAGGGCGGCATCTCCAGATCGTCACGGAGCGAGATTCTGCCCGGGCGTTCAGACCTCGCCGTCGAACGTGTCCCGCGCGTAGGCGAGCTTCGCCGCCTCGTCTCGCGTCGAGCGCAGGTAGCGGGTCCACGCGCTCCGCTCGTGGCACACCGCGCCGAGCTCCCATACGCAGAACGTCGGCCGGTGCGTGCCCTCGACGGGCCAGGGGCCGAACTCGTCCTCGTCGCTGCGCTTCGCCCAGACCGTCTCCCAGAGCTCGTTGTCGTTCCGCCACGTGCAGACGAGCAGGAAGTAGAAGTCGCCGCCGCACCGGTGAAGGACGACGAACCCGAGGTCGCCGGAGAGCTCGAGCGTTCCCGACCTCACGCCGGCGCGCAGGTTGCGGCGCGCCAGCGCGCGGACGCCGCTCGGGACCCGCGCGTCGGCCGGGGCGACGTCGTACCACTTGAGGAGCGCGTCGTCGAGCATGAGGCTCTCGGCCGGGCGGACGAGCTTCGAGACGTGGTGGTAGTCGGGCCGTACGGCGCCGAGCTGCTCGAGCACGCTCATCGCCCGTCCTCCGCCCGCGTGAACTCCATCACCCAGTTCGTCTCCCACGTCTCGCCCCCGTCGGCGGAGAACGCCTGCTCCCAGCGCGGCGTGGGCGTCGTGACGCGCGACCAGACGAAGCGCACGACGATCGGCCGGCCGTCGAACGTGTCCGTGCCCTCGAAGACGCCGGTGTCCCCGGAGAACGAGCCGAGGACCGGCGGGTCGAGCCGGCCGGGCCTGCGGCTGTCGGCCCAGTAGATCGCCCACAGCCTCGTCTCGGGATCGAAGAAGCGGAAGGACATGGCGACGAAGCCGCCCCCGTAGTCCGTCCGGAACTCGTCCTCGTTGCCGAGGCCGTCTAGCAGCGGGCGGGCGACGCTCGTCGCCTCGAACTCGTCCCACGCGTCCGAGCCCGCGAGCCGCTCGCGCAGGAAGGTGTTCCGCACCCTCCACCGTCCCATCCAGAAGTCGAAGTCTCTCGCCGTGCTCTCCGCCTGCGCCGTCTCGCGCATCTCGCCCTCCTTCGTCGCTCGACGCGAGGCTAGCGAGGAAATAGGGCGATGCATGCCCGCTATCTGTGCTTCACTCAGATGCGTGCTCTCGCCGACCGCACGGCTGCTCGAGCTGCTCGAGCTCCTGCAGGCACAGACCCTCACGACGGGGAGAGAGATCTCCGACCGGCTCGGGATCGACCGCCGCACGGTCCGGCGCTATGTCACGGCACTGCAGGACCTGGGGATACCGGTCGAGGGCCAGCGCGGCGTCGGGGGCGGCTACCGGATCCGGCCGGGCTTTCGTCTGCCCCCGCTCATGCTCGACGACGACGAGGCGGTCGTCCTCGCGCTCGGCGCGATCGCCGCGGGCCACCTGGGGCTGCACGGCTCGGAGGAGGCCGTGGACGGGGCCCTGGCGAAGCTCCACCGGGTGCTGCCGGACGCCCTGCGCCGGCGCGTGGAGGCGCTCGAGGCGACGCTCGACTTCACCGCCGCCGCACCCGACGGAGCACCGGTCGCCGGCGACACCGCCCTGCTCGTCGCCGAGGCGATCCGCCGGCGCAGGCGCCTCCGGACGAGGTACCGGTCGTACGCCGGCGAGGACACCCGGCGCGAGCTGAGCCCGTACGGCCTCGTCGTCCACTCCGGGCGCTGGTACCTGGCCGCGCACGACCACGGCCGCGACGCCCTGAGGACGTTCCGCGTCGATCGCATGCGTGAGCTCGGCCTCCTCGACGCGCCGGCCGCCCCGCCGCCGGACGGCTTCGACGCCGTCGCGCACGTCAGCCGCTCCCTCGCGCGCGTGCCCTGGAGGTGGGAGGTCGAGGTGCTCCTGCACCTTCCGCTGGAAGAGGCGGCCCGCCGGCTTCCCGCCACGCTCGCCGAGCTCTCCGGAGCCGGCGAGGGAACGCTCCTGCGCATGCGCGTCGGCTCGCTCGACTGGACGGCCGGCCAGCTCGCGGGGCTCGACTGCGGGTTCACGATCCTGAAGCCCGAGGAGCTTCGCGCGAGCGTGCGGGCGCTCGCGCGAAGGCTGGAGGCGCAGGCGGACGCCGAGATGCATCCGGCCGCGCCTCCCGGGCCCTGACCGGATCAGCCGGCTACAGCTCGCGCATGAGAATGATCGCCTGGGGCGGGGCGATGAAGAGCTGCTTCTTCGTCGTCACCCCGACGACCTGCCAGCCGATCGCGCCGAGCGCGTTCAGCTCCTCCTCGAGCCGTGCGGTCGTGTCGAGCACCTTGTACTCGTACCGCCGGGCGACGGTCGTCGTCGCGGGCGGCTCGTGCGAGATGGTTGCCATCGTTGCGCCTCCCTTCGATTCCGCGCCTACGCGGGCACGCGCGGGCGTGCGGACCTCCGGATCTCCGCCTGCCGCGCGCGGATCTCCTGCGCGGCACCCCGGACGCCGCAGAAGTAGTGGCCGGTGAGGCCGAGGCCCCAACCGACGAGCGGGAACACCGCCCACGGGAAGTTCGCGCCGGTGAACGCGATCAGGAGCGCGTTCAGCACGATCAACCCCGTCATGACGACCGCGAAGACGGCCGCGTGGATCCTGAATCCGCGCCGGGCCCTCGCGAGGTCGTAACCGAACTCCGCCTCGAGGTACTCCTCCGTCGTGAGCATGGTCACACCTCCTTCCACGGACCAGCATCCCTCGCCGCGGCCCTGCCGGCATCGGGGTCGCCGCGGACCCCAGTCCGTACTTCCGTGCACGTTGCGCTCTACGGATCCTTGCGCGCCCGGCTGGGCGCGACGCGCGGCGGCTCGTCCGGCTGCTTCGGGTACACCGGGGGCCACGGCGCGTCCATGAGGCCGTTCGCGCGGTCGCGCTGGTACAGCTCGAGGAGCGGCGCGAGCGACTGCGGCGCCTCGTTCATCCCCTCCCACGGATCGCCGCGCTCCGCCACGCGCGCCGGAACGGTCGCGACCGTGAGCTCGTCGGGGTGCACCGCGCCTAGCTCCTCCCAGGCGAAGGGCGTCGACACCTGCGCGCCCGCCCGCGCGCGCACCGACCACGCGCCGAAGACGGTCTTGTGCGGCGCGTTCTGGTTGTAGTCGACGAAGATCCGCTCGCCGCGCTCCTCCTTCCACCACGCGGCCGTGAAGCGCCTCGGGTTGCGCCGCTCGAGCTCGCGCGCCGCGGCGACGGCGGCGCGGCGCACGCCGTAGGAGTCCCAGCGCGGCTCGAGCCGGACGTAGACGTGGATCCCGCGCCGCCCGGTCGTCTTCGGGAAGCCGGCGATCCCGAGCTCGTCGAGGAACAGGCGGAGCTCGCCCGCGGCCTCGCACGCCTCTTCGAAGCCGAGACGTCCCTGCGGGTCGAGGTCGAGCCGGAGCTCGTCCGTCGCCTCCGGGGCCGCCGCGAGATACGGCCACACGTGGAACCCGAGGCATGCGAGGTTCACCGCCCAGGCCACGTGCGCCAGGTCGGCGAGGACGAGCGCCCGCGAGGTCGTCCCGTTCGGCGTCGAGACGATCGTCGTCTCGAGCCAGTCCGGCACGTCCTTCGGCACGCGCTTCTGGAAGAACGAGCTGCCCTCGGCCCCGTGCGGGAACCGCTGCATGAGCGTCGGTCGGCCGCCGTTCGCGCGGAGGAACGGCTCCGCGATCGCGAGGTAGAAGCGGACGAGGTCGAGCTTCGTCTCCCCGCGCTCGGCGAAGAAGACCTTGTCCGGGCTCGTGATCGTGACCTCGCGCCCGGCGATGTCGAGCACCTGCTCGTCCGCCACCAGGCGGAACCGTAGCTCGCCCGGCGCACGGGCCGGGCCTCGTCGCCTACCGCTCGGGGATCGTGAGCTCGCGGCCCGAGTACGTCTTCGACTCCTCCGACTCGACGTACGGCGCCATGCGCTCGCGCCGCTCCGCCTCTGCGTCCGAGGCCCGGTAGCGCTCGCAGGACGCCTCGTCCGTCCAGTGCGAGACGCCGACGACCGTCCGGCCGTCGTCGCCGACCCACTCGAACGCCCGCGTCATGCCCTCCGGCGGCTCGGTCGGCTCCCAGGCCCGCCGCAGGTCATCGAGCGCCCCCTCCCTGATCCGTCGCGTCGTGACCCAGACGTACGACTCGGTCATCTCTCGCTCCTTCCTCTGTCTGCTCGAACGGCTACTCGGTTGTCTCGTCTCCATCTCGCCGGTTCGCGAAGCTCCTAGGCCTGGGGCAGCGCGTACACGGCGACCGCGACGTAGTGGCACGCGACCGCGGCGATCACGAACGCGTGGAAGAGCTCGTGGTAGCCGAAGACCGCCGGGACGGGGTCGGGCCGGCGCCTGGCGTAGACGACGGCGCCGACGGTGTAGGCGATGCCGCCCGCGAGGACGAGCAGCGCCGGCGTGAGGCCGAGGCGGTCGAGGATCTGCGGGAACGCGACGATGCCCACCCAGCCGAGCGCGATGCCGATCACGGCCGAGAGCCACTTCGGGGCGTCGACCCAGAGGAACTTGAGCGCGACGCCCGCGACGGCGCCCGTCCACACGATCGCGAGCACGACGACGCTCCAGTTGCCGCTCAGGACGAGCAGCCCGAACGGCGTGTAAGTGCCGGCGATCAGGGCGTAGATCCCCGCATGGTCGAGACGGCGCATCCACGGGCGCAGGCGCGGCGACCACGTGACCCGGTGGTAGAGCGCGCTCGCGCCGAACATCGCTGCGACGCTCGCGCCGAAGACCGCGGCCGAGACGCGTCCGCGTGTGGTGTTCGACTCGAGGACGAGCGCCACGGCGAGCGGAAGCGCGGCGACAAAGGCGATCTGGTGCGAGAGCCCCCGCAGGCGCGGCTTGACGCGCGCGCTCGGCGTCTCGGCCTGCGGAAGCGACATGCGCCGAGCCTAGCGAGCCGCCGCGGGCCGGAGCGGGCGCTCCCCGGGGTCCGGGATCCCTTGTAG
>JAICNY010000047.1 GCA_025930955.1 Thermoleophilia bacterium
CCCGTCAGCCTGCTCATGATCGACGTCGACCACCTGCGCGCGATCAACTCGGCGCTCGGCCACGTCGCCGGCGACCGGGCGCTCCGCCTCGTCGCGATGTCGCTCCGGGCGCAGACCCGCGACTACGACGTCGCCGCGCGCTTCGGCGGGGACGAGTTCTGCGTGCTGCTCCCGGAGACGAGCCTCGAGGGCGCGCTCGTCGTCGCCGAGCGCATCCGCGCGGACGTCGAGGCGTCGGGGAAGGGCGCCGGGCTCGGCCTCACCGTCTCGGTCGGCGTCGCCCAGACGGACGAGAGGACGACCGCCGAGGAGCTCGTGACCAGAGCCGACCGCGCGGCGTACCGGGCGAAGTCGGGCGGCCGGAACGTCGTCGCGCTGCCTCCGTCCGACCCGGTGGGCGAGGCCGAGCGCCTCCTCTCCGAGGCGTCCGGCTAGGCGACGTCACGCCGTCCCTCGTCCGAGGGTCTCCGCCGTGGTAGCGGATTCCGACGGATCGGACAGACCCTGCCCGGCCGCCCTCGTGAAGCTCATCGCCGCATTCCTCTTCGTAGCGCTCCTCGTGGGCGGCTACGTCGTTCGGCAGAAGGACGGACGCGAGATGACGCTCGACGCGTGCGTGAGCGAGGCGTCGGAGGGATTCGCGGCGAGTCTCCCCCCGGAGTACGCGGAGGAGATCACGATCGCGAAGATCCAGGAGAGCATGACGCCGCTCTGCGGGGAGCTGCTCGAGCGACCCGACGTCGCGTCGGCCCCCGACGAGGACATGCCGCGTCTCGTCAGCGAGACCTTCCGGTCGCACCCCGAGACGTTCCACCCGCTCTGCAACGCGGTCGTCGACGCGGACTTCGCGCTCCTCGGCGAGCTCGCCCGTTACGTCCGGAAACAGGATCGCGCCCGCTTCCGCCGTGAGCTCTGCCGGCTCGGCGTCGAGTACATCGACGAGCGGTCGCAGATCGACCACGGCCGGTTCGTGACGGATCACCCCGACCTCTTCGCCCCGATGTGCGGCGCCGGGATCCACGCCGGGCTCGCGGAAGACCCCGTCCTGCGGAAGCGCCTCACGCCGGAGCAGATGCGCTCGATCGGCCGTCGCGCGTGCAAGCGCGCGCTCGTGACGGGCGTCTTCGACGTCAGCGGCCCGGGCGGCTTCCAGCAGCCCCGGATCGACCAGCCGGCGTTCGAGGAGCTCGTCTTCCGCGCCGTCGTCGCCGAGACGCGCTGACGAGCGCAGGCCGCGTCGTGCTCGCGGGCGCACGCACGCTCCTCGACGTTCGTCGGTGAAAGAGCGCCGCGTGGCCGCTCAGGACACGTCGCGCCAGGCGACGCCGCCGGTGTCCCACGCCACGAGGCAGTGCTGCGACACGAGCCCGGCGACGCGCTCGAGGAACACGCGGTCGTCCTCGCCGAACGCGGCGGGGAGGTCGGAGTCGATGTCGATCTCCCCGACGACGCGGCCCTCGTAGGCGATCGGCACGACGATCTCGCTCCGCGTCGAGACGAAGCACGCGAGGTAGCGCTCGTCCGCGTTCACGTCGTCCACGATCTCCGTCCGCCCGCTCGCCGCGGCCGCGCCGCAGATGCCCTCGCCGATCGGGATCCGGACGTGCTCGGTCGCCTCCGGGCCCTTCCACGGGCCGAGCACGAGGTCGTCGCCCTCGACGAGGTAGATCCCGACCCAGGAGTAGTGGTCGAACCGGCCGTGGAGGAGCTCGACCGTCTGGCGGAGCACCTTGTCCGCGTCGCTCTCGCGGTTCAGGATCCGGTCGAGCGCCTCGAGCGCGCCCGTGTGGTCGCGGCCCGTGCTCACCGGCTCACCGCCAGCTCGAGGTCCGCGCCCTCGAACCGCTCGATCGGCTCGCGGTAGTCGTCCGGGATCGTCTCGGAGCGCTTCTCGCCCGGGTGGACGAGGACGAGCACCTGCTCGGCGGTGCACATGAGCTCGTCGTCCGCGACCCGGTAGGCGGCGAACTCGCAGGTGAGGCTCGTCCGGCCGAGCCGCTTCGTCCGCACGAAGACCTCGAGCAGGTCGTCGAAGCGCGCGGGCGCCTCGTACACGACCTCGCACGCGCGCATGACGAACTCGCACCCGGAGAGCTCGTGGCCGAGCACCCCGAGATGGCGCGAGTACTCGACGCGCGCGTAGTCGAAGTAGGGCAGGTAGCGGCCGTAGTAGACGATCCCCTGCGCGTCCGTGTCCGAGAACCCGACGCGCGTGAACGACGAGTACTTGAAGGGCGGCCGGCGCCCGCTCGCGTGCCCGAAGGAGAACGTCACGGGCCGATGCTAACGGTCACCGGTTCTCGCTTGGATTCCTTCCACAATCGGAGTACCCTTGCCAGCCTGCACCTGTAGTCGAACGAAGGGGTAGGGGAGAATGAGACGATCGACGCGGGCTGCGGCCCTTGTCGTCGTGTCCTGTGTGGTTGCCCTCGGGGCGGTGACACAGGCCACGGCGGCGGGACCGCTGCCGAAGCCGGGGCCCGGGCAGAAGCTGAACTTCTACTCGGCGCTCGTGTCCGCGGAGCAGTACCGCGACCTGCTGTCCAAGGGGCTCGACATCGCCGCCGCGGACGCCCAGGCCGACGCGATGCGGCTCCAGATGGTGCTGATCCCGTCGCAGGTCCGCAACCTCCGCGCGCAGGGGATCACGGTCAAGCTGATTCGCAACAAGGCCGGCAGGACGGCGATTCAGGAGGCCGCCGCGCAGAAGTCGAGCGGCTACACCGTCTGGCGCGACTACGACGGCCCGGACGGCTTCGCGGCCGAGATCCGGCGCACGGCCCGGGCGAACCCGGACGTCAGCCAGGCGGTGGCGATCGGGACGACCGGCCAGGGCCGCACGATCTGGGCGCTCAAGGTGACGGCGGGCGCGCGCGGTGCCCACCCCGGGCGGCCGAGCGTCCTCTACAGCTCGCTTCAGCACGCCCGCGAGTGGATCGCGGGCGAGATCAACTGGCGCCTGGCCGAGCACTACATCGCGCGGTGGCGGGCGAACGACAAGGCGATCAAGAGCCTCCTGCAGACGACGGAGCTCTGGTTCGTCCCGGTCGCGAACCCGGACGGCTACCAGTACACCTTCCAGAGCCCGGCGACGCGGCTCTGGCGCAAGACGCTCCGTGACAACAACGAGAACGGGACGGTCGAGGTCGGCGACGGCGTCGACCCGAACCGGAACTTCCCGGAGCACTGGAACTACGACAACGAGGGCTCCTCGGGCGTCCCGTCGAGCGACACGTACCGCGGGCCGGAGGCCGCCTCGGAGCCGGAGACGCAGGCGATGATCGGCCTTCTCCAGGACGAGCGGTTCAAGTTCCAGGTGAACTACCACTCGTTCGGCCGCTGGCTGCTCTACCCCGAGGGGTGGCAGACCGGCACGCCGACGGCGGACGACCCGATCTACTACGCCCTCTCGGGCAACCTCGACAACCCGGCGATCGGGAGCCACGCGACCGGTGACGCGTTCCATCCGGGCCTCTCGTCCGACGTCCTCTACGTGACGAACGGTGAGACGACCGACTACGCCCACGCGCAGGTCGACACGCTCGCGTGGACGCCGGAGCTCTCCGAGGGCTCGCCCGGCTCGGGCTTCGTCTTCCCGGACGACCCGGCGCTCGTCGCCGAGGAGTTCAAGCGGAACCTGCCGTTCGCGCTCGACGTGGCGAAGTCGGCGAAGGACCCGGACGACCCGGTGTCCCACCTCGGGCTCGAGACCGAGCCGTTCCAGCTCACGTCGCCCGACACCTACAAGGCGGGGATCCCGGGCGTGAACTTCGCCTTCCCCGTCTCGTACGGCGACCCGCAGATGGTCCGCGTGCTCGCGAAGCGCGACCTCGGGGCGGTCGTGGTGAAGTATCGCGTGAACGGCGGCCCCGTGCAGTCCGCCCCGACGACCGAGTGGGACGGCGGCGAGAAGTACGGGAGCGACACCGACGTCTACTACCGGGTCCTCGACGGGTTCGTCTCCGGCACGGAGCCGGGCGACTCGGTCGAGGTCTGGTTCGAGGCGGAGAGCGCCCGGAGCGACTCCTTCACGTACGAGGCGCAGAAGGAGAGCGGCCGTCGCGTGCTCGTCATGGCCGCCGAGGACTACACGGGCACCTCGCCCGGCGGCCCGCGGCCCGGGCCCGAGTACCTCGACGACTACGTCGAGATGCTCGCCGCGAACGGGATCCAGGCAGACGTCTACGACGTGGACGCGAACGGCCGCAGGGCGCCCGACGCGATCGGGATCCTGTCCCATTACGACGCGGTCGTCTGGTACACGGGCCGCGACAGCTTCGTCCGCGAGCCGGGCTCGACCGGCAACGAGGCCTCCCGCCTCGGGATGGACCAGCTGTTCGAGATCCGTGAGTACCTGAACGAGGGCGGCCGCGTGCTCTACACGGGCGACCTCGCGGGCGGCGGCTACACGACGGCGCTCGGCTTCTTCGGGCTGTACGACCCGACGGCCGAGAACGCCTTCTGCGAGCACCTCCCGGCCGGCACCGATCCGAGGCGCTGCCTCTTCACGTTCGGCTCGCCGGCGTCGGATCTCGTGAACGACGTGATCGAGTACTGGTTCGGCGCGTACCTCTTCAACTTCGCGGCGGGCAACTCGGCCACCGGGTTCTTCCCGGTCACCGGGACGGACACCCCGTTCGGCGGGATGGAGTGGATGATCGAGCCGGGTGTCGGCTTCGACTTCGCCAACTCGTTCATCACGACGAGCGGGATCCTCCCGCCGGACGAGTACCCGCAGTTCGAGAGCTGGCCGGCGGCGAAGTTCGACCGTCCGGGCGGGCCGTTCGCCCCGCACTCGGGCGAGGGCTACGCGTACAGCCAGATCGCGGACGTCTCGTACAAGCGGCTGACGAAGACGGTGAACGTCCCGGCCGGCGGCGGCGAGATGACGTTCTGGACGTCGTACAACACCGAGCCCGACTGGGACTTCGTCTTCGTCGAGGCGCACACGGGCGACGACGACTGGACGACGCTCCCGGACGAGAACGGCCACACGTCGCAGAGCACGGGCTCGCCGTGCCCGCAGGCCACCTCGGGCGGCTGGCGGACGCTCCACCCGTGGCTCGACCACTACCAGACGCAGGTCGGTACGACGGGCTGCTCGCCGACCGGCACGACCGGCGAGTGGCACGCGACGTCGGGCGACTCGCACGGCTGGCAGCAGTGGCGGATCGACCTCGACGAGTACGCGGGTGAGCAGGTCGAGCTCTCGATCACGTACGCGACCGACTGGGCGACGCAGGGCCTCGGCGTGTTCGTCGACGACGTCGTCTTCCCGGACGGCTCGACGGCGGGCTTCGAGGGCGATCTCTCGGGCTTCTCCGTGCCCGGCCCGCCCCCGGGGAGCGCGCCGAACGCGAACGACTGGATCGCCACCGACGCCGAGGGCTTCCCCGAGGCGGCCGTCGTGGCGACGCCGGACACCCTGTACTTCGGCCACGGTCTCGAGGGCATCGACCCGGACCAGCGGGACGAGGTCATGGGCGAGGCGATGGAGTACCTCCTCCGGCCGTAGCGGCGGAGGAAGGGCGGCATGACGGCGGGCGGGCCCGAGGGCCCGCCCGCCGTCGTACTAGGACCGGATGACCTCGAGCACCTCGTCGCGCTTCCGCTCCATGAGCCCGCGGCCGAGGGCCTCGAGGTTCAGGCGCAGGAGCGGCTCGGTGTTCGACGGGCGGACGTTCATGTGCCAGTCCTCGGCCGTCACCTCGAGCCCGTCGATGTGGGACACCTCGCCCTCAGGGCCGAACCGCTCCTTCACCTCCTGGAGTTTCAGCGCGACGTCCGAGACGGGCGTGTTCAGCTCGCCGGTCAGGAAGTAGCGCTCGCGGTACGGGCGGAGCAGCTCGGAGAGCGGCCTCCCGGCCTTCGAGAGAAGCTCGAGCATGAGGAGCGCCGGCACGGTGCCCGAGTCGGCCTGCTCGAAGTCGCGGAAGTAGTAGTGTCCGGAGACCTCGCCGGCGAAGAGCGCGTCCACCTCGCGCATCCGGTGCTTGATGAAGGCGTGTCCCACGCGGTTCACGAGCGGCTCTCCGCCCGCCCTGCGGATCGCGTCCGGCACGGCCCAGCTCGCCCGGACGTCGTAGATGACCGGGCGCCCCGGCTCCTTCTCGAGCATCACCTCCGCGAGGAGCGCGGTCACGAAGTCGCCGGGGACGAACTCGCCCGTGTCGTCGACGAAGAAGCAGCGGTCCGCGTCGCCGTCGAACGCGATCCCGAGCTCGGCGCCTTCCTCCCGCACCTTCGCGACGATGAACTCGCGGTTCTCGGGCAGGAGCGGGTTCGGCTCGTGGTTCGGGAAGCTTCCGTCCGGGTCGAAGTAGCAGCGGACGGCCTCGACGGGCAGGCGGTCGAGGATCGGCGGGAGCATCGCGCCGGCCATGCCGTTCGCGGCGTCGATGACGACGCGCAGCGGTCGGATCGCGTCCACGTCGACAAAGGAGAGAACGCGTTCGACGAATCCGGGGTAGACGTCTGCCTTCTCCACGGCGCCGCGCTCGGCGGCCGGCGCCGGCTCGCCGGGGTCGCGCTCGGCGCGGTCGCGGATCTCCAGGAGCCCGGAGTCGCCGCCCACGGGGAGCGCCCCGCGGCGGACGATCTTCATCCCCGTGTACTCCTTCGGGTTGTGCGACGCGGTGACCGCGATGCCGCCGTCGAGCCCGTGCTCGCCGACCGCGAAGTAGACCATCTCGGTACCGACCATCCCGATGTCGAGGACGTCGACGCCCGCGTCCGAGGCGCCGCGGATCACCGCCTCCGCCATCGTCGGCGCCGCGAGCCGCATGTCGCGCCCGACAGCGATCCGGCGCGGCTCGAAGACAGCCGCGTACGCGCGGCCGATCCGGTACGCGCCGTCCTCGTCGAGCTCCGTCGGGTGGATCCCGCGGACGTCGTACGCCTTGAAGACCTTCGGGTCGAGCGCCATGGCTCGGTCATCCTAGGCGCGGTCCCGGCACGAAGCCGTCACACGTTCGGCGCGAAGCGCGCGAGACACGTGCGCCTTGCGCCGATACGATGAATCGTAGGGGTGGGGGCCGACCTCCCGTTACCCGTGTGCGTGAAGCGCTAGGAAGCGGGCCACGCCGACGCGAGCTTCGCGCGCGTCGCCTCGAGCGCCTCGGGCAGCACGCGGAGGTCCGCGAGCACCGGCATGAAGTTCGTGTCGCCGGCCCAGCGCGGAACGACGTGCAGGTGAACGTGGTCGACGACGCCAGCGCCGGCGATCCGCCCGAGGTTCCAGCCGAGGTTGAACCCCTGTGGGTGCATCGTCTCCGCGAGCGCGCCGAGCGCGACCGACGCGAGCCGGTGGATCTCGAGCGCCTCGTCGTCCGCGAGCTCGCCGAGCTCGCCTTCGTGCCGGTAGGGCGCGACCATCAGGTGTCCGGACGCGTACGGGAACTTGTTCACGAGCACGAACGCCCGGTCGCCGCGGTGCACGACGAGCGCTTCCTCGTCCGAGCCCGACGACGCCGCGCGGCAGAAGACGCACCCGTCCTGCTCGTCCGCGTTCGAGACGTACTCCAGCCGCCACGGCGCCCACAGGCGCTTCACGCTCGGGCCCTCAGAGCCACTTCCTGAGCCGGAAGTAGCCGAGCATCGCGACGCCGAGGACGACGAGCACGGCGATGATCGCCCAGAACGGTCCTGACGCGCCCTCGCCCGGCACCGCCACGTTCATCCCGAAGATCCCGGTGACGAGGGTGAGGGGGAGCATGATCGTGGCGATCACCGTGAGCACGCGCAAAACGGCGTTCTGCTTGTGCGAGATGACGGACTCGTTCGTCTGCTCGAGCCCGTCCACGACCTCCTTGTAGTTGTCGAGGAGGTCCCAGATCCGCTCGGCGGCGTCGACGAGGTCGTCGTAGTAGAGCTCGAGATCCTCGTGGAGGAACCGCTCTGTGTAGCGCTCGAGCGCGCGGAGGGTGGAGCGCTCCGGCTTGATGATCTTCCGGTACGCGATGATCTCCTGCTTCGCGTTCGAGATGTCGCGGACGATCTCCTCGGAGCGCCCCTCGTGCATCTCGTCCTCGATCCGGTCGAGCTTGTGCGAGATCTTGTCGAGGATCGGGAAGCAGTAGTCGAACAGGTCGTCGAGGACGTGGTAGAGGAGGTAGCCCGGCCCCTTGGCGAAGAGCTCCTGCCGCAGCTCCGGGTCCTCGTCGCAGCGCCGCTGGAGGTACGTGACGGGGTGCAGCTCGACGTTCGGGATCGTGATGAGGAAGTCGTGCCCGACGAACACGTCGAGCTCCGCCGCGTTCAGCCGCTGGATCGCCTTGTCGTAGAAGGGGAAGTGGAGGACGAGGAAGAGGTAGTCCGGGTACTCGTCGATCTTCGGGCGCTGGCGCTTCGAGAGGACGTCCTCGACGTCGAGCTCGTGGAACCCGAAGCGGGACGCGAGCTCCGCCGCCTCGTCGGCCGTCGGGTGGGCGACGTGCACCCACGTGAGCCCGCCGGCCGCGAGCTCGGCGATCCGCGGCTCCGGACGCGACGCGGCGTCGCCGGCCGCGGCACGCGCGCGCCGGATCCGAGGCCTGGGAAGGGTCGGGCGTGCCATCGGGTGGTCGGGGCTCCTCGCCTCCCGTCATCCCCGCTGAGTTTAGTCCGCACGCAGGCCGGGCCCGCCGCGCGGCCGCCGGAGGTCCCGTATGCTGGCGCGGTCGTGCCCAGGGTGCCTCCGGCGACGGAGGCGGGTCGAAAGCCCGGTTGCGGACCTCCACCCGGCGGCGCGCGGGGCAAAGCCCCGACCAGGACAAGGGGGAATCGAGCATGAGAGTCAGGCTGATCACAGCGTTGGCCGCCGTGGTCGCGCTCGGGCTGACCGGAACCGCTTCGGCGCAGGGGACGGGCAGCTCGCAGAAGCCGACCCGGCACGCGCCGTGCGTGCAGGGCGAGGCCGCAGGCTTCCCGTGCAAGCGCGTCGACCTGCTGTCGTACTTCTGGATGGAGGAGATCGGCGGCAGCCAGGTCGTCGGCCAGGGGCGCGGAAGCGACGTGTGGGGCTGGGAGGATCCGGAGACCGGGCGCGAGTACGTGATCGCCGGCCGCGAGAACGGGACCGCGTTCGTCGACATCACCGATCCGAAGCGGCCGCTCTACCTCGCGAACCTGCCAACCGCGAGCCCGCAGAGCCAGGTGATCTGGCGGGACATCAAGGTCTACGCCGACCATGCGTACATCGTCTCGGAGGCCTCGAACCACGGGATGCAGATCTTCGACCTGAACCGGCTGCGGACGCTCGACCGCTCGGCCGCGCCGGTGAACGTCGTCGAGGACGCCCGCTACACCGGCTTCGGGCGCGCGCACAACCTCAACATCAACGAGGAGACCGGCTACGGCTACGCGGTCGGGACGCGGCAGGGGATCGAGTGCAGCCAGGGGCTCCACATGATGGATCTCTCGGAGCCGACCGCGCCGGAGTTCGTCGGGTGCTTCGCGGACGACGGCTACATCCACGACACGCAGTGCGTCGTCTACCGCGGAGCGGACGCGCGGTACCTCGGGCGCGAGATCTGCTTCGCCGCGAGCCCGACGCCGGGGCCGAGCCCTCACTCCGTCCTGATCGTGGACGTGACGGACAAGGCGAACCCAGTGATCATCTCGAACACGCCGTACGAGGGCGCGGGCTACTCCCACCAGGGCTGGCTGACGCCCGACCAGGAGACGTTCATCTTCGGGGACGAGGGTGACGAGGGCGCGTTCGGCCACAACACGCGGACGCTCGTCTTCGACGTCCGGAACCTCGAGAGCCCGCTGCACATCGGCACGCACTTCGGGCCGACGCGGGCGATCAACCACAACATCTACACGGAGACCCGCTGGATCTACCAGTCGAACTACACGGCCGGCCTCCGGATCCTCGACGGGCGCGACGCCGCCGACGGGGAGCTCGAGGAGGTCGCGTACTTCGACGTGTACCCGCCCCACGACAACGCCGTCTTCGGCTTCGGCACGTGGAGCAACTACGCGTGGTTCTCGAGCGGCGTCATCGCCGTGCACGGCTACCAGGGCCTGTGGATCGTGAAGGCCCGCCTCGGCCAGCAGAAGTAGGCGGAGGTCGCTTTCGACGACCGGGGGGCCCGCGCGAGCGGGCCCCCTGTCCTTCGGCCCATCGTCCGGTGCCGGCGCGAATCGTCATGGCCGATGCGGAAGCGCCGGCCGGGTCGCGCGGGCGAATGCGCCTGGCAGGATTCGAACCTGCGACCTCGCGCTCCGGAGGCGCGCGCTCTATCCCCTGAGCTACAGGCGCGTGGAGTTACTCTAGCCGCCGTGCGGCTCTCCCACCGGACGGCGACGCTCCGCCTCGCGCAGCCCTTCACGATCTCGCGCGAGACAGCCACCGAGGTCGAGGTCGTCTGGGTCGCGCTGGAGCTGAACGGAGCGACCGGCTACGGCGAGGCGGCGCCGCAGGCGCACTACGGCGAGAGCGTCGAGTCCGCCCGGGCCTTCCTCGACGACGCGAAGGCGCTCCTCGGCGACGATCCGTTCGCGCTAGAGGAGATCTGCGCGCGCATGGCGGAGCGCCCGGGAGAGCAGGCGGCGAAGGCGGCGGTGGACAACGCGCTCCACGACCTCTGCGGCAAGCTCGCCGGCCTGCCGACGTGGAGGATGCTGGGCCTGCCGCGCACCGGGCCGCCGACCTCGTGGACGGTCTGGCTCGGCGAGCCGGACGACATGGCACGCCGCGCCGCCGCGGTCGACCCGCGCTTCCGGCGGCTCAAGCTGAAGCTCGGCGGACGCGACGGGCTCGACGTCGAGCGCGTCCGAGCCGTTCGCGAGGTCACCGCCCTGCCGCTCATGGTGGACGTGAACGAGTACTGGGAGCTCGAGGAGGCGCTCGAGAACGTCCAGGCGCTCGCGGGGCTCGGCGTCGAGTACGTGGAGCAGCCGCTGCCCGCGGGCGATCCGGGCGGGGCGCGCCTGAAGGCGGAGGCAGCGCTCCCGATCTACGTCGACGAGGACTGCCACACGCTCGCCGACGTCGCGGCGTGCGCGGAGCGGGCGCACGGCATCAACATCAAGCTTGCGAAGTCCGGCGGGATCCGCGAGGCCGTCAAGATGGCCTTTTCGGCCAGGTCGCTCGGCCTCGGGGTCATGCTCGGCTGCATGCTCGAGTCGGGGCTCGGGATCGCGGGCGCGGCCCAGGTCGCGCCGCTCTGCGACCACGTCGACCTGGACGGCAACCTCCTCCTCGCGGAGGACCCGTGGCCGGGGGTCGAGTTCCGCGAGGACGGGGTGCAGACGCCTTCCGACGAGCCGGGGCTGGGAGCCCGTGCAGAAGCGCTTTCTGATCCTCGCTGAGGGCTACTCGCACGACCCGCACTACGGGAAGACGATGCGCGGCATCGTCCGGTACCGGCGGGACGAGGTCGTGGCGATCCTCGACTCGAAGCGCGCCGGGGAGGAGTACGACGCAGTTCCGATCGTCGGCTCCGTCACGGACGCGCTCGCGTACGAGCCGGACACGGCGCTCGTCGGAGTCGCGGTCGCCGGCGGGAGGCTCGGGCCCGAGTGGCGCGCGCTCCTGCACGACGCGATCTCGGCCGGGCTCGACGTCGAGGCGGGCATGCACGAGTTCCTCGCCGACGACCCGGAGCTCTCGCTTCTCGCGCACGAGCGCGGCGTCGAGCTCCGCGACACCCGCCGGCCCCCGGACGGGCTCAGCGTCCCGACCGGCGCCAATCTGGAGCTCGACGCGGCGGTCGTCCTCACTGTCGGCTCGGACTGCGCGGTCGGCAAGAAGACGATGGCGCTCGAGCTCGACCGCGAGGCGCGCAGCCGGGGGATCCGCTCGGTCTTCGTCCCGACCGGCCAGACGGGGATCATGATCGCCGGCTGGGGGATCGCGGTCGACGCGGTGGTCGCGGACTTCCTCGCGGGCGCCGCCGAGCGGCTCGTCGTCGAGGGGGCGCGCCGCGGCGACCTCCTGTGGGTCGAGGGCCAGGGTGCCCTCCTCCATCCGCAGTTCTCGGGCGTCACGCTCGGGCTCTACCACGGGAGCGCGCCGCACGCGCTCGTGCTCTGCCACGTCGCCGGCCAGACGGAGATCGAGGGCTGCCCGGGGCACGCGCTGCCGTCGCTCCCCGAGCTGGTGCGGCTCTACGAGGCCGTGTCACTTCCGGCCAGGCCGGCGACCGTGGCCGCCGTCGCGCTGAACACGAGCCTGCTCGACGACGAGGGCGCGCGCGCGGCGGTCGCCGACGCCGAGCGGGAAACCGGGCTCGTCGCCGACGACCCGGTCCGCTTCGGGGCGGGGCGGCTCGTGGACGCCGTGCTCGCCCGGCTGCCGGGTCAAGCCCCTCGTTGACTCCTGGTATAAGACGCTGATGATCGACCCGCGCGTGGAGCGCCTCGCGGAGCTCGTCGTCCGCTATTCCCTCGAGATCGGCGAGGGGCAGATCGTGCGGATCGACGGCTTCGACGTCGCTGCCCCGCTCGCGCTCGCGATCTACCGCGAGGCGCTGCGGGCCGGGGCGCATCCGTACACGAACCTGACGCTCGACGGCCTCCACGAGCTCCTCGTAAAGCACGGCTCGGACGACCAGCTCGCGTACGTGTCGCCGACCCAGTGGCGCGAGATCGAGGCGCTCGACGCGCAGGTCACGATCTGGTCGGAGGTCAACACGCGGTCGTTCGGGGCGCTCGACGAGCGGCGTCACGGCGCGCTCATCGCCGCGCAGCGCGCGCTCTCGAACCGGCGCTGGGAGCGGATCGCCGCGGGGGAGCTCCGCTGGTGCGGGACGCTCCACCCGACGAACGGGCACGCGCAGGACGCTGACATGTCGCTCCGCGACTACGAGGCGTTCTACTTCGCCGCCTGCCACGCGGACACGCCCGACCCGGCGGCGTACTGGCGCTCCCTTTCGGCGACGCTCAACGCGCGGGCGCGGTCGCTCGCCTCGGTGCGTGAGCTGCGGATCCTCGGGCCCGACACCGACCTCCGCGTCGGCGTCGACGGCCGCACCTGGATCGCCGCCGACGGGAAGTACAACCTGCCGGACGGCGAGGTCTTCACGAGCCCCGTCGAGACCGAGACCGAGGGCGAGATCCGCTTCACGTTCCCGGCGATCTTCAGCGGGCGCGAGGTCGAGGACGTCCGGCTGCGATTCGAGGGCGGCCGGGTCGTCGCGGCGGAGGCGTCGCGCGGCGAGGCCTATCTCCGGGAGCTGCTCGACCTCGACGAGGGTGCGCGAGTGCTGGGCGAGGTCGCGTTCGGCCTGAACTACGAGATCGACCGCTTCACGCGCAACATCCTGCTGGACGAGAAGATCGGCGGGACGATGCACCTCGCGCTCGGCGCGGGCTTCGCGCAGGCCGGCGGAGTGAACACGTCGGCGCTCCACTGGGATCTCATCTGCGACCTCCGCCGCGAGGGCGAGGTTTTCGCGGACGGCGAGCGCGTGTGGAAGGACGGCTCGTTCGTCGCGCCGCTCGACGTCGCCGTGGCGGGCGAGCGTGCCTGAGCGCGCCGTCGAGCGCCTCGCAGAGGTCGCGGTCTCGTACTCGACCCGCGTCCGGCCGGGCGATCTCGTCGTGATCGAGTCAGGCCCGCTCGCCGCCCCCCTCGTGCGGGAGATCTACCGGCGAGTCCTCGAGGCGGGCGGGTACCCGCTCGTCCACGTCGCGCTCGAGGAGACGCAGGAGGAGCTCCTCCGGGAGGGCTCGGACGGCCAGCTTCAGTTCGTGAGCCCGGCCCGGCGCGAGGAGATCGAGGCGGCCGACGTGAGGATCGTGCTCGACGCGGAGGAGAACACGCGCACGCTCTTCGCCGCCGACCCGCGCCGCCAGGCTCTCCACAAGCGGGCGCGCAAGCCGCTCGGCGACCGGCTCTTCGAGCGCTCGGCGGCGGGCGAGCTGCGCTGGCTCGTGACGCTCTACCCGACGCACGCGGCCGCCCAGGACGCCGGGATGTCGCTCGCCGACTACGCCGAGTTCGTCTACCGGGCGGGGCTGCTCGACGAGGACGACCCCGTCGGCGCCTGGCGGGCGCTCGGAGAGCGGCTCGACCACGTCGCGGAGTGGCTCGGGACGAAGAACGAGCTGCACGTCCTCGCGGACGGGACCGACCTGCGCCTCCGGGTCGGCGGCCGCCGGTGGGTGGCGAGCCGCGGCTTCGAGAACTTCCCGGACGGCGAGGTGTTCACCGGCCCCGTCGAGACGAGCGTCGAGGGCACCGTCCGCTCGTCGTTTCCGGCCGCCTACCAGGGCCGCATCGTCGAGGAGGTCGAGCTCCGGTTCGAGGGCGGCGAGGTGGTGGCCGTCGAGGCCGCCCGCGGACGCGACTTCCTCGAGGAGATGCTCGCGCTCGACGAGGGCGCTCGGCGGATGGGCGAGTTCGCGTTCGGGATGAACGAGGCGATCACGCGGTTCACGCTGAACACGCTCTTCGACGAGAAGATCGGCGGGACGATGCACTTCGCCCTCGGCAAGTCGTATCCGGAGACCGGCGGCGTGAACAACTCGGCGCTCCACTGGGACCTCGTGTGCGACCTGCGGGAGGGAAGCGAGGTCTTCGGGGACGGCGAGCTCGTCTACCGCGACGGGCGCTTCCTCGACGGCCTGTTCTAGCGGCGCGGCGCCGTGATCGCGCTCCTCGGCGACACCCACATGCCGCGCGGGTCGCGCGCCCTGCCGGACGGGTGCCTGCGCGTGCTAGGGGCCGCCGACCTCATCCTGCACACCGGCGACCTCACGGGCGACTCGGTGCTCGCGCTACTCGAGGCGTATGCGCCGGTGCGCGCAGTGCAGGGCAACATGGACGAGTGGCCGCTCCGCGAACGCCTGCCCGAGCGGGTCATCGTGGAGGCGGAGGGGCTCCGGATCGGCCTCGTCCACGACGCCGGGCCGGCCGCCGGCCGGCACGCGCGGCTTCGTGCGTGGTTTCCGGCGTGCGGGCTCGTCGCCTACGGCCACACCCACCAGCCGGAGCTCGCGCGCGACGAGGGCATCTGGATCGTGAACCCGGGCAGCCCGACCGAGCGCCGCCGCGCGCCCGGGCACACGATGGCGGTCGTCCGGGACGGCAGGCCGGAGCTCGTCGCGCTCGACTGAGCACGCCGTCCGGGCGGGTCCGCTACGATGCGAACATATGTTCGTACCGAAGCCGGTCGCGCTGCTCGTCATCTCGCTTCTCGTCGTCTTCGTCGCCCTCTACGCCGCGCGGCCGACGCGCAGCGCCGGGCCCGACACGCGCTATGTCGTGCAGCCGGGCGACACCCTCTGGACGATCGCGTCGGGGCGCTACGACGGCGATCCCCGGCAGGCGATCTGGCGGATCAAGGAGCTGAACGGGCTCGAGTCGTCGTCGCTCGCGCCGGGGCTCGTGCTCAGGCTGCCGGGCTGAGGCGGGGAGGAGGCGCCCCTAGACTCCCCCCGTGGATCTCGATCTCGTGTTCCTCGGCACGGCCGGGTCGGTGCCGACCGCGCGGCGCGCGCCCCCGGCGCTTCTCCTCCGCCGGGGCGGCGAGCGGCTGCTCTTCGACTGCGGCGAGGGGACGCAGCGGCAGATGCTTCGTTCGTCGGTCGGGCTCGTCGACCTCGACGAGGTCTTCCTCACCCACTTCCACGCCGACCACACGCTCGGCCTGCCCGGGATGATGAAGACCTTCGCGCTGCGTGGCCGTGACGCGACCCTGACCGTCTACGGGCCGCCCGGGCTCGAGGAGCTCTTCGGGTCGCTTCGCGCGATCTTCGGGCGGCTCACGTACCCGTACCGGCTCGTCGAGCTGCGGCCGGGCGACGAGCTCTCGCGCGACGGCTACGTGCTGCGCGCCGTGCGCGTCGACCACCGGTCGAGCGCGATCGGCTACGCGCTCGTCGAGGATCAACGGCCCGGCCGGTTCGACGTCGAGGCGGCGACGGCGCTCGGGGTGCCTCCGGGGCCGCTCTTCGGCGCGCTCCAGCGCGGCGAGGACGTGACCGCGCCGGACGGCCGGACGGTGCGGCCGGAGCAGGTGCTCGGCGCGGCGCGGTCGGGCCGGCGGATCGTCCTGACCGGTGACACCCGGCCTGCGGCGGGCGTGCTCGAGGCCGCGCGGGGCGCCGACGTCCTCGTCCATGACGCGACGTTCGGCGACGAGGAGGCCGCGCGCGCGGAGGAGACCGCTCACGCGACCGCCCGCGAGGCGGCCGAGCTCGCGCGGGCGGCGGGCGTCCGGATGCTCGTTCTCACGCACCTGTCGAACCGCTACTTCGGGCCCGAGATCGCGCGCGAGGCGCGCGCCGTGTTCCCGGAGACGGTCGTGCCGAAGGACTTCGATATCATCGACGTCCCGCTCCCCGAGCGGGGCGGCCCGGAGCTCGTGAAGGGCGGCGCACTCGCACGGAGGGAGGAGGCGGGCACCGTTGGAGAAGGTTCAGGTGGCGGTGGCGGCGGACCTCGCGGAGGCGGAGGAGATCCAGACGATCCTCCGGTCGGCGGGGATCGAGTCGGAGCTCCATCCGGCGGTGGAGCAGCACCCGACGGCCCTCGATGACGCGCCGACGCAGGTGCTCGTCGACGAACGGTCGCTCGTCGCGGCGCAGGAGGCGATCGAGGCGATGAGCGAGCCCGACGACCTCCTCGGCGGCCGCTAGCAGCGCTCGTGGCCGACGCCGGGGGCGACGCCGCGTTCGCGGAGCTGGCCGCGCGCTACGACCGTCTGCGCCCGGTCGACGAGGGATGGTGGGAGGTCTTCGACGCGCTCGTCGAGGCCGGGCGGCTCGGCACGGCGGGGCGCGTCCTCGACATCGGCTGCGGGACGGGCCGCCTCGTGGAAGTGCTCGCCCGCCGCGGCCCGCGGGTGTGGGGCGTCGACCCCTCGGAGGAGATGCTCGCGCAGGCGCGCGGCTGCCGCCCGCCCGGCGGCGGCTTCAAGCGAGCGCACGCGGAGCGACTGCCGTTCAAGGACGCATGGTTCGACGGCGCGGTCATGCGCCAGGTCGTCCAGCACCTCGAGCTCGCCGCCGCGTTCGCGGAGGCCGGGCGCGTCCTCCGGCCCGGCGGTCGGCTCGCGATCGCGACGTTCCATTCCCATCACTTCGACACCGTGTGGATCGCGCGTCTCGTCCCGCGCGTGGCCGAGATCGACCGCGAGCGGTTTCCGTCCCTCGAGCGGCTGACCGAGGCCCTGCGCGCTGCCGGGTTCGCCGAGCCGGAGGCGCGGCGGATTCGCCAGGCGACGAGGCTCACGCGGGCAGAAGCGCTCGAGCGCCTCCGCGGCCGCTTCATCTCGACACTCCACCTGCTCCGCGAGGACGAGCTCGCCGAGGCGATCGCCCGCGCCGAGCGGGAGCTTCCCGACACGGTCGAGTCGACGCTCGACTGGCTGATCCTCGGCGCCGAGCGCGCGTAGCGTCCCGTCAGGCCACGTCCTCGGTGGCCACGGCCGGTGCCTGGCACGGGACAGTGGCCCGAGCGGCC
>JAICNY010000096.1 GCA_025930955.1 Thermoleophilia bacterium
AGGCCCTCGAGATCGTGGACATGCTCGTCCGAAGCGGGGCCCTCGACGTCGTCGTCATCGACTCTGTGGCGGCGCTGGTGCCGCGCGCCGAGATCGAGGGCGAGATGGGGGACAGCCACGTCGGCCTCCAGGCGCGGCTCATGAGCCAGGCGCTCCGCAAGCTCGCCGGCACGCTGAACAAGACGGGCACCGTCGCGCTCTTCACGAACCAGCTTCGCGAGAAGATCGGCGTCATGTTCGGGAACCCCGAGACGACGCCCGGCGGCCGCGCGCTCAAGTTCTACTCCTCCGTGCGGCTCGACATCCGGCGCATCGAGACGCTGAAGGAGGGCGTCGAGGCGATCGGGAACCGCGTGCGCGTGAAGGTCGTGAAGAACAAGGTAGCGCCGCCGTTCAAGCAGGCCGAGTTCGACATCATCTACGGCGAGGGGATCTCCTGGGAGGGCTCCGTCCTCGACGTCGGGCTCGACCGGAAGATCGTCCAGAAGTCCGGCTCGTACTTCTCGTTCGAGGACGAGCGGCTCGGGCAGGGGCGCCAGAACGCGACCGCGTTCCTTCGCGAGCACCCGGACGTGACGCAGGGGATCCTGCGGGCGATCCAGCTCCAGCTCGGGCCGGACGCGGTCGTGTCCTCGCGGCTCCTCCCGACGACGGAGGGCGAGGCTCCCGCCGACGCGGCGCCCGCGCAGGACGCGGCGGCGAACGGCGACGGCGACCCGGCGGAGGCCGCCGAGGCCGCGCCGCGGGCGAGGGCGTCCGCGCGCTAGCGTGCCGCGCCTGACGGCGCTCCGGCGCGCGCGCCCGGGCCTCGTCGCGCTCGAGCTCGACGGGCGCCCGTGGAGGACGGTTCCCGACGACGCGGTGGCGCGGGCGGGCATCGCCGCGGGCGACGAGCTCGACCGCGCCGCGCTCCGTCGGCTGCGGGCCGAGCTCGTGCGCGCCCGCGGCCTGCGGGTCGCGACTCGGGCGCTCGCTCGGCGTGACCTCTCGGCCGCGGAGCTCGACGCCCGGCTCGAGCGCGCCCGCGTCGCGCCCGCCGTCGCCGCCGACGTCGCAGAGACCCTCGGACGGGCGGGGCTCGTCGACGACGAGCGGTTCGCCGCCGGGCGCGCGGCGCAGCTGGCGGCCCGCGGCTGGGGCGATGCGGCGATCGCCGCGCGCCTCGAGGGCGCGGGCGTCGAGGAGGCTCTCGCCCGCGCCGCGATCGCAGCCCTCGAGCCGGAGGCGGCCCGCGCCGAGACGCTCGTCCGCGCCGTGGACGACCCGTTTCGCCGCGCGCGGCTCCTCGCGCGGAAGGGCTTCGGGGAGGAGACGCTCGAGCGCCTCGCGGGCGCCGCGCTGGACTGACCGGCCTTCCCGGGGCTAGGATACGGTTTCCATCACGACAAAAACGCCTGCAACGGAACGGCTTTACGCCGAAATCGGACTTCACCACACGACCACGACTCCACGAGCCACCGATATGACCGAACGAGCGAGCAGACGGAGGGGACCGACCGCCGACCGGTAGTCGCGCGCCCGCGCGGCCGTCCGCCCGCACCGATTCCGACGACCGGCCGTTCCTACGGGCTCAACGTAGGAGCGAGCAATGCAGCTTGTGATCGGCATCGTCCTCGGCGTCGCCGCCGGGCTCGCCGTGGGCGCACTCGTGGCCTCCCGGGTCGCGATCGGGCGCCGCCGCGCGGCCGCCGAGCAGGAGATCGCACGCATGACGGCCGACGCCGAGCGGAGCGCGGACGCGATCCGCCGCGAGGCGCAGGTCGAGGCGAAGGAGGAGGCGCTGAAGCTCCGCGCCGAGGTCGAGCGCGAGCTCGCCGACCGGCGGGCGGAGACGATCAAGGTGGAGGAGCGCACCGCGGCGCGCGAGCAGGACGTCGAGCGCACGCTGACGGAGCTCGAGCGCCGCGAGCAGGGCCTCGCGGACCGTGAGCTCCACGTGAAGGAGCTCCAGGAGTCCCTCAAGGAGACGAGGGACGCGCAGGTCCGCGAGCTCGAGCGCATCGCGGGCCTCACGACCGCGGACGCGAAGCGGCAGCTCCTCGAGCAGGCCGAGGACCAGATCCGGCGCGACATGGGCCGGATGGTCCGGGCGGCCGAGGAGGAGGCACAGGCGGAGGCGAAGAAGCGCGCCCGCAACCTCGTCGCCGACGCGCTCCAGCGCGTCGCCGCGAGCCACGCCGCCGAGACGACCGTCTCGCTCGTCGAGCTCCCCTCGGACGACATGAAGGGACGGATCATCGGCCGTGAGGGCCGCAACATCCGCGCGCTCGAGAACCTCACCGGCGTCGACTTCATCATCGACGACACGCCGCAGGCGGTCGTCCTCTCGTCGTTCGACGGCGTCCGGCGCGAGGTCGCGAAGCTCACGCTCGCGAAGCTCGTCGAGGACGGGCGCATCCACCCGTCGCGGATCGAGGAGATGTACTACCAGTCGAAGGCGGAGATCGAGGAGCACATCCGCCAGCTCGGCGAGCAGGCCGTCTTCGAGGCGAACGTCGGCTCGATGCACGACGAGCTGATCAAGCTCCTCGGGCGCCTCCGCTTCCGGACGAGCTACGGGCAGAACATCCTCAAGCACTCGCTCGAGTGCACCCACCTCGCCGGGATCATGGCCTCCGAGCTCGGCGCGAGCGTGAAGACGGCCAAGCGCGCCGCGCTCCTCCACGACGCCGGCAAGGCGATGACGCACGAGGTCGAGGGCTCGCACGCGTCGATCTCCGCCCAGATGGCGAAGCGCTACGGCGAGTCGCAGCACGTCGTCCACGCGATCGAGGCGCACCACTACGAGGTGCAGCCGCAGACGGTCGAGGCGGTGCTCGTGATCGCCGCCGACGCGATCTCCGCCTCACGCCCCGGCGCGCGCGGCGAGAGCCTCGAGCACTACGTGAAGCGCCTCGAGAACCTCGAGGGCCTCGCGTCCGCGAAGAAGGGCGTCGAGCGGGTGTTCGCCATCCAGGCGGGCCGCGAGATCCGCGTGATGGTGAAGCCGGCCGAGGTGGACGACGACGAGGCGGCGCTCCTCTCGCACGAGATCGCGCGCGAGATCGAGGGCCAGCTCGAGTACCCCGGCCAGATCAAGGTCACGGTCATCCGCGAGAGCCGCGCGACCGAGTACGCGAAGTAGGGCGGAGGGGCCGGGTCGCGCCCGGCCCCTCCGGCCGTACCGCTAGAGCTCGAGGGAGAGCGCCTCGATGAGCGCGCCCTCGGCGGGCGTGAACGCCTTGTCCGGCTGATCGCCGCTCTGCCCGCGAACCTGGTTTCGGAACGCGTCCAGGAGGCGCTTGCGAACGCCGGCGTTCGGCGCGTCCTCCGCGTGCGCGAGCCGCTCGCAGAGCGAGTCGGCCACGTCCGGGTCGCTCGAGAGCGCCCGGACGAGGTCACAGAGGCTGTCGAACGTGACGAAGACGTCGACGGTCGCGCTGTACTCGCGGATGCCGCCGTCCTTGTCGCGCACCTGGACGCCGACCGACCGTGTCTCGACCGCGTCCGTCGGGCACGAGGCCGACGACGCGGCGCCGAACGCCCCGTAGCCCGAGCCGCAGTCGAACGCGTACTCGAAGCCGGCGGCCGTGTCGGCCGCGGACGGGTCGGTCACACCGCTCAGCGCGAGCTCGAACGCGAAGCCGGCGGGCGCCGCGGCGGGGGCCTCGAACGTGCCGCTCGGGGCGACGTTCACGATCTGGATCGTCGCCGTGTCGGTCGCGGTCTTTCCGCGCTCGTCGGTCACCCGGACGCCGACGGTGACCGTTCCCGGTCCGTCGAGCGTCCCGGCGGCGAACGTCGCCGTCTGGCCCGGCGTCTCGTACGTCCCGTCGCCGTCGAGGTCCCACACGTACGTCAGGTCCTCGCCGTCCGGGTCGCTCCCGGTCGCGGAGAGCCCGACGGTGCCGCCCTCGTCGACCGGGTAGGGCCCGCCCGCGTCCACCTCGGGCGCGAGGTTCATGCTGAGCCCGACGATCACCGGGTCGTGGTCGGACGCCCGGTAGGGGCCTGGGTCGTAGAACGTCACGATCTGGTTCGCCGTCTTGAACGACGTCGTGTAGTCGAGGACGTTCGGCTCGTCCGGGTTGATGTGCCACTCGGTCGTGCCCGTTACCTGCGCGGCGAGCGACGCGTTCGCGAGGGCGTGGTCGAGATAGCCGGACTCGCCCTGGAAGACGTACGAGTAGGCCGTCAGGCCGTTGAACTGGCGGACGAGGTTGACGTAGCCCTTCTCCTCGAGGGTCCGGATCGCGTCCTCGAAGGTGTACGCGTTCAGGTCGCCGATGACGAGCCGGTCGGGGTCGCCGCTCCCGGTCGGGTCGGTCGCGAGCCAGTCCGCGAGCGCCGCGGCGGCCAGGTTGCGGACGTTGGCGCAGTTGCCCTGGCCGTCGCCCATGTCCGGGTCGGCCGGGCACGGCGTCCCCTTCGACTTGAGGTGGTTCACCGCGACCGTCAGCCGCTCGTCCGACGCCGCGTGCTCGAACGTCTGCGCGAGCGCAGGCCGGTTGAGCGACGTGTCGAACCGCGGGTCGATCGCCGACGTGAGGATCTTCCAGTCACCGACCGGCGAGACGACGGCCGGCTTGTAGATGAGCGCGACCTTGATCTCGTCCGTGCCGATCATGCCGGTGTCGATCGCCGCGTAGGTGCCGGCCCCGACCTCGTCGTTCAGCCGCCGGACGAGCTCCTGGAGCGCGCTGTTCGGCCCGCCGTCGTTCTCGATCTCCATGAGGCCGACCACGTCCGCGTCGATCGCGGCGAGGGCGCTCACGATCTTCGCCGACTGCCGCTCGAGCTCGAACGGGCTGAGCGCGCCGCGGGACGTCGGGAAGCCGCCGCCCAGGCCGTCCCCGTTGAAGTAGTTGAGGACGTTGAACGACGCGACCTTCAGGTTCCCGCCGACCGGCTCGGGAGCCGGCGTGCGCGGGTTCCCGACGTCGAACTCGATCGGGCCGACCGGCTGGATCCGGTAGTTCGAGAACCGGAAGTCCATGACGCCGGTGAGCCCGTCGAGCGTGTCGCCGACGCGCAGCGTGTTCGACGCGCTGAGCCCGCCCTGCGGGTAGCGCGTCGGGTCGATGTTCTGCTGGCTGTTGCCGTCGTCGAGGATGATCCGGCTGCGGTTGTTCTGCGCGGAGACGGCGAGCGCCGGCGCGCCGGGCAGGGCGACCGCGGTCGGGTTCCAGAGCCGCCCGGCGCCGGAGAGGCTGACCTCGCCGAAGCGGCCGAGGTTGAAGACCTCGGTCGCCGTCAGGAGCTGGGCGAAGTCGACGAGCATGCCCTCCGTCCGCTCGTGGTCGGGCACGTTCGCGACGGGGAGGGAGACGCTCGCCGGGGTGACGGTCGCGCCGCGCCCGCAGACGGAGAAGCCGGTGATGCCCGCGATCTGCGTCAGGCTGAACGACTCGCCGGCCGTCCCGCGCACCCGCACGACGTCCCCCGGGGCGACGTCGACGCCGAACCCGTTGTCGAAGACGAAGATGCCCTCGGACGTGGCCGGGTCGCCGTCGGCGTGCGCGTCCTCCTCCTGGAGGTAGAAGCCGCCGAACTCGGACGGCTGGAGCTGGTAGTCGCCGACGACGACGCCCTCGATCGTCACGCGCTGACCGGCGAGCGGCGTCGAGGTGCCGGAGCCCTGCACGGCGTGGATCCCGGTCGCCGGGTCGCCGCACGTGAGCAGCTCCTCGGTCTGGAAGGAGAAGACGTGGTTCGCCGCCATGTTGTCGGGCGGGTCGTCCGCGTCCTGGTCGGTCACGTTCGCGGCGAGGATCGTCACGGTACACGTCTCGTCGAAGGCGAAGTCGCCGTCCGGGTCGAGCGTGAACGTCACGGGCCCGCCCGACGCGGTCGCCGTGTGCGACCCGCTCGTCGCGCAGTCGATCGTGAACCACGCGCCGGCGACGTCCACGGGCTCGGTGAAGACGAGCTGGATGTTCGCGCCGCGCCGGACGCCGACGGCGCCCGCGGCGGGCGTCGACGCCGAGACGGCCGGGGCCGGCTCGCCGCTCGAGCGCGGGTCGGGCGCGCCGACCGTGAAGTCCTCGACGTTGTTGTCCGTGTCCTGGTTGCCCCCGTCCTTCCGCTGCGCGGAGGTCGTGTTCGAGAGCGTCGCGGTCGGGCCGCTGCCCTCGAAGCAGTTCGCCGCCGAGCCGTAGCCGACGAAGTCGACGATCGCGCCGCCGGCCGGGCACGTGCCGGTGAGCGGCGTCGTCGAGGCGACGAGCGCCACCTTCCCCGCCGTGGCGGACATCGCGATGGAGCCGCTCGCGTCGGGGGTCGGGAGCGGCGTCGTCCCGCCGGCGCCTGCCGCCTCCTGGACGAGGTAGTTCCGCCCGGACGGGATCGAGCCGCTGAGCGGGGTCACCTGCCACGTGGAGCCGGCCGAGGACGCGTACTGCACGGACCAGCCGGAGAGGCTCACGGCCGCTCCGGTGCGGTTGTAGAGCTCGATGAAGTCGTTGGTGAGCGTGGCGCCCGAGTTGCCGCCGCCGCCGTACACCTCGCTCACGACGACGCTTCCGGGCGCGGGGCCCGGGGCGGCGGTCATGAAGGAGAAGATGTGGTCGGCCGCCATCTGATCGGGCGGGTCGATGGTGTCGTTGTCGCTCACGGCCGTGGCCGTCACGGTCACGGTGCAGGTCGAGGCCGCGGGGAGCGGCGAGACGGGGGAGAGGGTGAAGGTCGTCGGGCCGCCGCTCACCGTGACCGGCTGGGAGCCGACGATGCCGCACGAGACGCCGAAGCCGCCGGTGGCGACCGTCACGGCCTCGTTGAACGTGACCGTGATGTCCGTGTCGCCGGCCACCCCGGTGGCCCCGTCGAGCGGGCTCGTCGACTGGACGGCCGGGGCGGTGTCGCCCGGGTCGTTCGAGCCGGTGACCGAGATGTCGTCGATCCCGATCCACTCGTCCGAGCCGACCGCATCCGTGGTGATCACGCGAACCTGGACGAGCGACTGGTTCCCGGCCGCGGCCGGGAGGACCGCGGTCACGGGCGTCTCGAGGGTCGCGCTCGGGCCGGCGGACGCGTCGGGCACGAACGCGCTCGGGACGTTCGTGAACGATCCGCTCGAGCCGACGCGGTACTGAAGCGCGATCGGCTGGACGCTGTTGTCGGCGCTCGCGTCCACATCCCGCAGGAGGTAGGCGACCGTCACGGTCGCGAAGCCGGTCGTGTCGAGCGTGAAGACGAGGTGCGGCGCGCGCGCCGTGCCGGAGCCCTGCAGCGCGACGACCGGGTTCTCGAGGTGGAACTCGGCCACGCCGCCGGTCGCGATCGTGTTGGGGGTCGTCTGGTTCGCGAGCACGTTGACGAGCGTTCCGGACCCGTCGGCGAGGACGGTCTGCGGATCGACACCGGTCGCGCCCGTCATGCCGTCGCCCCGGTGGCCGATGATCCCGGGCACGCCGGACCAGTCGTTCAGGGCGGTGATCAGATCGATGTTCGTCCAGTTCTGCGTGAACGGAAGCGGCTGCGCCGTCGTGTCGGCGGCAGCGGGCTGCGCGGCGAGCGCCGCCAGGAACGCAAGAAGCGCCAGGACGGACAGCCGCCGGCGCGCCACAGTAAGTCTCATGTCTCTCCCCAGTAAGGACAGGTCCCCCGCGGACCAGTGCGCGAGGGAGGGTAGCACCGTTTCGGACGAAGTCCGAATGGCCGACGAGTGCGCCGGGGCTACCATTGGCGGGCGATGCGCCGCTACCACGTCACGACGTTCGGCTGCCAGATGAACGCGCACGACTCCGAGCGGATCAAGGGCATGCTCGAGTCGCTCGGGCTCGGCGAGGCGGTCTCCCAAGCGGAGGCCGACGTGATCGTCTTCAACACGTGCACGATCCGCGAGAAGCCCGACCAGCGCTTCGCCGCGCACATCGCGCAGGCCCGGGCGCTCAAGGAGCGCGACCCGGGCACGGTGATCGCGGTCGGCGGTTGCTACGCGGAGGCCCAGCGCGAGCGGCTCTTCGAGCTCTATCCGGAGGTCGATGTCGCGTTCGGGCCGGGCTCGATCCCGCATCTCGCCGAGTGGCTCGGGGCGGGCGGGGTCGGCGTCGGACGGGGGCGCTTCGGGATCGCGGAGGAGCGCGCGTTCGCAGGTGAGCTGCCGATGCACCGCGAGCGGTCGTTCCAGGCGTGGGTGCAGGTCTCGATGGGCTGCAACTCGAGGTGCGCGTACTGCATCGTCCCGTCCGTGCGTGGCCGCGAGGTCAGCCGCCGGCCGGGCGAGATCGTCGCGGAAGTCACGCGGCTCGCGGACGAGGGCGTGCGCGAGGTCACGCTCCTCGGCCAGAACGTGAACTCGTGGGGGCGCGACCTCGCGCCCGACGTGCGCACCGAGTTCGGCGAGCTCCTGCGCGCGTGCGACGCGGTGGAGGGGATCGAGCGGATCCGCTTCACGAGCCCGCACCCGAAGGACTTCCGCGATCCGGTCGTGGCGGCGATGGCCGAGTGCGACGCGGTCTGCGAGCACATCCATCTGCCGCTCCAGTCGGGCTCCGACCGGATCCTCAAGGCCATGCGCCGCACGTACGACCGCGCGCGTTACCTGCGGCTCGTCGAGAAGCTCCGCGCCGGGATCCCCGACCTCGCGCTCGGGACGGACATCATCGTCGGCTTCCCCGGCGAGACCGAGGACGACTTCCGGGCGACGCTCGAGGCGGTCGAGGAGGTGCGTTACGACAGCGCCTTCACGTTCATCTACTCGCCGCGGCGCGGCACCGAGGCGGCCGAGCTCGACGACCAGGTGCCGTACGAGGTGAAGCGCGACCGGCTCGAGCGGCTCGTGGATGTCGTCCAGCGGATCGCGGCCGAGCGGAACGCCGAGCGCGTCGGCGGGGTGGAGGAGGTGCTCGTCGAGGGCCCGTCGCGCACGGACGAGGCGCGCCTGCGCGGACGGACACGCCGCAACACGACGGTGAACTTCGACGGCTCCGCCGCGCCGGGCGAGCTCGTCCCGGTCGAGATCACGAGCGCGACGTCGACGACGCTCGGCGGTCGCCGGACGGCGCTCGTCGCCGCTTGACGCGAACTCGGCACATTCCGGCACACATCCGCGCGCGTTTCGGCGCTAGCATCGAAAGCGGGTGGTGGGCTGGGGTGCCCCGGACCCGGAGCGCGTCGTGAGTGGAGTGCCGGACGCGTTCGTGCTCGCGATCTTCGGGCCGACGGCGAGCGGGAAGACGGCGGTCGCGGAGGCGGTGGCCGAGCGCATCCCGGCCGAGATCGTCTCCGCCGACGCGCTCCAGGCATACGACGGGCTGCCGATCCTCACGAACCAGTCGCGGCGGCCGGCGCGGCTCGTGGCGATCTGGCCGCTCGATTACGAGGCGTCCGTCGGGGAGTACGAGCGCCTCGCGCACGCGGCGATCGACGAGGTGCTCGCGCTCGGCCGCACGCCGGTCGTCGCCGGCGGCACCGGCCTCTACCTGCGCGCCGCGCTCACGAGCCTCCGCCTCCCGCCGCCCCCGGCGCCGGGCACGCGTGGGCGACTCGAGGCGCGCTACGACGAGCTCGGCCCGGAGCGCGCGCACGCCGAGCTCGCCGACCGCGACCCGGCCGCCGCCGCGGTCGTCCACCCGAACGACCGGCGCCGCGTGGTCCGTGCGCTCGAGCTCGCCGAGGCCGGAGCCTCGCTCGCGCCGGCGACCGATCGCCTCTGGAGCGAGGAGACGCGCCGTCCGACCGTGCTCGTCGGCCTCGACGTCCAGTCGGAGGAGCTCGAGCGGCGCATCGAGGCCCGCACCGCGGCGATGTTCGAGCGCGGGGTGGAGGAGGAGGTGTCGCGTGCCCTCGCCCGGCCGCTCTCCCGCACCGCACGGGCCGTCCTCGGCCTCGAGGAGATCGCATCGCTCCCGCGCGGGGAAGCCGAGCGGGAGATCGTCGTCCGCACGCGCCGCTACGCGGCCTACCAGCGCAAGTGGATGCGGCGGATCCCGGGCCTCGTTACCGTTCGGGCCGACCGGCCCGCGGACGAGGTGGCGAATGCGATTCTCGAAGTGGCACGCGCTCGGCAACGCGTACCTGCTCGTCGAGCGGGCTGAGGGGGCGCCGCTCGACGGCGAACTCACTCGCCGGCTGTGCGACCCGAGCACCGGGATCGGCTCGGACGGCGTGCTCGAGGTCCGCGCGGAGGGCGCGGTCGCGGACGTGACCGTCTGGAACCCGGACGGCTCGCAGGCGGAGTTCTCCGGCAACGGCGCTCGGATCGCGGCCGCATGGCTCGCGGCCCGGGCCGGCAGCGCCGAGGTCGTCCTCCGGTTCGGCGCGCGCGAGGTCGCTGCGAGCGTCCGCGGATCGGATGTCGAGGTCGACGCGGGCCCCGTCGAGGTCGGGCCGCCGGAGGAGCTCGCGCTCGAGATCGAGCGGCTCGAGTTCACGCCGGTGTCCGTCGGGAACCCGCACGCGGTCGTACGGCGTGAGTTCGGCGACCTCGACGTCGTCCGCCTGGGTCCGCTCGTCGAGTGCCACACGCGCTTCCCCGGGCGGACGAACGTCCAGCTCGTGCGGGTGACGGGCCCGCACGAGCTCGAGATCGGGATCTGGGAGCGCGGCGTCGGCCCGACCCGGTCGTCCGGCTCGTCCGCGGTCGCCGCGGCCGCCGCCGCGGTCGCGAACGGGTGGGTCGAGAGCCCTGTCACCGTCAGGGTGCCCGGCGGGGGCGCGCTGACGGTCACGCTCGCGGACGGCCGCGCCCGCCTCGCCGGCCGGGTCGAGGAGATCTGTCGCGGCGAGCTCGTCCTCGGCGAGCCGCACGCGCCTCGCTAGCAACACTGTGTTACCAGCGAGGGCTGCGCCCGCCCTAGACCGCGACCGCGTGAGTCCTGAGCGCGTCGTTCAGGCTCGTCTTCAGGTCGGTTGAGGCGCTCCGCTCGCCGATGATGAGCGCGGCCGGCACGCCGTACTCCCCGGCGGGGAACCGCTTCGGCCGCGTCCCGGG
>JAICNY010000015.1 GCA_025930955.1 Thermoleophilia bacterium
AGCTCCAATACGTCGCCGTACACCACGTGCCGTGCCGTGACCCAGCTTGGGCGGCGGCGGGTCGTGATCAGGACGCGGATCGGGGCCTGGCGTAGCAGCTCCTCCACGAAGCGCTCGGCCGAATCGGACTCCATCGCGTGGTGGTAGTCGTCGATCACGAGCCACGCGGTCTCCGGCCACTTCACGAGGTCTGCGGCGAGGAGCTCGGCGAGGATCTCGGCGTTGTTGTCCGGCACCTGCGGCACACGGAGCCGCGTGCGGACACGGTCGCCGGCCGGGAGGATGTGCGAGACCGCCTCCGCGATGCCGACCGAGAGGGCGGCGACGTCGGCGGACTCCGGCCCGGCGTAGTACCAGGCGACCTGCTCGGCCGGCCGGCCCTGGAGCCATTCCGCTGCCAGCGTCGTCTTTCCGTAGCCCGCCGGCGCGGTGAGGAGGATGAGCCGGGATTTGCTCGCATCGAGAAGGCGCGTGAGCCGTGGCCGCCGCACGTGGTGGCGGAACAGGGGCGGAAGCGCAGGAGCAGAGGTTTCCGGAGCGGCTGCGGCCCGCATGCGTTGCCCGCGAGCCTAACGCGGACGGCCGCGGCGCGCCATTGTCCTTTCCCATCTTGTGAGCCGGGAGCTCCGCGCCCGCCGCGGGCGGCGGGCGCGGGCCGTCCTCTCCCGGTGACCTAGGGCGACTCGACGGCGTTGCGCCCGCTCCGCTGCTCGACCACGTCGAGCTCGTGGGGGTCCTCGCCCGTCATCTCCCGGTACGCCGACGGGATGTGCCGGCGCCGCGTGACGCGGAGCTTGACCCGGAGGGTGTCGGAGTGCGCTTTGGCCGTTCGCGGTGAGATGCCGAGTCGGTCCGCGATCTCCAGGTTCGAGCAGCCTCGCGCGATGAGGTGCACGACCTGGCGCTGGCGAAGCGTGAAGCGCTCCTCTTGGACAGTCGGCATGTGCCGATCCTCTCCGGCCCGCGCCGCGATCGCTATTGGCCGAGAGGTGTATCTTCGGCCGCTACTACTGCGAGCTACTCCCGCGGGAGTTCCCGCAGCGGCCGGTCGATCCGGATCCGGCGCGCGGCACGGTCGACCGAGCCGACCGCTTCGATCGGCACGATGACGACGCCCGCCGCGCCGCCCACGGCGAGCGCCCACGGCCGATCCCAGCGGGCGCTTGGGCGGTAGAGCGGCTCGAGGACACGACCGACCAGGCCGTCTGGCGCGTCGACCTCCATGCCCTCGCACCGGAGGAGCCAGTCCCGGGTCTCCTCGCCGTCCGCTCGGTTCTCGAAGCCGACCATCCCCACCCCTCCCTTGCCCCGACCGTGCGGTACCGACGCGGCAAGCGTTATTCGGACGCGCGGCGCCGGACGACCATCCCTCCCTCGCGCGGTCGAGTCGAAGTATGTTGACTAAAGGCAAAGACAGCGTGCGGATGTGGATGCCACGTGCACGCGGGCGACGAAGAGCGATCTGTTTCCACTCACCCCTACGAGGCCGTGAAGCTTGGAACGAGACGGCAGCACTAGGAGGAACCGCCTCGATGACGCATAATTCGCGGACGATGCTCCGGGGGTTCCCTACAGCCCTTGTCGAAACGGCGTCCCCGAGGGGCAGGCCGGGCCCGCCCCCCGGGTCGGCCGGTCGGCGTCTAGCCCCAGGGCGTGCCGCCGACGAGCGCGGCGATCGCCCCGAGAGCGGCGCACGCAATGGCAAGCCGCAGTTTCATCGGGACCGTCCTTTCTCTGGTCGAGCAACTGAGGATTCGATCCCGGGCCCGGAGAGGCGATTATATACCGGTTAAGTCAGATTGCCCAGGAAAAAGTCAACACACGTCGATGATCCCCACGCCGTCGGTGCGAGGCTGAAGGAAGCCCGCGAGCGCGCCGGCCTGAGCCAGCGTCAGCTGGCTTTCCCGGGCTGCTCGTCCGCCTACATCTCGCGCATTGAGGCGGGGATGCGCACGCCCTCGCTGCAGGTGCTGCACCTGCTTGCTCAGCGGCTCGACGTGACGGGCGATTACCTCGCCACCGGCGGAGCCGGGGCGACGGCCGAGGACGACGTCCTCACGCAGGCCGAGTTCTCCTTGCGCTTCGACGACCTTCCGGAGGCCGAGAGGCTCTTCACGGAGGTGCTCGACTCCGCCGAGGATGTACGAGCCCGCGCCCGCGCGCTCGACGGGCTCGGTCAGCTCGCGTTCCGCAAAGGAGACCCGCGGACGACGGTGGAGCGGCTCGAGGCCGCGCTCGAGGCATACGGCGGCGACATCGGCGCGCACGCGCGGCTCGCCGATACGCTCGGTCGCGCGTACGCGATGCTCGGCGACCTCGGCGCATCGGTGGAGATCTTCGACCGCTGCCTGGGCGAGGCGCGCAGGCGCAACGACCGGCTCGAGGCCTCGCGGTTCGCCATGCTCCTCGGCCACGCGCTCATCGACGCGGCCGACTTCGACGAGGCGCGGGCACTCCTCGAAGAGACGACCGCGCTCGCGAGCGACGTCGCGGACCCGCTCCTGCACGCGCGCCTCTACTGGCTCGAGTCCCGCCTTTACGCGGAGCAGAACGACGCCGAGCGCGCCGCCCGCTACGCGCGGAAGGCGCTCTCCATCGTCGAGATGACGGAGGACCGGGCGTACGTCGGGCGCGCGCACCAGCTCCTCGCGCACATCGAGATCGACCGGGGCCGCCCGGCGGACGCGCTCGACGTCCTCGAGCGCGGGCGGTCTCTGATCGCCGACGCGAGCCAGGTGGAGCAGGCGCAGTACCGCCTCGAGGAGGCGCGCGCGCTCGCGGCCCTCGGCGAGTTCGAGCGCGCCGCCTCGCTCGCGATGGAGGTCTCGGGCGTCATCGCCGGCGCGAACGTCGAGGACGCGGGGCGCAGCTACACGCTGCTCGCCGAGCTGTTCGCGAGCTTCGGGGACTCGGCTCGCGCGCAGGAGCTCTACGAGCTCGCCGCCGAGCTGCTCGAGCGCAACCCGAACCGGTATCTCGTGCGCGTGTACCGGCGGCATGCCGAGCTGCTCGAGAGCGAGGGACGCGCCGACGAGGCGATGGACTTGCTGAAGAAGGCCGTCGCGATCGGCGAGTTCGAACAGCCACGCCTGCGGCTCCCGCGCCGCAAGGCGATCGCGCACCCCTAGGTGGACGGCGCGAGGAAGCTCGCCTCGTGGCCGCGCTCGTTCGCGGCCCGCGCCTCGTCCTCGGTGAGCGCGCCCACGCGGAGGAGGAGCGCGAGCTCGTCGCGCAGGTGCGTCCGCATCATCTCGGGCCCGTCCGTCGCGACGGTGAAGGCGACGTCGCGGTCGAGGAACGTACGCACCGTGTCGCGCACGGCCTCCTCGTCGGCGAGCGCGCGCGTGAGGAGGTTCGAGCTGGGACAGAGCTCGAGCACCGTCCCCGCATCGCGTAGGAGCCGCATCGCCTCCTCGTCGCCCGCCGCGAGGATCCCGTGCCCGATGCGCTCCGGCCGGAGGGTCTCCACGACCTCGGCGATCTCCTGGACGCCCGTGTCGCCGCCCTCCTCGCCGACGTGGATCGTGACGCCGAGCCCCGCCTCGCGCGCCGTCTCGACGAGCGGTGCGAGCCGGGCATACGGATAGCGGCCAGGCTCCGGGCGGGGGCCGGCGATGTCGATGCCGACGATTCCGCGGTTCCGGTACCGGATCGCCTTCTCGACGATCACCTCGTTCTGCTCCCAGGTGAACGTCCGGTCCATCATGAGGATGAGGCCGGCGCGGACCTTGGGGTACTCGAGGCTCGCGAGGTCGAGGCCGCGCGCGGCGGCCATGATGATGTGGTCGAGGTCGCGCTCGCCTCCGCGGTTGCGCTTCATCGGGTTGAAGCGGAGCTCGAGCGTGGTGATGTTCTGCTTGCGGTACGCGCCGCCGATCGCGCCGTGGACCGAGCGCTCGACCGCGAGCGGGCTCGACTGGATGAGCTCCGTCCATTTGTAGATCGCGTCGAGCTGCGGCAGCCCCTCGACCCCGCGCGGGTCGACCGAGACGAGCTCCACGAAGTCCCAGTAATCCTTCACCGGGAGCGCGATGCCCTGCTCGTGGCCGAGCGTCCACATGACCGCCGGGTCGACCGACCCGCCGAGGTGCGTGTGGAGCTCGGCAAGGCCGCGCCGGCTGATCCCCTCGACGGCCTCTGCGACTTCCGGGAGGACCTGCGTCTCCGCCATCGGCGACGAGTCTACGCGAGCGACCCCGGGGCCCCGGCGCGCGTCCGGGCGCTAGGCCGCCCGGCGTCCGCTCGCGATGCGCGCGATCGCCGCCGTGATGCTCGACTCCTTCGCCGTGACACGCGCGAGGGAGGGCTTCGCGACGGGCGCGGGGTGAAGCTCACGGTCGGCGAGGACGGAGGCCACGTCCACATTGTCGTGGAATCGCTGCCTTTCGGAAGCACCCGAAAGGGTGAGGGTCAGCGTGGTGTCCGGCGTAGGCCGCGCATCCCCCTCCCGGTAGGGTTGCCGCGTGAAGATCGGGATCGTCGTGCCGTTCTCCTGGTCCTTCTGGGGCGGTGTCCCGGAGCACGCCGACCACCAGGCGCGCGCGCTCCGCGGGCTCGGCCACGACGCGCTCATCGTCATGGGCCACGACCCGCCCGGGCGGCTGACGAAGATGCTCCACCCGAGGATCGGGCGGCACGAGCGCCCCCCGGAGTACGTCATCCCGGTCGGCCGCTCGGTCATCGTCCCGGCGAACGGGTCGCTCTCGAACATCGTCCTCACCCCGCGTTCGATGTTCCGGATGGAGCGCGTGCTCGAGCGGGAGCGCTTCGACGTGGTCCACGTCCACGAGCCGATGGCGCCGATCCTCTCCACGTACGCGCTCGCGCGGGCGAAGTGTCCGATCGTCAGCACCTCGCACAGCTCCGGGGAGACGCTGCGCTGGTACCCGATCGCGCATGCCGCCTGGGGCTTCCTCGCCGAGCGGATCGACCACCGGATCGCCGTCTCCGAGCGGGCGCGCGAGGCCGCCGCCCGCTACCTCGGCGAGCCGGTCGAGATCCTCCCGAACGGCGTCGTCATCCCGGAGGACGCGCATCCCGCCGACCGGCTTCAGCACGTCGTCTTCATCGGCCGCCACGAGCCGCGCAAGGGGCTGCCGGTGCTGCTCGAGGCGTGGCCGGAGATCGCGCGGCGCACCGGTGCGCGGCTGAGGGTCGTCGGTGCCGACCCGCTCTCCGTTCGCTGGCTCCTCCGCCGCCAGGGCGTCTCCGGGGAGCAGGTGGACATCCTCGGCTCGATCTCAGAGGACGCGCTCACGGAGGAGCTCCTCCGGGCGAAGCTGCTCGTCGCGCCGTCCGTCGGGCGGGAGAGCTTCGGGATGGTGCTCACGCGCGCGTTCGGGTGCGCGACCCCGGTGGTCGCCTCGGACATCGAGGGCTATCGCGACGTGGCCGGGCCGGAGAACGGGATGCTCGTGCCGCCCGGCGACCCGCGGGCGCTCGTGGACGCGGTCGTCGCGCTCCTCGAGGACGAGCCGCGGCGGCTTGCGCTCGGCGAGGCGGGCCGGCGGCTCGCGCGGGAGCGGTACGGCTGGGAGCGCATCGCGTCTCGCCTCCTCGAGATCTACGGCGGACTGCTGGACGGTGTCGGAGAGGCTCGCGCGGCGGCATGATGCGCCCGCGCCTGCCGCGCTCGCGCCCGGGGCGGCTCGCGCTTCTCGCGACGGCGCTCGGCGCGGCGGTCACGCTCGTCCTCTGGCGGCTCGACGTCGTCGTCATCACGGACGCGTTCTCGCTCGTCACGTGGGAGTGGGTGGCGGTCGCCGTGCTCCTCAACCTCGCGTCCGTCCTCGTCCGGTCGGTCGCCTGGAAGATCATCGTCGACCAGGCGATCCCGCCGCCGCCCCCACGGCGGCGCACGGTCTTCGCCGCGTTCAGCATCGGGCTGCTCGGCAACGCGGCCCTGCCCGGCCGGGCCGGCGAGCTCGCCCGCGTGATCGTGCTGAACCGGCGGCTCCCCCATCGGCCGGGAACGTGGGCGACGCTCATGGGGACGGTCTTCACCCACCGGCTCTTCGACGTCGTCGTCGCATCCGGGCTCGTCGTCTTCGTGATCTACGCGGCGCGGATCCCGGCGTGGGCTCGCCCGACGCTCGCGATCGCGCTCGGAATCGGAATCGGGCTGCTCGTCGCTGCGCTCGTCGTCGCCCGCCGGACGCCGCGTGGCGGCCTCGACGGGCTCGGCCCGGTCCGCCGCCTGCTGGGGCTGGCGCGGCGCGGCCTCACCGTGCTCAAGCGGCCGACGCCCGCGGCGATGGCGCTCGCGTTCCAGGCAGTCGGCTGGGCGACTCAGCTCCTGGCGGTCTGGGCGATGCTTTTCGCGTTCGAGATCGACCTGCCGATCGAGGCGGCGGCGCTCGTGCTCGTGATCATGAACCTCGTGATGGTCTTTCCGCTCTGGCCGGGCAACGTCGGGCTCGTCCAGGCGGCCGTCGCGCTGTCCCTCCTCACGTACGGCGTCAGCTACGGGCGTGGCTTCGCCTTCGGGATCGGCGTGCACGCGGTCGAGCTCGGGGTCGGCATCGCGCTCGGCCTCCTCTTCCTAGCGCGCGAGGGCTTCTCGATCGCGATGCTGCGGCAGATGCCGGAGCTGCGCGAGGTCGAGCCGGACCAGCCCGTCGAACGTGTCGCGTGAGCTGCGGCGCACCGTCTGCGCGCCCGACAGCCTGAAGGGCGTCCTCTCGGCGCGCGAGGCGGCCGCGGCGCTCGCGGCGGGAGCACGCGAGGCCGGGGGCGAGGCGGACGAGCTCCCGCTCGCGGACGGGGGCGAGGGGACGGCCGAGGCGCTCGCGCTCGGCCCGGGCGAGTGGCGCCGCGCGACCGTGTCCGACCCGTTGGGCCGCCCGATCGAGGCGCGCTACCGGCTCTCGGTGGGCGGCGAGGCCGTCGTCGAGGCGGCCGAGGCCATCGGTCTCTGGCGGCTCGCGCCGGACGAGCTCGACCCGCTGCGCGCGTCGAGCCGCGGGCTCGGCGAGCTGATCCTCGCGGCCGTCGAGGCCGGCGCCGTCCGTCTGACGATCGCCCTCGGCGGCACGGCGACCGTGGACGGCGGCGCGGGGCTCCTCGAGGTCCTGCCCGAGCTTCCGGTCCCGACCGACGCCGCGTACGACGTTCGGAGCCCGCTGCTCGGGCCTCGCGGTGCGGCGCGGATGTTCGGGCCGCAGAAGGGCGCGGGGGCGGCGGAGGTCGAGCTCCTCGAGGAGCGGCTCGCCGCGAGCACGCGCCTCGCCCCGTACGCGGACGTCCCGGGCGCCGGCGCCGCCGGCGGGCTCGGCGCGGCGCTCGCCTCGCTCGGCGCGGAGCTCCGGCCCGGCCTCGAGCTCGTGCTCACGGCGACTCGCTTCCGCGAGAGGATCGCGGAGGCGGCGCTCGTCGTGACCGGGGAGGGGACGGTGGACGCCTCCTCCGCGGAGGGCAAGGTGCCCGCCGGGGTCGTTGACGCCGCCGCGGAGGCCGGCGTCCCGGTCGTCGTCTTCGGCGGCCGCGTCGATCCGAACGGCGCCGACGCGCTGCTCGCCGCAGGGGCGCGGGAGGTGGTCGCGCTCAGCGGCGACCCCGGCCGGGCGCGGGACGATCTCGTCGCGCTCGGCGCGCGGCTCGCGTCCAGCTAGATCCCGCCGTGCCGGATCGCTTCCTCGTCGCGCCGGACGTCGATCGCGCTGTCGAGCTCCTTGCCCGTCACCGTCGGATCGGCGACGTCGCCCGCCGGCCCCTCGGACGGCTCGGCGCGCGCCTCGACGCGTTCCTCCTGTGTGTCCCGCGGCCGCCTGCGCAGCCAGTCGAACACGCCCATGAGCGCCTCCTTTCTACAGGATCGGGTTCCCGCGGCCCCGAGCGGGGAAACCGTCGGGTGTAGCAGCGCGCACCCGGCGGCGGGAGAATGCGGCCGTGGGAGCCCACGATTCGAGCGACGGCGAGAGCGGCTGGACCGCCGAGACGCGGCTCCGCTTCCTCGCGCAGGCGACCGACCTGCTGGCGGGGTCGCTCGACTACGAGGAGACGCTCGAGCGCGTCGCCGAGCTCTCGGTCCCGGCGCTTGCGGACTGGTGCGTCGTGGACGAGGTGCGCGACGACGGCGAGCTCGCCCGGGTCGCCGTCGTCGCGGCCGACGCGCGGAAGCAGGAGCTGCTCGAGCTTCTGCAGGAGCGTTATCCGCCGACCTGGGACTCTCCGCAGCCGGCTGCGCGCGCGGTGCGAACCCGCGACGCCGTGCTGTTCGCCGAGCTCACGCCGGACGTGATCGCCGCCAACGCGGTCGACGAGGGGCACGCGGCGCTGCTCCGCGAGCTCGAGCCGCACGCCGCGATCGCCGTCCCGCTCGTCGCGCACGACGAGGTGATCGGGGCGATGAGCTTCGCGGCCGCGGAGTCGGGCCGGCGCTACGGCGAGGACGACGTCCGGCTCGCGGAGCAGCTCGCGCGGCGGGTCGCTCTCGCACTCGACCGCGCGCGCCTCTACCGGAGCGAGCAGCGCGCGCGGCTCGAGTCGGAGGCGGCCGGCGAGCGCCTGCGGTTCCTCGCGGAGACCACCGCGATCCTCGGCTCCTCGCTCGACCACGAGACGACGCTCGAGCGCCTCGCGCGCCTCGTCGTCCCGGCGCTCGCGGACTGCTGCGTCGTCGACGTGCTGGACGAGCGGCGCCAGGTGCGGCAGGTCGCCGTCGCGCACGTCGACCCGGAGCGGGCCGAGCTCGTCCGGCGGCTCGAGGAGCGCTACCCGACGAGCGAGGCCGATCCGCGGAGCCTCGTCGGCCGGGCGCTTCGCGAGGCGACGACCGTCGAGCTCCCGGACCTCGACGTGGGCGTGGACGAGATCGCGCAGGACGCCGAGCATGCCGTGGGACTTCGCGAGCTCGGGCTCGTGTCGGGGATGATCGTCCCGCTGATCGCACGGGGACAGACGCTCGGCGCGATCACGCTCCTCACGTCGACGTCGCTCCGCCGCTACGGGCCCGACGACCTGACGCTCGCCGAGCAGCTTGCGAGCCGGGCCGCCATCGCGGTCGACAACGCGCGCCTCTACCGGGAGGCCGCCGAGCGCGGCCGGGCCGCCCGCGCCCTCGCGACCGTCGCGGACGGCGTGCTCCTCCTCGACCGCGACGGGGTCGTGCGCCTCTGGAACCCGGGCGCAGAGCGGATCACCGGCCTCGCCGCCGCCGAAGCGCTCGGCCGCCCGGCGCGCGACGCGATCCCGGGGTGGTCGGAGGTAGAGCATGCGCTGCCGGTCGCGCACGAAGGCGGCCCGGCGCCGCGCCCGCTCGCCGTGCCGCTCGACATCGGCGGACGCGAGCTCTGGCTCTCGTTCGCGGGCGTCGGCTTCGATGACGGCACCGTCTTCACCTTCCGCGACCTCACCGAGGAGCGCCGCCTCGAGGAGTACCGGTCGGAGTTCGTCGCCACGGCGTCGCACGAGCTCCGCACCCCGCTCGCCGCCGTCTACGGGGCCGCGGTGACGCTCCGGCGCGGCGACATCCGGCTGACCGAGGAGGAGCGGGAGGTGCTCCTCGCCGTGATCGCCGACGAGTCCGATCGCCTCGCGCGCATCGTGAACGACATTCTCTGGGCGAGCCGGGTGGACTCCTCCGACACGGACGTCCGCATCGCGCCGTTCGACGCGCGCCAGACCGCCCGGCGCGTGATCGAGTCGGCCCAGGTGCACCTTCCCGAGGGGATCGAGATCGCGCTCGAGGCGCCCGAACACCTGCCGCGCGTCGCCGCCGACGAGCCGAAGCTCGCGCAGGTGCTCACGAACCTCGTGGACAACGCGGTCAAGTACTCGCCCGACGGCGGCCGCGTCGCCGTCCGTCTCGAGCCCGGCCGGGGGCGCCTGCGCCTCGTCGTCGAGGACGAGGGCCTCGGGATCCCGGCGGACGAGCACGAGCGGATCTTCGAGAAGTTCTACCGGCTCGACCCGAACCTGACCCGAGGCGTGGGCGGCACAGGCCTCGGTCTCTACATCTGCCGCGCGCTCGTCGAGCGGATGGGCGGCCGCATCTCGGTCCGATCGGAGGAGGGAGAGGGCTCCGCGTTCACGGTCGAGCTCCCGCTCGCCGCCGACGCGCAGATGTAAGGATTTTCCTGCGCGTTTCTCCCGGCCGTGGAGCGGGAAGCATGACGCGACACGACCGAAGGGAGCCTTGTGTACATCGGAATCGGAACGATCCTTCTCATCGTCCTGATCATCCTGCTCATCGCGTTCGTCTTCTAGCCTCGACACGCTCCGGCCGGCCCCAACGGGCCGGCCGGCCGCATGTCCGGGCGCGCGTACGGGCGCTTCCCTCTTCAAGATGCGGGCCAGTCCCCATGGCCCGGCGGTTCGGATCTCCTCACGCTGCCTGCATGGGGCTCGTGAGCTGGATTCTCGTGGGCGTGCTGGTCGGCTTGGCCGCGCAGCGGTCCCGTCCGCGGACGTTCCCGCTCCGAGCGCCGGGCACCGTGCTCGCGGGCGTGCTCGGTGCGTCGTTTGGCGGGTTCCTCGCCGCGGCGACGTCCGAGCGGCGCATCGCCGAGCTCGATCTCCTGACCCTCGCCGCGGCGCTCGCCGGCTCGGTGACGGTCGTCGTCCTCGTCGCGGTGGCCGGGCGTCCCCGCGACACGCAGCGCGAGCGGTCGTGAGGCGCGATCGTGGTAGGACCCAGGGACGTGTCGCTCTTCTGGCGGGTCTTCATCGTGAACGCGGCGGTGTTCGCGGTCGCCACGCTCGTCCTCGCGCTCTCGCCTGCGACCGTGAGCTGGCCGATCGTCGCGCGAGAAGGGATCGTCCTCGCCGGCGGCCTCGCCGCGCTTCTTGTCGCGAACGTGTTCCTGCTTCGGATCGCGCTCGCACCGCTCGAGCGGCTCACGCGCCTCATGCGCTCGATCGACCTCCTGAAGCCCGCCGGGCGGGTCCCCGCTGACGGCGGAGGCGAGGTCGGCGAGGTGATCCAGACCTTCAACGACATGCTCGACCGGCTCGAGTCCGAGCGGCGCGCGAGCTCCGCCCGCGTCCTCGCCGGGCAGGAGGAGGAGCGCCGGCGCATCGCGCGCGAGCTTCACGACGAGATCGGTCAATCGCTGACCGCGGTGCTCCTCAGCCTGAAGCGGGTCGCGGCACAATCGCCCGCCGACGTCGCCGCGGAGCTCGAGGAGGTGCAGGAGACGGCGCGCACGAGCCTCGAGGAGATCCGGCGGATCGCCCGCGCGCTCCGCCCCGGAGTCCTCGACGACCTCGGGCTCGTGAGCGCGCTGACCGCCCTCACGACGTCCTTCTCCGAGGCGTCCGGCATCGCGGTCGAGCGGCGCTTCCACGGGCCCTTCCCCGAGCTCCCTCGCGACGCGGAGCTCGCCCTCTACCGCATCGCGCAGGAGAGCCTGACGAACGTCGCGCGCCACGCGGACGCGACCTCCGTCGTCCTCACGCTCGTCCGCCGCGACGGCGCGATCGTGCTCGAGATCGCCGACGACGGCCGCGGCTCCGGCCCGGACGGCCACGAGGGCGGTGGGATCCGCGGGATGCGCGAGCGCGCGCTCGCCGTGGGCGGCGCGCTCGGAGTCGAGTCGAACGGGCACGGCGTCCGCGTGACGCTCGAGGTTCCCGTCGCGGAAGGCGGGCGCTGAGCGTGGCGGACGCGACGCGGATCCTCCTCGCGGACGACCACACGCTCGTCCGGCGCGGCCTCCGGCTCATCCTCGACGCGGAGCCGGACCTCGAGGTCGTGGCCGAGGCCGGCGACGGGGCGGAGGCGGTCGGCCGTGCGCTCGCGGTCGACGTCGACCTCGCGATCCTCGATGTCGCGATGCCGCGCATGACGGGGCTTCAGGCGGCGCAGCAGCTCGCGAAGCGCGCACCGAATGTGCGCGTGCTCATGCTCTCGATGTACGACAACGAGCAGTACCTCTTCGAGGCGCTGAAAGCGGGCGCATCCGGATATGTGCTGAAGTCGGTCGCCGACCGCGACCTCGTCGAGGCCTGCCGCGCGACGATGCGAGGCGAGCCGTTCCTCTACCCCGGCGCCGTGACCGCGCTCATCCGCGACCACCTGGAACGCGGCCGCGCGGGTGAGGAGATGCCGAACGACCTCCTCACCCCGCGCGAGTCCGAGATCCTGAAGCTCGTCGCCGAGGGCCACTCGTCACGCGAGATCGCGGAGACGCTCGTCATCAGCGTCAAGACGGTCGAGCGCCACCGGGCGAACATCCTCGAGAAGCTCGGGATGCGCGACCGGGTGGAGCTGACGCGCTACGCGATCAGGCGCGGGCTCGTCGAGCCCTGAGGACGGCTCAGTACGGAGGCCGGTCGTAGCGGTCGTCGCGGACGACCGTGTCGCGACGCCAGCCGCCGACGCCGCCCCACGTCGACCAGAAGATCATCGAGATCAAGAGGCCGAGGGCGCCGATGATCACGAGGATCAGGCCGACCATGTTGATGTCGATGCCGCTGACCTCCGCGGTGACGGCGAGCCAGAGGATGAGGCCGATCGCGATGAGGAAGAGGCTCACGCCGAGACCCATTCGTCCCTCCTAAGGGATTGGTTACGGGGGTTCTTCGCTGCGGAGGGGGATACCCCTCGCGCGCGCCGTTCAACCTCGCTCAGCCGCTCTGCTGGGCGGCGCGCAGGCGGCGCGAGAGCGCCTGGAGGAGCTTCCACGCGACCTCCGGCTGCTCGCGGACGAACGGCCGGAACTCCCACGGCGTGAGGAAGAAGAGGTGCAGGTCCTTCGTGGCCACCACCGAGGCGGAGCGCACGTCCTCGTCGATCACGGACATCTCGCCGAAGCTGTCGCCCGGGCCGAAGGTCGCCCTCTCCTCGCCGCCGATGCTCACGGTCGCCTCCCCATCGGCGATCACGAAGAAGCTCGTGCCGGTCGAGCCCTCCTCGACGACCGTCTCGCCCGCCGGGACGCTCCGCTCCTGGAAGCGGTCGGCGAGCCGGGTCAGCTCGTCCTCGTCCAAACCCTCGAAGAGGGCGACGCGGCGGAGGACGTCGATCGGGGCGCGGGCCACGGCGCCGGATTCTATCCCCGGGAGGGAGCGCCGCGGAGGCGGCGAATCGGCGAAGGATGACGACGCAGGCCGCAGGCCTTCCGGCCGTCGATCCGGCTCTCTCGTGGTCCGAGGCGGAGCTCCCCGAGCGGGAGCGGACGAAGCACGTCCACCGGCTCCATCCCTACCTGGGGAAGTTCGTGCCCCAGCTCGCGGAGGCGTTCCTCCGCCGCTACGCCCGGCCGGGGCAGCTCGTGTGGGATCCCTTCGCCGGGTCTGGGACGACGCTCGTCGAGGCGAACGCGCTCGGGCTCCGTGCGGCGGGATGCGACCTGAGCGCGTTCAACTGCCTCCTCGCGGAGGTGAAGACGGCGCCGTACGAGCCGCACGCGCTCGTCGCCGACGTCGCCTGGCTCTCGGCGCCCGGCGCGCAGCCGCCGCCGGCGATCGCGTCGCCGTACCTCTCGCGGTGGTTCGCGCCGGCGGCGCTCGCGGAGCTCCAGGCCTTCCGCGCGCGGATCGCCGGCACGGCGTACCCCGGCCTCTGGCGCGTCGTCCTCTCGCGCGCCGCGCGCTCGGCCCGGCTCGCCCGGCACGACGATCTCGACTTCCCGCGCGAGCCGGTGCGCGGCGAGTACTTCTGCCACAAGCATCGCCGCGTCTGCCGCCCGGTCGGCGAGGCGAACAAGTTCCTGCGCCGCTACGTTCGCGACGCCGCCTGCCGCGTGCGCGAGTTCGGGGAGAGTCGCTCCGACGCGGCCGTGACGGTGCTCGAGGGCGACTCGCGCGAGGTCGACCCGCCCGGGCCAGTGGATCTCGTCTTCACGTCCCCGCCCTATCCGGGGCTCATCGACTACCACGAACAGCACGCGTACGCCTTCGAGCTGCTCGGCCTCGAGCGGCGCGACCCCGACGAGATCGGGCGCGGCGTCCGCGGCTACTGCGAGGACGTCGCCGCCGTGCTCCGGCGGGCCCGCCGCGCGCTGCGCCGCGACGGCCGCGTCGTCGTCGTCGTGAACGACTCGCGTGGGCTCTACGACGGGATCCTCGCCGCCGCCGGCCTCAGGCTCGAGGAGCGGATCCTCCGCGAGGTGAACCGCCGCACCGGCCGGCGCGCCGGGGCGTACTACGAGGAGATCCTCGTCGCCCGCCCGTAGATCCCGTCCCGGACGAGCGCGTACGAGCCGGGGATCCGCGTCTCCTCGACCTCGCCGACGTCGAAGCCGGCCCGCGCGACCGCCGCCTTCGTGTCGCGGTTCAGGTGGCAGTTGCCGAAGAACCGCCGCTGGAGCGGGTTCAGCCGGTCCTGCCACGCCGCGACGCGCCCGTGCCCGCGCACGTGCTCGAGCAGGTTGAGCGTCCCGCAGGGCCTGAGGACGCGGTGGATCTCCGCGAGCGCCTGCGCCTGGTCGGTCACCGAGCAGAGGACGAAGACCGAGACGGCCGCGTCGAAGCTCTCGTTCGGGAACGGGAGCGACTCGGCTTCGGCGTCGACGACCTCGACCGGAGCGGGCGCGCCGGCGATCTTGCCTGGGATACGGGCCGCCATGCTCCTGTCGGGCTCGACGGCGACGACGCGGCTCGCCTTGAGGTAGTGCTTGAGGCTGAACCCGGTGCCGGCTCCGATCTCGAGCACGTCGCCCTCGAGCCGCGCGACGAGCGAGCGGCGGCGGCGCCCGATCTCGCTCCGTTCCTCGAAGCGGCCGAGCAGGTCGTAGAGCCGGCCGTTCACTCCGGGCGCGCGTCGCCCGCGCGGCGGCCGAGCTCCTCGATCGCGCCCTGCGCGGCGTCGAGCTTCGCGAGACAGATCCGGTGGAGCTCCTCGCCGCGCTGCCAGAGCGCGAGCGCCTCCTCGAGGCCCGCGCGCCCGCTCTCGAGCTCGCCGACGATCTTCTCGAGCTCGGCGCGCGCCTCCTCGAACGTCGGCTTCGCCTCGGCCTGGTCCGGCTCGCTCACCGAGTCTCCTCCACGACGGCGCCGAAGCCGCCCTCCGCAAGGCGCACGTCGACGCGCTCGCCCGGCGCGAGCGCCGAGGCGGAGCGGACGACCGCGTCGCCCGAGCGCACGATCGCGTAGCCGCGGCCGAGCGTCGCCTGCGGAGAGAGCGCGCGCAGGCTGCCGGCGAGGCCGTCGAGCTCGGCGCGCTTGCGCGCGACGAGCGCGGCGGGCGCGCGGGCGAGGCGGGCTGCGTCGGCGTCGAGCCGCTCCCGAGCCCGGGCGACCGTGCGCGCGCCCTCCCGGCCGAGCGCGGCGTGGAGGGCGCTCACGCGCTCGCGCGAGCGGGTCGCCGTGCGGGCCGTCTCGCGCGCGAGCGCCGCCCGGAGCGACGCGAGCCGCTCGCGAAGCTCGCCCTCGTCCGGGACGACGAGCCGCGCCGCCGCCGTCGGGGTCGACGCGCGCGCGTCCGCGGCCAGGTCGCAGAGCGGCGTGTCCTGCTCGTGGCCGACCGCGGAGACCACCGGCACGGGGCAGGCGACGACGGCCCGCACGACCCGCTCGTCGCTGAAGGGGAGGAGGTCCTCGAAGCTCCCGCCGCCGCGCGAGACGACGAGGACGTCGATCTCCGGCTCGGCCGCGAGGGCGGCGAGCCCGGCCGCGATCGCGCGCGGCGCGCCCGGCCCCTGCACGGCGGTCTCCGCGACGAGCACTCGCGCGGCGGGGAAGCGCGCCTGCACGGCGGTCACGAAGTCCCGCTTCGCGGCCGCCTCCGCGCCGGTCAAGAGCCCGATCCGGCGGGGGAACACCGGGAGCGGCCGCGAGCGGGCGAAGAGCCCCTCGGCGGCGAGCCTGCGCTTCAGTCGCTCGATCCCCGCGAGGAGCGCGCCCAGCCCCTGCGCCTCGAGCGAGAGTGCCCGCAGCCGGAACGTGCCGCGCGCGGTGAAGAGCTCCGGCCGGCCGAAGACGTGCACGGTCGCCCCGTCCGCGAGGTCGAGCCCGAGGGCGTCGAAGGTCCCGCGCGGCATGGAGACCGGCAGGCACGCGCCGTCGGCCGGATCCTTGAGCGTGAAGAAGACGCTCTGCCAGCCCGCCTGGCGGCGGAGCTCCGTGACCTCGCCCTCGACCCAGACGGTCGGCAGCCGCTGCAGCCACGACGCGACCCCACGGTTGAACGCGGAGACGGGATAGACCTTGCGGTCGCCGTAGAGCACGGGCTCCGGCCGCACGCGGCCAGCCTACCCGCGCCCGCGCCGGTCGCCGAGCCGCCGCCTAGAGCAGGATCTCGGCCGCGAGCTCGTGCGTGCAGCCGCGCTCGGTCACGAGCGTCACTGCCTCGTGCAGGTCGGCGTTCGAGCGTGCGAGCCGCTCGGCGAGGGGGAGCGGGTACCCGGCCTCGGCGAGCACGTGCAGGCGCCAGCTCTCGACCTTCGCCCGCTCGTCGATGCCCGTCTCGACTGTGGTGGTCTCGTCCATGACGTCTTCCATGTCGCCGGTGGTTCGTCCTTATCCCGACGAACCCTTCCGGAAAAAGTTGTCGACAACCGGCCGCGCGTATCGAAGATCCACGGTGCGGACGGACGCCTAGAGCTCACGGAGCCGTGTCGCCACCTGGGCCTCGATCCGCTCTTCGAGCTCCGCGATCCGGCGCTCCGCGACCGAGAGGGCGTCCTCGAGCCGCTCGTTCATCGCGCTCATCCGCGCCGCCGAGACGTCGTACTGGCTCTCGGCCGCCTTGGCGCTGTCGGTCAGGCGCCGCTCGAGGCGCGCGGCGGTGTTCTGGGCGGCGTCGGCGATCCGGTCGGCGATGTCCTTCTCCGCCTGGCGGGCGAACTGCTCGACCGACTTCTCGAGCTCGTTCGACAGGCGCTGCGCGGACTTCTCGCGCGCCTTGCGGATCTGAGCGTCGAAGCGCCGCTCGGACTCCTCGGAGAGGCGCGACGACGACCGGTCGAGGAGGCGCTCGAGGTTCTCCCGCTGGCGGCGCTCGACCTCGGCGAACGTGCTCGTGATCCGCGCGGCCGCCTCCGCCTCCTCGCGTTCGATGTGGCCGCGGAGGTCCTTCTCCTGCTCGCGGACGCGCTTGGTCAGTTCGGCGAGAGCCCGGCGGCGCTCGTCCGTGTGCGCCTCCATCTCGGCGCGGCCCTCCTCGAGGATCTCCCGGCCGACCTTCTGCAGCTCCGTGCGGAGGCGCGCGAGCGCCGTCTGCTGCTCCTCGCTGATCGTGCGGAGGAACTCCGAGTCGGCCGCGAGCCGCGCCTCGTACGCCTTGATCGCGTCGCCCTGGCGCTGCGCGAGCTCGTTCAGGCGCGTCTCGAGCGCACGCTGGCCGCGATCGAGGTCGGCGGCCCAGGCGGCGAGGCGCTGCTCCAGCCGCTCCTGCACCTGCTCGATCGACTTCGCGAGCTCGGCGCGCGCCCCGTCCGCCTGGCGCGCGACGAGATCAAGGCGCTCGACCGCGAGCTTGCGCTCCTGCTTCGCGAGCTCGTGGTTCGCGTTCGCGCGCTCGCGGGCGAGCGTGTGCTCGAGCTCCTCCGCGCGGATCCGGGCGTGCTCCTCGAGCTGGTCCTCGATCCGCTGCCGCCCGGCGGCGAGGAGTCGGTCCTCCTCGCGGAGCCGCTCGAGGCCGCGCGCGAGGACGAAGAGCCCCGCTTCCGCGACGGCCGCGGCGGCGAGCCCGCCGGCCGCGAGGACGGTCGCCGAGCCGTCGACGAACGAGCCCTCGACGTTCAGCCCGGCGACCGCGATCGCGATCCCGGTCGCGACGATGAGCCCGCCCGTGATCCAGCGCAGCGCACGCGAGCCGATGCGGCCTGCGAGCAGCGCTCCGGCGGAGCCGAGCACGACGAGGAACCCCACGGCGAAGACGGCCTCGAAGACGGTCTCCATCCGCAGCATCCTAGAACCAGAGCGCGAAGGGAGCGTCGTTCCCGTGCGGGCCGACGCGGCCGTCACGAAGCCACCGGAGCGCGACCCGGCCGACGTCCGCGGCGAGCGTGTCCGAGGCGTCGCCTGCGATTCCGGGCGTCCACGTGAGGACGACGACGACCGCGGCCCCGGTGCGCGCGTAGACGAGCCCGGCGTCGTGGCGCGCATTCGTCACCCAGCCGCCCTTGTGGGGGACGAGGACGCCGGTTCCCGCGTAGCGGTCGAGCTTCCCCCGGTCGGCCGAGTGGGCGAGGATCCAGAGGAGGTAGCGCGCGTCCGCCGGCGCGAACGAGCCGGTCAGCTCGAGCAGGGGGCCCTCGCCGCGGGCGGCCTGGTGGAGCCAGCGGTAGAGGCGCGCGAGGTCCCAGGCGGACGTGTGCTTCCCCGCGCTCGGAGGCTCCTCCTCGATACGCACGGGGATGGGGGGCGGCGCGGCGGCGATCTCGATCGCGAAGCCCTCGAAGAGCCGGGAGTCGTCGAGGCCGAGGGTCGTGAAGAGCTGGGAGACCTCCTGCGCGCCGCCCGTGCCCGACCCGCCGATCCAGCGCAGGAGCTCGTTCGCCGCGTAGTTGGACGAGTTCACGAGCATGTCGCGGATCAGGAGGTCGAGCGCCTGTCCGGGCGGCGGGCGCTCGGCGAGGATGCGGAGCGTCTCGAGCGCGATCGCGGTCTTCACCGTCGACGCCGCCGGGAAGCGCGCGCCCGCGTTCCACGCCGCGCCCGCGCCCGTCTCGACGTTCTCGACGTAGACGGCCGCGATGCCGGGAAAGCGGTCGGCGAGGCGGAGCAGCCGCCGCTCGAGGCGGCGGTCGAGCGCGGCCGGCCGGACGGGCGGCGACCCGGCCGGCAGGCCGAGCACGGGGCCGACCGTCGTGAGCGAGCTGTTCCCGAGCGCGTCCTCGGCGCGCACCTCGACCGTCGCGTCGCGGGGCGGCAGGTCGACGCGGAGCTCGAAGCGGGCGCCCTTCACGCGCGCCGCGCCGCGCTCGACGCCGTCCACCACGACGACGACCCGGTGCGTGCCCGGCGCGACCGTGCCGGCGATCCGGCCGAACGAGGCCTCGTTCGGCGCCGGCTCGACCAGCGCGGGCCGCTGGAGCTCTGCGGGCAGCTCGGGTGCGAGCGCGAGCGCCATCAGACCGCCCGAAGCCCGACGAGGGCGAGCGCGAGGACGACGACCGCCCAGGCGAGGAGGCGCAGCGCGCGTTCCTCCGCCTCGATGAGCGTCGCGGTCGTGACCGGCTCGCTCGTCCCGTCCCGGCGCTCCAGCCGGCCCTCCACGCGTGCGACGCGGCGGCGGACGTCGCGCACCTGGGTCGAGAGCCGTCGCTGCGCGAGGCTGAGGAGGAACGCGAACGCGGCGGCGAGCAGGGCGGGGGCCTCGATCCGCTCGGCGGTCGCGAACGCGCCGGTCAGCACGGGGAACGAGCCCCAGGCGAGCGCGAACTGGAGGTCGCCGTGCAGCCGCCCGCCCCAGAGCTCCGAGCTGTAGCCGACGACGGCGACGGCGCCCGCGGCGACGAAGAGCAGGATCCACGGGCTGACCGCGAGCGCGCCGTAGAGCCCGATTGCCACCGCGCCGGCCAGCGACGCCGCGGCGAGGATGACGAGCATCCGTGCCGGGATCTCGGTCCGCAGCGGCCGTCCGTGCAGCTCGTCGAGCGCGTGGGCGGCGATCCCGACCGCGAGGAAGAACGCCGCGAGGGTCGGGAGGACCCGTCCGGCCTCGAGCTCGCCCGCGACGGCGGCGCCGATCACGACGTAGCTCAGGTGCCACGCCGTGTACGGCGGGTGAAGCAGCGTGACGTAGTCCCGCACGCCGCCCGGCGCGAGGGCGTAGAAGGCCGGACGCGCCTCCTCAGGCACGCGTGCCCCAGACGACGAGGCCGCCTCCGAGGCTCAGGCGCCGCGCCTGCACGTCGTAGACGCCGGCCGCGCGCCAGTCCGCGAGCTGCCGCTCGAGCGGATAGCGCGCGTAGAACGACGGGATGCTGTCGCGCAGCACCCGGCCGACCTCGCGCCAGCCGGCCGAGACGAGGCCGCCGAGGAAGGGCAGGCCGACGACGACGTACGCGCGCCACGCGGCGCGCGTGACCGGGTTCGGCGGTACCCCGAAGTCGAGCGCCGCGACGGTCCCGCCCGGCCGCACGACTCGGACGAGCTCGCGGATCGTCGTGCCCGGGTCCTCGACGTAGCGCAGCAGATAGCCGCTCGTGAGCGCCGCGAGCTCGCCGTCGGCGAAGGGCAGCTCCTCGGCACGGCCCTCCTCGAGCCGGATCCGGTCCTCGAGTCCGGCCGCCTCCACACGCCGCCGCCCCTCGGCGAGCATCGGGGCGCTCTGGTCGATCCCGACGATGCGGCACCCGTGCCGGCGGGCGAGCGCGAGCGAGATCGCGGCCGTCCCGCACGCGACGTCGCAGACGGTGTCCTCCGGCCCGGCCGTGACGCGCTCGACGAGGAACCGGCGCCAGCGCGCGTCCTGCCCGAGCGAGAGCAGGAACGCGTAGCGGTCGTATGTCTCGGCGAGCGGGGCGAAGAGCTCCTGCGCGAGCTCGTTCGGCTCCCGGAGGGTCTCGGTCACGTGGCTATTGTCTCTCGGATGGCGCTCCCGGAGGAGATCGACGGCGCACGGCGCTCCGCGCTCGGGTTCGCGGAGGACGGGGAGGAGCTCGAGGGAGTCGTCCCCGCCGAGCCCGAGGCGGGCGAGCGCGTGTACCTCTGCGCGTTCGCGCGCGGCGAGGAGCGGCGCTGGCTCGTCCTGGACGGCGGCGGCCGGGCGGTCGAGGACCGGCGGCTCGTCCGCGACGCCGCGGCGATCGCGGCGCTCTGCGAGCTCGCCGAGGAGAGCGCAGGCGGCGGCGACCTCGGCGAGCTCCGCGCACGGCTCGTCGAGCTGCGCCTGACGGAGAACCCGGAGGGGATCGAGGACGCAGAGATCGCGGCGGCCGAGCTCCAGGAGGCGATTCTCGATCCTCCGCGCTTGGCGAGCCCCGGCTACCTTGACGCGATCGGGCTCGCGGCGCAGAAGCTCGAGCGGGCGCTCGGCGGGCACGGCTCGCCGTTCGCCGAGGCGATGCAGGTCGGGATCGGGGCGGCGGAAGCGCTCGCCGCCGAGGTCGAGCGCGGCTACAAGACCGCGCTCGCGTAACGGAAGGAGCTTCGATGGAAGGCGGATTCGGCTTCCCGTTCGGCGGCGACCCGGACGACCTCATGCGGTCGCTCCGCGAGTTCGCCGAGAAGCAGACGGAAGCGATGCAGGAGTCCCAGCGGGAGCAGTTCGCGACGCTCACGCTCAACACGGCGGTCGAGCTCACGGGCGCGGCGCTCTCCCAGGTGCAGCTCTCGGGCACGCCGGACGAGCAGGCGATCGCGATGCGCGACGCGATGCGTGTGCTCTTCCCGGAGGCGGTCGCGCTCGTGTCGGCCGCGCGCCAGGGGTTCATGCGCGAGAGCTGATCTCGGCGGGTACCTAGACTCCCGCCGTGACCCTTCTCGACCGCGCGCTCGTGCAGATGCTCCCGGCGGTGCCCCGGCCCGTCGTGCAGCGGCTCTCGTCGCGTTACATCGCCGGGCCGGAGCTCGACGACGCGGTCCGGGTCGTGCAGGAGCTGAACGCGCGCGGCCGCATGGCGACGATCGACGTGCTCGGCGAGGAGGTGACGACGCCGGAGGAGACGCTTCTGCTCGTCGACGAGTACCGGCGGGTCTTCGACGCGATCCGGGACGTCGGGCTCGACTCGAATGTGAGCGTGAAGCCGACGGGCCTCGGGCTCAGCATCGACCGCGACCTCGCCCGGGAGAACATCGCCGAGATCGTCCGCTGCGCGGCCGAGCGGTCGAGCTTCGTCCGGATCGACATGGAGGACGCGACGACGACCTCCGACACGCTCGAGGTCTACCGCGAGCTGCGCGGCGAGGGGCTCGACCGGGTCGGCGTCGTCCTCCAGGCGCGCCTCCGGCGGACGCTCGACGACGTCGATGCGCTGGCCGACCTACGGCCGAACGTCCGGCTCTGCAAGGGGATCTACCTCGAGCCGGCGGACATCGCCTTCGAGGACTTCGACGAGATCCGCTCGAGCTTCGTCGCCGTGCTCCGTGCGCTCCTCGACGCGGGCTGCTATGTCGCGGTCGCGACGCACGACGACTGGCTCGTCGACAGGGCGCTCGAGCTCCTCGGGGAGCGCGGGCTCGGGCCGGACGAGTACGAGTTCCAGATGCTCCTCGGCGTCCGCGAGGCGCTCGGCGACGCGCTCGTCGCCGACGGGCACCGGCTGCGGATCTACGTCCCCTACGGGAGGCGGTGGTACGAGTACTCGATGCGCCGGCTCCAGGAGAACCCGCGGATCGCGACCTACATCGCGCTCGACACCGTGAACCGGCTCATCCCCGGCAAGCGCTCCGTGCCCGCGTAGCCGTGTCCGCGGCGGCGTTGTCCGGTGCCAGGCACGGGACAGTGGCCCCGCGAGCCGTGGCGGGCGCGGACCTGGGCGCTTCGGTCAGGCGCGGATCGCGTAGCCGCCGTCGACGACGACGACCTGGCCCCGGATCATGTCCGCCTCCGGCAAGGCGAGGAACGTCACGACGGCCGCGACGTCGTCCGGCTCGGTCAGACGCCCGGCGGGCGTCTTCTCGCGAAACTCGCGCAACATCCGCTCCCGGTCGGGGAAGAACTCGAGCGCACCCGTGTCGACGAGCCCGGCGGAGACCGCGTTCACGCGGATCCCCTTCGGCGCGAGCTCGACGGCGAGGTAGCGGACGAGCGACTCGAGCGCGGCCTTCGAGGTCCCGACGAGGAGGTAATCGTCGAGCACGCGCTCGCCGCCGAGGCTCGAGATCGCGACGATCGAGCTGCCCGGCCCCATCGCCGGCGCGGCGTGGCGGGCGAGGGTGAGGAGCGCTCGCGCGTTCGCGTTCAGCGTCCAGTCCCAGTGCTTCTCGGTCAGCTCCTCGAACGGCCGGATGACGCCGGTCGCGGCGTTCGAGACGAGGACGTCGAGCGGGCCCGAGTCCGCGACGAGCTGCGCGGCCTTGTCCGGGTCGCCGACGTTCCCGCGGAATGTGATCGCCTCGGCGCCGCGGTCGCGCAGCTCGACGGCGGTCTCCTCGGCGGCGCGGTCGTTTCGGAGGTAGCTGATCGCGACACGCGACGCACCGAGGTCGGCGAAGCGGAGCGCGATCCCCCTGCCGATCCCGCGCGAGCCGCCCGTCACGAGGACGGACTTGCCCTCGAACGGCCTCACGGGCGCGGCGGGTGCGGCTCCCACGCGGGGGCCGAGCTCGGCAGGCGCTCCCAGCCGAGCCGCTCGTCGCCGACGACCGGGCCCTCCTCCGCCTTCGAGGAGGCGTGCCCCAGCCGGTCGAGGAGCGCGACCTTCTCGTCGGCGTAGCGGCGCACGGGATGATCCTCCGGGAGGTCGCGGACGAGCGCCTGGACCCGCGCCCTGATCTGGTACGCGAAGTGCGGCGTCGCGGGGCCGACGAGGTAGTCGATGTCGTCGATCGCGGGCTCGGCCATCGGCGCGACTCTACCGCGCGGCGGGACGGGCGGGGCGCGGCGGCTATCGTCCGCGCGCCATGCGCCACCGGATCCCCGCGGACGTCCTCCTGCTCGCGACGGTGCTCTTCTGGAGCTTCAACTTCACCGTCGTCAAGTACGCGCTGACGAACGGATGGGAGCCGCTCTCGTACTCGGCGGTTCGCTTCGCGATCGGCGCCGTCCTCTTCTCCGCGTTCACGTTCGGGCGCGAGCACACGCTCCGCGTGCGGCGGGACGACGTCTGGCTCCTCCTCGCCGCGGCGGCGCTCGGGATCTGGCTGAACCAGGTGTCGTTCTCGTACTCCGTGCGCCTCACGACGGCGGCGACCGTGGCGCTCGTCTTCGGGACGCTGCCGATCTTCGTTGCGCTCATCTCGCGCGGCTTCGGGGTCGAGCGGCTGCACCTGCGCCACTGGCTCGCCGCGGGGATCTCCTTCGCGGGCGTCGGCCTGGTCGCCGCAGGCGGCGCGGGTGGGCTCGGCGGGGACGTCGGCGGGATCCTCCTCGCCCTCGTCGCGTGCGTGACCTGGGCGGCGTACTCGGTCGCGATGGGGCCGCTCATGCGGCGCTACTCGCCGTACCGGATCAGCGCGTTCGTCCTCCTCGTCGGGACGGTGCCGCTCCTTCTCTCCGCGTCGCGGCAGCTCGTGACGCAGGACTGGGCCTCGCTCGGCGGGCTCGCCTGGGCGGCGTTCTTCTACAGCCTCTTCTTCTCACTCGTGTTCACGAACGTCATGTGGTTCGAGGGCATCCACCGGGTCGGCGCGGCGCGCGCCTCGCTCTACGCGAACCTCCAGCCGTTCCTCGGCGCATTCTTCGCGCTGGTCGTGCTCTCGGAGGAGATGACGCCGCTCCAGTTCGCGGGCGGGCTCGTGATCGGCGCCGGGATCGTGCTCGCGCGGGCGACCCGCTCGCCGGCGCCCGGTCCCGATTAGCCTTTGGGCATGGCGCAGCGCACGCTCGTCGTCGACTTCGACGGCACGATCACCGAGCAGGACATGCTCGACGACATCGCGCAGACCTTCGGCGACGGTGAGGTCTACCGGGAGGTCGACGAGGGGCTCGACCGCGGCTCGGTTCCGCTGCGCGAGGTGATCCGGCGCGAGTTCGAGCCGGTTCGGGCCGAGCTCGGCGACGTGGTCGAGTACGTGCTGCGCAAGACGCGCGTGCGGCCGGGGTTCCGGGAGCTCGTCGAGCGGGCGCAGGCGGAGGGGTGGCGGTTCGTGGTCGTCTCGAGCGGGTTCCACGAGCTGATCGAGCCGGTGCTCGCGCGCGAGGGTGTCTCGGTCGAGCTGCATGCGAACCGGGTCGATCCGCGGCCGGACGGCTGGCGTGTCCTCTGGAGCTACGGCGACGACTGCGAGACGTGCGGCGAGTCGTGCAAGCGTGCGACGGTGGACGCGCTCGCGAACGGCGGGGAGGTGGTTTACGTCGGTGACGGCTACTCCGACCGCTGCGCGGCGGAGGACGCGGATCGGGTCTTCGCGCGGCGTGGGCTCGCCCGCTGGCTCGACGGGCGCGGGGTCCCGTACGAGCCGTTCGAGGACTTCCACGACGTCGCGCGGGCGCTGGTGAACGGCGCGTGAGCGGGCCCGAGGAGCCGCGCGTCGCGGGGCCGGACGTCGACGGGCTCGAGCTCGATCCCGAGACGATGCGGGAGCTCGGGTACCGCGTGGTCGACCTCCTCGTCGAGCGGCTCGAGCGCCTGGACGATTCGCGCGTCTGGCGCGGCGCGTCGCGAGCCGAGATGGAGTCGCGCCTGCGCGAGCCGCCGCCCGAGGAGCCGACCGACTTCGAGGAGCTGATCGGCCGGCTCGAGAAGGACGTCCTCCCCTTCACGGGCCAGCACGACCACCCGCGCTTCTTCGGCTACATCCCGAGCTCGCCGACCTGGCCGGGTGTCCTCGGCGACTTCCTCGCGAGCGGCGTGAACATCTTCGCCGGGACGTGGCTCCAGTCGGCGGGGGCGAGCACGGTCGAGCTCGTCGTGATCGACTGGTTCCGCCAGTGGCTCGGCTACGGCGGGCGGGCGTCCGGGATCCTGCTTCCGGGGGGGTCGCTCGCGAACCTGACGGCGCTCGCGTGCGCGAAGGAGGCGAAGGCCGGCGGGCGCGCCGCGACCGCGGTCGTGTACGTGACGCCGCAGAGCCATTCGTCGCTCACGCGCGCGCTGCACGTGCTCGGGTTCGAGGCCGACCAGGTCCGCTCTGTCCCGGTGGACGACCGGCTGCGGATGCGCGCGGATGCGCTCGCGGCGGCGATGGACGCGGACGTGCTCGCGGGGCGGCGGCCGCTCTTCGTCGTGGCGAACGCCGGCGCGACGAACACCGGGGCGATCGACCCCCTCGGCGAGATCGCGGCCGTCTGCGCGGAGCAGGACGCGTGGTTCCACGTGGACGCGGCCTACGGCGGCTTCGCCATCCTGACCGAACGCGGCCGGGCGTGGCTCGACGGCATCGACGAGGCGGACTCGGTCACGCTCGACCCGCACAAGTGGCTCTACCAGCCGTACGAATGCGGCTGCCTCGTGGTCCGGAACGGGCCGCTGCTCTCGCAGGCGTTCCACATCCTCCCGGACTACCTGCAGGACACCGCGGTCGGCGGCGTCGAGGTCAACTTCGCCGACCGCGGGCTCCAGCTCACGCGCTCGGCCCGGGCGCTCAAAGTGTGGCTCTCGCTCCACCACTTCGGCGTGCGCGCGTTCCGGGCCGCGATCGACCGCGCGCTCGACCTGGCCCTGCTCGCGGAGGAGCGGGTGCGCGCCTCGGAGGAGCTCGAGCTGCTCTCGCCCGCGTCGCTTGGGATCGTGTGCTTCCGGCGGCGGCCGCGCGGCGGGGCGGCCGGGGAGCGGGAGCTCGAGGCGCTGAACTCCGACCTCGCCCGCCGCCTCGCGGAGAGTGGGGAGGGGCTCGTCTCGACGACGCGCGTCGACCGGCGGTTCGCTCTGCGGATGTGCGTGCTCGGGCACCGGTCGCGCGCCGAGGACATCGAGCGCGTGCTCGCCTGGCTCGAGTCGGCGCCTGTCGCGCGGTAGGGGTTAGACGCGCGCGGGTATCCCGGGTCCCGACCCGCCCGCCTACCACGCCGAGCGTAGCGCCGAAAAGCGCGCGGGTGTGTCACGAACCGTGCCGGATGTGTGACGGTTTCCGGCGTGCGCGTCGAGATGCCGCAGCCGTTCGACTTCGCGCTCACGACCGAGCGGTTCGCACTCTTCGGGCACGATCCGGCGAACGTCTGGACGGAGGGGCGGCTCCATCGCGTCCTCGCCGGTCGCGAAACGACGATCGCGCC
>JAICNY010000106.1 GCA_025930955.1 Thermoleophilia bacterium
CGCTTCGCGAGCGAGGCCTTCGCGGCGTCGAGGCCGGTGACGAGGGCGTTCAGCCCGACCGCGCGGTTGTAGCGCGCGAACGCCTGGGCGCGGTCGGCGTAGGCCGTCCGCCCGCGGAGCGCGAGGAACGCCTGCCATTCGCCGTCCCCGTCGAGGCGGGCGAGCGTCCGCGCGAGCGTGCGGAGCTCCGCCTTCGACGCGGGCGTGCGCCCGAGCCGGCCGTCCGCGCGGATGGACGCGAGGACGGTGGCCCAGCCGATCCCGGCCGCGCTCGCCTCCGTCTTGAGCGTGCGGGCGAACGCCGGCGCCAGGCGGCGGGCGGGCGGGGTCGGGTCGGGCAGCGTGCGGTGGAGCCACACCGTCGACCCGCCGAACGCGCTCGCCTCGGGGTCGAGCCTGCGGGAGGCGTCGTCGTCCGCATGGTCGTGCGGCTTGACGACCGGCGGGCCGGCGGGCGTGGGCGGACCGCTCGGGCCCGCGGAGTCGTTGCCGCCGTCGGCCGGCTGGCCGGGCGCCGAGCCGGAGCCGCCGCCGCTGCCGCCGGAGGAGCCGGAGGAGCCGGAGTCGCCGGACGTCCCCCCGCTCTCGGCCGGGGGCTCCGTCGAACCGCCGTCACCCTCGCTGTCTGCGGGTGCTGCGTCGTCCGCGGGCGTGTCGCCCTCGGCGGCGGGCGTCTCCTCGGCGGGGGCGTCGGTCGGCGCCTCGCCGGCCGTCGCGTCGTCGGCGGGAGTCTCCTCGCCGGCCGCTGCGTCCTCGGCCGGGTTCGTGTCGGTCGTCTCGGTCGTGTCGGTGGCGGTCGTGTCGATCGCCTCCACCAGCATGTCGCCCGCCCCGGCGGAGAGCGCGGCGCCTGCAAAGAAGAGGGTGGTGAAGGCCAGGCTCGTGGCGAGCCGCTGGCGGCGCGTGCGCCGGCGGGCGCGCGCGGCGATCTTCCCGACGACGGGCTCGGCCCGCTCGGGTGCGGCGTCCTCTGCGATCTCGTCCTTCCGCTTCCCGAGGGCGACGAGCGCCCAGCTCAGGACGAGGAAGAAGACGAGCCTCGCGAGCGGCGTCCGCGAAGAGGATCTCGGTTGTGGCATTGCGGGAGCTCCTACTGACTCGGGCGCCGAGTCCGCGAGGTCGGCGCGATTTCGCGATCTGACCCGTCCGCGCCGCTACGGACTTGGCTCCACTATCGAAAGCGCCGCCCGCCGTGGCATCCCTCGAACAGAGGAACCGGTGGTCGAATCACCACGACGAGGGATGTGACGCCGGCGGAACCGGGGCGATAGTCCTCGCATCTGAGCCACCTCGGCGGAGCGGTCACGCCGGAGGCATCTACGGAGGTTTTCTTCCACCGTGACCATGCATGTCATCCGCCGAAACGAAGGGCTCTCCCCCACCAGCACGGCTCGCGCTCGCCGCTCGACCTTCATCGGTCTCACGAGCTCGATTCGGGCCGCTCGAGTTCGAAGAAGGGAGGTGAACACTTTGACGAGCTTCTTCTCCTACCTGAACACGCTTCGGAAGGGTGAGGAGGGTCAGACCATGGCGGAGTACGGCGTGGTCCTGGCCGTCATCGCTATCGGTGTCGTCGCCGCGCTTCTCACCCTCTCGGGTGCGATCAGCGACGCGATCAACCGGGTCGTCGGCTTCCTCTAAGCCGCAAAGAGGTAGGCACATGGCCGGGCGGGCTTTCCTTCGTGGAGAGCCCGCCCATCGCTTCTCCAAGTCAACCGCCGTCAGACAAGGATTTTCCGCCGCAAATGTTCCGCAGAATTCACGCCGCACGCGTTCGCGCACAGAACGGGCAGACGATGACGGAGTTCGCTCTCGTCCTGCCCGTGATCGCGCTGCTGCTCTTCGCGATCATCCAGTGCGGCATCGCGTTCAACAACTACCTGACGGTGACGGACGCCGCGCGCGCCGCCGCCCGCAAGGGCGCGACCGCGATGTACGGCGGCGGCAGCCCCTCGAGCGCGGCCACGACCGCTGCACGGGCGTCTGCGCAGAACCTCGACCAGTCGAAGTTCCAGGTGGCGGTCACCGCGTCGCCGCGCTGGGAGAAAGGGGCCGACGTGATCGTGACGACGTCCTACCCGTACGAGATCTCGCTGCTCGGCTTCGTCGTGAAGTCCGGCAACGTGTCGAGCACGACGCGGGAGCGGATCGAATGACGCGCGTCCGCAGGCAGACCGGCCAGGCGACGGTCACGACCGTTCTCTTCCTCACCGTCCTCCTCGGGATGACGGGCGCCGTGCTCGACGTCGGCGTCTGGTTCAACGAGGACCGCAAGCTCCAGGCGACGACCGACGCGGCGGCCCTCGCGGCCGCGCAGGAGCTCCCCGACTCGACGGCGCTCGCGACCACGCGTGCGATCGAGTACGGGGACAAGAACGGCGGCGGGGTCGGCGCGGACGACGTCACGTACGAGACGCGCGTCCTCGCGAACGACACGATCGTCGTCCAGACCGAGAAGGACGCGCCGGGGATCTTCACGAAGCTCTTCGGGATCGAATCGGTCGAGGTGCACGCGACCGCGAAGGCGCGCACCGGCGTGCTCTCGGCGGCGCGCTGGGTGGCGCCGATCGTCGTGAACTGGCAGCACCCGATGCTCCAGTGCACGCCGCCGCCGTGCTCGAGTCCGACGCAGATCGACCTGATGAACCTCCACAGCCCCGGCAGCGGCGACGCGGCCGGCGCGTTCGGGCTCATCAACCTCGTCCGGGACGACCCGAACGGGAACGTCGGCGCATCGACACTCGCCGACTGGATGCAGACCGGGTTCGAGGGCGAGATGGGCCTCGGCCACTACTGGCAGGCGCCCTCGACGAACTTCAACAACAGCCAGTTCCAGAGCGCGCTCGGCTCGCGTCTCAACACCGAGGTCCTGTTCCCGATCTACCGGACGATCTCGGGTCCGGGGTCGAACGCGCGCTACGACATCATCGGCTGGGTCGGGTTCGTTCCGACGAGCTTCCACGCCGGTGGGAGCACCGGCCGTGTCAACGGCCGCTTCGTGCGCGTCATGTGGGAGGGAATCCCATCGTCGTCCCCGAGCCAACCGTCGTTCGGGGCGTACACCGTGTCGCTGGTCGAATAGCAAACAGGAAAGGAAAGCGGGTCACATGACGTACAGGCTGCGAAACATCGGGATCGCAATCGCGCTCGCGCTTGTCGCGGGGCTGTTGACGGTCTTCTACGTGACGAACTACAAGAAGGAGGTGCGAAACGCCGAGGCAAACGTCACGGTGTTCGTCGCCTCCCAGGACATCCCGGCGGGAACCTCCGGCGCCGACGCGCAGGGGCTCCTCACCGAGCAGGAGGTCGCCAAGCGCAACGTGACGCCGGGCGCGATCTCGGCGCCGGAGCAGCTCGACGGGCGCGTCGCAGCCGCGACGATCTACGCCGGCGAGCAGGTGACCACCCGGCGGTTCACGACCGAGGAGGCGAAGGGCATCCGCGCGCAGCTCGAGGGCAACGAGCGGGCGCTCTCCGTCCCCGGCACCGCCGAGCAGCTCCTCGCCGGGACGCTCGTCGCCGGCGACCGCGTCGACGTGGTCGGCAGCTGGAACGTCCCCGAGAGCGAGACGAACCACTACTCCCGCGTCGTGCTCCGCGACCTGCTCGTCCTCGAGGCGCCCGAAGGCGGCGTCTCGACGGAGTCGGTCACGAACCCGCAGGCGGCCTCGGGCGGATACTCGACGATCCTCGCGCTCACCGACGCGCAGGCGCAGAAGCTCTTCTGGCTGACGCAGAACGGCACCTGGTCGCTCCAGCTGCGCCCGGCGGCGGACGCGGCGGACAGCCCCGAGAGCGCCGAGTCGGCCGAGTCGCTCCTGCTGGACGGAATCGGGCGGGCCAGGTTCCAGGCCATGTCCGCGAGGCTCCTGGAAGGAGGCGAGTAACGTGAACCTCGAGACTCAGACCACAGGCACGCGCGAGAAGACGCGCATCTTCATGACCGGCGACTGCGAGGGGCTCCAGGAGCTCCGGCACGCCCTCGAGCGTCACCACGAGGTGGAGTTCGTCGGCGCGGCCACCTCGCTCGGCGAGGCTGCTCCGGCCCTCCGCGGCGGGCACCTCGGCGTCGTCCTGCACGGCACGCGGAGCTCGACGCTCCCGCAGGGCGAGCTCGCGGCGATCCGCGAGCACACGCAGGCGCCGGTGATCCTCCTCGCCTCGGGCGAGGCCTCGAACCTCCTCGAGGAGGCGCTCGAGGCGGACGTCGCCGACGTCCTGCTCCTCCCGCAGATGACCGAGAACCTCATCTTCGCCATCCGCAAGGCCGGCCACTCGGGCCGGCGGCTCCAGGGAGGCGGCGGCCGGCGCGGGCGCATCGTGACCGTCTTCAGCCCGAAGGGCGGGACGGGCAAGACCGTGCTCGCGTCGAACACGGCCGCCTCCGTGGCGAAGGACGAGGCCAAGAAGGCCCTCCTCCTCGACCTCGACCTCCAGTTCGGCGACGCCGCGATCATGCTGGGGATCGAGCCCGAGAAGACGATCTACGACCTGGTCGTCGCCCCCGGCGAGCTCGACACCGAGAAGCTCGCGGGCTACGTGACCCGGCACGCGTCCGGGCTCGACATCCTCCCGGCGCCGCTGCGCCCCGAGGACGCCGAGCTCGTGACGGAGGCGAAGCTGGCGCAGCTCCTGGAGGTCGCGCGGGAGTCGTACGACGTGATCGTCGTCGACACCTCGCCGTTCTTCCACGGGCCGATGCTCGCGACGCTCGACCGGACGGACGAGCTGCTGCTCATCTGCTCGCTCGACGTGCCGACGCTCAAGAACGTCCGGCTCGCGCTCCAGACGCTCGAGCTGCTCTCGTTCCCGACCGACCGGATCAGCCTCGTCCTGAACCGCGCGAACTCGAAGGTGGGCATGAAGCCCGGCGAGGTCGAGAGCGCGCTCGAGGTCAAGGTGCGCTTCAGCGTCCCGTCCGACCGGGCCGTGCCGATCGCCGTGAACCGCGGCAACCCGGCGGTGCTCGCGGACTCCCGCGCGGACTTCTCGAAGGCCGTGCGCGAGATCTCGAAGTCGGTCGTCCCGGTCGACAAGGGCGACGGCAAGAGCGGGCGCCGGCTGTTCCGAAAGGCGGCGTAGATGGGCCTCCACGACCGCATCAAGAGCGGCTCGAACGGCCACGGGGCGAACGTGGGCGGCGCGAACGGCGCCATCGCCGAGCCCCATGCCGCGCTCGCGGCCGCGACGCCGCGCGAGTCGGCGCCGGAAACGGCGCTCGACCCGTACGCGGAGCTCAAGACGCGCATCCACCACGCGTGCATCGCGAAGCTCGGCCCGCAGCTCTTCTCCACGGAGGCCGCGGGCGACCTCTCCGACCAGGTCATGCGGACGGTCACGGAGCAGCTCGCACTCGACCGGACGCCGCTGACCCGCGAGGAGCGGCGGCGGATCACGCGCGAGATCGCGGACGACATCCTCGGCTACGGGCCCCTCGAGCCGTTCCTCCGCGACGACTCGATCACCGAGGTCATGGTGAACAACTGGGACAAGATCTTCGTCGAGCGGGGCGGGAAGCTCGAGCGGACGAACGCGTCCTTCGCGGACAACGCGCACCTGCTCCGGATCATCGACAAGATCGTCTCGCAGGTCGGCCGGCGCGTGGACGAGTCGTCGCCCATGGTCGACGCGCGCCTCCCGGACGGGAGCCGCGTGAACGCGATCATCCCGCCGCTCGCGCTGCGCGGCCCCACGCTCACGATCCGGAAGTTCTCCCGCGACCCGTTCACGATGGACGACCTGATCGAGTTCGGCTCGCTCACGCCGAAGGCGGCCCACTTCCTCTCGGCCTGCGTGCGCGGGAAGCTGAACGTCCTCATCTCGGGCGGTACCGGCACCGGTAAGACGACCACGCTGAACGCGCTCTCGGCGTACGTGCCCGGGAACGAGCGCATCGTGACGATCGAGGACGCGGCCGAGCTCCAGCTCCAGCAGGAGCACGTGATCACGCTCGAGTCGCGCCCGGCGAACATCGAGGGCAAGGGCGAGGTGCGGATCCGAGAGCTCGTGCGGAACGCCCTCCGCATGCGGCCCGACCGGATCATCGTCGGCGAGGTCCGCGGCCCCGAGACCCTGGACATGCTCCAGGCGATGAACACGGGCCACGAGGGCTCGCTCACGACGATCCACGCGAACTCGCCGCGCGACGCGCTCTCCCGCGTCGAGACCCTCGTCCTGACGGCGGGGGTCGACCTCCCGCTGCGCGCCATCCGCGAGCAGATCGCGAGCGCGTTCGACCTCCTCGTGCAGATCACGAGGCTCGTCGACGGCTCGCGCAAGATCACGTTCGTCTCCGAGGTGCTCGGCATGGAGTCGGACGTGATCACGCTCCAGGACATCTTCATCGCGCGCCCGCCGGACGAGGACCACGCCGGCTCCGGCCAGGCGACAAAGCTCCTCGGGCCGCTCCTCTGCACCGGCCTGAAGCCGCACTTCCTCGAGAAGATGGCGGCGAACGGCGTCTCGATCCCGGCGAACTTCTTCTTCCCGGACGAGAGCGGGGGCGAGTCGTTCACGGTCGCGAGCTACGGCGGGTTCTCGTGAGGCGCGCGTTCCGGATCCTCGCGGTCGGCTTCGGCCTGCTCGCGCTGCCGGCGGCCGCGTCCGCGGCGTCCGAGATCAAGGGGATGGACACCTCCGGCTATCCGGAGATCCGCTTCACGGTCGAGACGCCTGAGCCGACGTCCCTCGCGCCGTCCGTGCTCGAGAACGGCGCGCCCGTGGCCGGCCTCACGGCCGAGAACCTCGGGCGCGCGAAGAGCGTCGTCCTCGTCGTCGACCGCTCGGTCTCGATGAAGGGCGAGCCGCTCGCCGACGCGGTCGCGGCCGCGCGCGCGTTCGTCGCGGCCAAGCCGGCCGAGGACCGGATCGCCGTCCTCACCGTCGCCACGAGCCCGGTCATGCTCACGAGCTTCGCCACGTCGACGACGGACGCCGACGCGGCGCTCCGCTCGATCACGGTCGACACGGTGCAGGGAACGAAGTTCTACGACGCGATCGTCTCCTCCGCGAACGCGCTGGCGGCCGAGCCGCTCCCCGGCCGGGTCGTGATCGCGGTCACGGACGGCAACGAGACGATCTCGTCCGCGACGCTCGAGGAGGCGGTCGCCTCCGCGCAGGATGCGGGCGCTTCGGTCTACGTCGTCGCGATCGAGAGCTCGAAGTTCACCCCCGAGCCGCTCCGGGAGCTCGCCGACTCGACCGGCGGCACGTACTACGGCGCCGCCTCGAGCGAGGCGCTCGCCGGGGTCTACCAGTCGATCGCAGAGGAGCTCCGCCGGACGTGGCAGATGCGCTATTACACGGCCGCGCGGCCCGGCGAGAAGCTCGAGCTCCAGACTAAGGCCCCGGGCGGGGCCGCGACGGCCGAGCTCACGATGCCCGGGACGCTCGCCGCCCCGGCCGCGACGGAGCCCTCGCCGGTGCTTCCCGCGCGGTTCCTCCAGAGCTGGTGGGGCGGGCTCGTGCTCGGCCTCGCCGTCACGATGCTGATCCTCATCGCGGGCGCCTTCGCGTTCGCCTCCCCACGCGGGAGCTGGCTCCAGTCGCGCCTCGCGCCGCACGTCGGCGGGAAGGAGCGCGCGCGAAAGGATCGGGACGACCGCGAGCGGATGGCGATGGCCGCGAGCCTCTTCCGGGCGACCGAGCGGACGTTCGGCCATCGGAACTTCTGGAGCCGCATCCAGACGAGGCTCGACCGTGCCGACCTGCCGCTCCGGACCGTCGAGTTCCTCTACGTCGTCGGCGGCTCGTCCCTTGCCTTCGGGATCGTGGCCGCGCTCGTCGGTCCGCCGATGCCGTTCGTGCTCGGCGCGTTCGGGCTCGGCGCGCTGCTTCCGTTCGGGTTCGTCTCGTTCCGGGCGAAGCGCCGCCTGAAGGCGTTCGACGCGCAGCTTCCCGAGCTCTTGACGACGATCGCCGCCTCGCTCAAGGCCGGGCACAGCTTCCGCCAGGGCATCCAGGCGGTCGTCGAGGAGGGCCAGGAGCCGGCCGCGGGCGAGTTCAAGCGCGTGCTCGCCGAGACCCGCCTCGGCCGCCCCATGGACGCCGCGCTCGCGGAGATGTCCCGCCGGGTCGGCTCGAAGAACCTCGAGTTCGTCCTGACCGCGGTGACGATCCAGCGCCAGGTCGGCGGCTCGCTCGCCGCGATCTTCGACATGGTCGCCGAGACGGTGCGCAACCGGCACCAGTTCGCGCGCAAGGTGAAGGGCCTCACCGCGATGGGGCGGGCCTCGGCCTACGTCCTCGTCGGGCTGCCGTTCTTCGTCGCGCTCGCGGTCACCTTCGTGAACGCCGAGTACATGGCGCCGCTCTACTACACGTCCACGGGCCGCATGCTGATCGGGATCGGGCTCACGATGATCGCGATCGGCTCGCTCATCCTCCGCAAGATGGTCTCGTTCAGGAGCTGATCAGATGCTGCTTCTTCTCCTCGCACTCGCGTCGCTCGCCTTCGCCGTCTACCTGGCCGGCGAGGTTGCGACGCTGCCCGCCCGCCAGCGCCAGGGCTCGATCCGGCGCGCCGCGAACTACGGGCACTCGCGCCGGCACGTGAACCCGTTCGCCGTCAACACGAGCTTCCGGGAGCGGGCGCTCGGGCCGGCCGCGACCGGCCTCGCGCGCATGGTGCTCCGCGTGAGCCCGCGCTCCACGGTCGACTCGATCAACCTGAAGCTGCACGCCGCGGGGCTCTCGCGGCGGCTCTCTCCGACCTCGTTCCTCGCCACGAAGGGCGTGCTCGCGGCGAGCGGGCTCGTGGTCGGGCTGCTCGCCGGCGCGGGGGAGGGCGTGTCGGGCAAGGCGCTCCTCCTGGCGCTCGGCGTCGCCTTCGCCGGATTCATGTTCCCGGACACGATCGTCACCTTCCGCGCGAGGAGCCGCCGCGAGCGGATCCAGGCGGAGCTCCCGGACGCGCTCGACCTCCTTGCGGTGAGCGTCGAGGCGGGTCTCGGGTTCGACGGCGCGATCACGAAGCTGACCGAGCACATGCACGGCCCGCTCGCGGAGGAGTTCGCGCTCTCGCTCGGCGAGATGCGCATCGGCGAGAGCCGGCAGGTCTCGCTGAAGAAGATGGCCGACCGCGTGAACTCGCCCGCGATGGCGGCGTTCACGCGCGCGGTCATCCAGGCCGACCAGCTCGGCATCTCGCTCGGGCGGATCCTGCGCCTGCAGGCCGCCGAGGCGCGCAACCGCCGCCAGGCGACCGCCGAGGAGCGGGCCATGAAGGCGCCGATCAAGATGCTCTTCCCGACGGTGATCTTCATCTTCCCGGCCATGTTCATCGTCATCCTCGGGCCGGCCTTCCTCAACCTCTCGAAGATCTTCTAGCTCTCCACGCTCGCGGCCGGCCTCCGGCTCGCAGGGGCTCTCGCGCCGCTTCGTGACCCGCGGCGGGCGAAGCCCGCCCTCGAACGGGGCATCGACTCCGTGCGGGAGCCGTTCTACGGTTCGATACGTGGAGGGACCGCGGGAGGAAGGTGCGCGCGGTCTCGGCCCGTGGCTTCCCGAGCCGCCGCCGCCGCTTCCGCCCGGCTTCAGGCCGCCCGTCGAGCCGGACGAGCCGCCGCCGTTCCGCCCCGTTCGCCGGCGGGCGCGCTGGGCGGCCGGGATCCTCGTGCTCTCGTTCGTCGCCGACGTCGTCGCGGTCGCGCTCGGCCTCAGCGAGCGCGGCCTGCTGACGCGGCTCGTCGACGGCGAGCTCGTTCCGGCCGGCGAGCTCTCGGCGAGCGACGACCGGCAGCTCGGGATCGGCCTCGCCCAGGGGCTCGTGTTCGTCGCCGCGGCCGTCGCGTTCCTCGCCTGGTTCTTCCGCGCGTACGCGAACCTCGAGGCGCTCGGCGTGCAGCGGCTCCGCTACGGGCCGCGCTGGTCGGTCGGCGCGTGGTTCGTCCCGATCCTGAACCTCTTCCGCCCGAAGCAGATCGCGAACGACATCTGGCGCGGCAGCGACCCGGACGCCGCGGAGCGGCCGCTCGCCGGAATCGGCCCCGTCCCGGCGCTCCTCTGGTTCTGGTGGGCCGCGTTCCTCGTGAGCGGCGTCCTCTACAACGCGGCCGCCCGCGCGGAGCTGGAAGCGGTCGTACCGGAGGCGCTCCTGACCACGAACGGGCTCTGGCTCGCCGCCGACGTCGTCGGCGCGATCTCGGCGCCGCTCGCGATCGCGGTCGTGCTGCGCACGACGAGCCGGCAGGAGCAG
>JAICNY010000092.1 GCA_025930955.1 Thermoleophilia bacterium
AGGCGGGCGAGGCGGCCGTGCGGGCCGCCTTCGGCACGGCCTCGGCCGCTCCAGTCGAGCCAGGCTGGGAGGACGCCTGGCGGCGCTTCCACCGGCCGGTCCGCATCGGTCCGCTCTGGGTCGGCCCGCCGTGGGAGGAGCCGGACGCCGGGTCGCTTCCGGTCGTCATCGACCCGGGCCGGGCGTTCGGCACCGGGAGCCATCCGACGACGCGGCTCTGCCTGGAGCACCTGCTCGAGCTCGAGCCGGTGAGCCTCCTCGACGTCGGCTGCGGCTCGGGCGTCCTCGCCGTCGCGGCCGCGCGGCTCGGGTTCGCGCCCGTGAGCGCGGTCGACGCCGACGAGGCGGCCGTCGCGGCGGCGCGGGAGAACGCGGCCGTGAACGGCATCGGCCTGACCGCCGTGCTCGCGGACGCCCTGACGGACCCGCTGCCGGCCGCGGGGGTCGCCGTCGCCAACATCGAGCTCGCCGCGGTCGAGGCGCTCGACACGCGGGTCGACGCGGCCACGTTCGTCGCGTCCGGGTACCTGGAGCGGGACCGGCCCTCGCTCGCCCGGTGGCGCCACGTCGCGCGTCGGATCCTCGACGGCTGGGCCGCCGACCGCTTCGAGCGCGCCTGAGCCGCACGCGTTCGGCACATCCGTGACAGACGCGTGCGCCGCGACCGCTAGCGTTCGTCGAGGGAGCCTTCGTCCCCCAAGGGGGAGTGCGCGTTGACCGCGGGCAAGCCGGAACGGGGCGCGTCCACGACGAGCCCAGCGACCCGGCGGCGCCGCTCTCGTGGCTCCCCGGGAGTACGATCGGCGCATGGGGACGTTCTCCGTCCGCTTCCTCGGCTGCAAGGTGTCGCACACGGACGCGCAGGCGCTCCGCGAGCGGCTCGTCGCGGACGGCCACCGCGAGGCCGGCGACGCGGAGGTGGCCGTCGTCAACACGTGCTGCGTCACGCACGAGGCCGTCCGGAAATCCCGCCGGGCCGCTCGCCGGGCGGCCCGCAGCGCTCGCCGGGTCTACGTCACCGGCTGCGCGGCGAACCTCGCGGGCGACGCCTTCGCCGGCCTCCCGGCGAACGTCCGCGTCGTCCCGCTCCCAAGCGAGCGCACCGCGGCGTTCGTCGCCGGCGACGTCGGCGCCGTCGGCTGCGTGCAGGCCGACGTCGGCCTCGACCGCGTGCGCGCATTCGTGAAGGTGCAGGACGGCTGTTCGTTCTCCTGCAACTTCTGCGTCATCCCGCAAGTACGAGGCGCCTCGCGGAGCCGGTCGGCCGCCGCGGTTCTCGCCGAGCTCCGCAAGCGCGTGACCCAGGGCCATCGCGAGATCGTCCTGACGGGGATCAATCTCGGCTGCTACCGCGATCGCGCAGCCGGGTTCGACCTGCCGCGGCTCGTACGGGAAGCGGGCGCGGTCCCCGGCCTCGCGCGCCTGCGGCTGAGCTCCGTCGAGGTGAACCACCTGACCGACGATCTCGTCGCGGCGATGCGCGAGACGCCCACCGTGTCCCGGCACCTGCACGTGCCGCTCCAGTCCGGTGACGACGCCGTGCTGCGCGCGATGGGCCGCCGGTACACGGTCGCCACGTTTCTCTGCAGGGTCGCCCGCGCGGGCGGCTTCAACCTGACGAGCGACGTCATCGTCGGCTTTCCGGCCGAGGACGACGCGGCTTTCGAGCGCACCCTCGCGACCGTCCGGGCCGCAGGGATCACGAAGGTGCACGTCTTCCCGTACTCGCCGCGCCCGGGCACACGCACCGCCGCCGACGACCCGGTGCCCGCCGGGACGAAACGGGAGCGGAGCGAGCGCCTCCGGGCGGCGTCCGACGCGGCGTGCCGGCGGCGCTGGCGAGGGCGGATCGGCTCGCACGACGACGTCCTCGTAGACCGCCCGGGCCGGGGGTACGCGGACGACTACACTCCCTGGCTCGTCGAGGGCCCGGTCGGGGAGGTCGTCCGGGCGCGGGCCGAGCGCGTGACCAGTGAGGGGATCGTCGGTGTCGCAGCCTGACTGCCTGTTCTGCAAGCTCGTCGCCGAGGGCGACCACGTGCGTGCGGCCGACGGCTTCGTGGCCATCCGCGACATCGCTCCGAAGGCGCCGACGCACGTCCTCGTGCTCCCGGAGCGCCACGTCGACTCCTTCCGGGAGATCGCCGAGTTCCCGCCGGACGAGTCGAAGCGGATGCTCGAATTCGTCGCGGACACGGCTCGCGAGGCCGGGCTCGAGGACTACCGCGTGATCGTGAACGTCGGGCCGGGCGCCGGCCAGACGGTGTTCCACCTGCACTGGCACGTGCTTGGGGGGAACGGCCTGGGAGGCTTCGAATGACCCTCATCTCCGAGCTCGGAGACGAGATCAAGGACGCTCTCCGCGAGCGCGACACGGAGCGGCTCGACACGCTCCGGCTCGTGCTCGCGGAGCTGCGCGCGGCCGAGAAGGAGCTGCTTCGCCCGCTCGACGAGAGCGAGGAGCTCCAGGTGCTCCAGCGTGAGCGCAAGCGGCGGCTCGAGGCCGCCGAGGCGTTCCGTGCGGCCGATCGGCAGGAGCAGGCCGAGAAGGAGGAACGCGAGCTCGACGTGATCGAGGAGTTCATGCCCGACCCGATCGAAGAGGACGAGCTCGAGGAGATCGTCGACGACGCGATCGCCGAGACGGGGGCGACGTCCCTCCGCGATCTCGGCCGCGTGATGGCCGACGTCATGCCACAGGTCGCCGGCCGCGCCGACGGCTCGACCGTGAGCCGGCTCGTCCGCGAGAAGCTCGCGTAGGTCGGCGCCGACACGGTTTCGTCACACATTTGGCACGAACGGTGCGCTTCCCGCCGTTAGCCTGACCGGTGAGGGGTAAACAGAGGGGGTCCCCGGGGAAATCACTCCGCGCGTCCGACCCAGGGCGCGGCCCGATGCCGCCGGAAGCCGCATCTACACTGAGGAGAGCTTGCAGGACGTTCTCTCGGTCTCCAATCAGGTCGCCGCCGAGCTCGCAACCGTCGACGACTCCGTGCTCAGCCGGCTGCGCGACCGGCTCGGCGCGACCGTGCTCCTGCGCGGCAACCGGCTGACGCTCGAGGGCGACGAGGCCAACGTCTCCGAGGCGCGCGCCGTGATCGACGAGCTCGTCGAGCTCGTGGAGGGCGGCCACGCGATCGGAGCCGGAACCGTGGACGCCGTCCTCGCCGCGCTCGACGAGAGCCGCGACCTCCGCGACGTCTTCGAGGACGTCGTCTGGCGGCACCGCTCGAAGAAGATCACCCCGAAGACGGTGAACCAGAAGCGCTACGTGGACGCGATCCGGAAGGGCACCGTCACGTTCGGGATCGGCCCGGCCGGGACGGGCAAGACCTACCTCGCCATGGCCCTTGCCGTCGCGGCGCTCTCGGAGCGCCAGGTGAACCGGATCATCCTCACGCGCCCGGCGGTCGAGGCCGGCGAACGGCTCGGGTTCCTCCCCGGCGACATGCTCGCGAAGGTCGACCCGTACCTGCGCCCGCTCTACGACGCGCTCTACGACATGCTCGACGCCGACCGCGTCAACGCGTACATGGAGCGCGGCACGATCGAGGTCGCCCCGCTCGCGTTCATGCGCGGCCGCACGCTCAACGACTCGTTCGTGATCCTCGACGAGGCGCAGAACACGACGCCCGAGCAGATGCACATGTTCCTGACGCGGCTCGGCTTCGGCTCGAAGATCGTCGTGACCGGCGACGTGACGCAGATCGACCTCCCGCGCGAGCAGACGTCGGGTCTCGTGCGCGTCCGCGAGATCCTCGCCGCGGTCGAGGGGATCGAGTTCGTCGAGCTCGGGAACGAGGACGTCGTCCGCCACGTGCTCGTCCAGCGGATCGTCGAGGCGTACAAGCGCCACGCCGAGAACGGCGGCGAGCCCGAGCCGGAGCAGGGGCCGTGATCGCCGTCGAGGTCGAGAACCGCAGCGGCGCGCGAGTCGACGAGGACGCCGCCGCGACGCTCGCCCGGGGCACGCTCGCCGCGGAGGGCATCGAGGAAGGCGACCTCGGGATCGCGTTCGTCGGCGCGGATGAGATGCGGGCGCTCAAGCGCGAGCACCTCGGGATCGACGAGCCGACCGACGTGCTCTCGTTCCCGATCGACGGCCGCGAGCCGCTCGCCGAGGGCGTCCCGCGCCAGCTCGGCGACGTCGTCCTCTGCCCCGACGTCGTCGGCGAGGAGTGGCGCTGGTCCCTCGTCCACGGGCTGCTCCACCTGCTCGGCTACGACCACGGCGACGAGATGGCGCGCCGCGAGCAGGAGCTCGTCGGATGAGCGCCCGCCGCACGCCCACGCGCTCGCCGGCCACGGCCCCCGCACCGGAGCGCGAGCGCCCCGAGGCCGCTCCGGGCGAGCCCGAGCTCGGCCTCGCCCCCGACGTCAGCACGAAGAAGCGTCCGCACTCCCTCCTCAAGAGCTTCAACTACGCGATCGAGGGCGTCATCCACGTCCTCCGCCGGGAGCGCAACATGCGCGTCCACTTCGCGCTCGCGACCGTGATCCTCGTCCTCGCCTTCGCCTACGACGTCACGAAGGTCGAGCTCATGATCCTGCTCGTTGCGATCTCGTTCGTCCTCATCGCCGAGATGGTGAACACGGCGGTCGAGGAGATGATCGACGTCGCGACGACCGGCTATGACCCGCGCGCGAAGATCGCGAAGGACGTGGCCGCCGGGGCCGTGCTCGTCGCCTCCGTCGTCGCCGCGACGATCGGCTATCTCGTCTTCGTCGACCGGATCCGCTCGCCGACGTACCACCTCGTCAACGAGGTGCGGGCGATCCCCGCGAACCTCACGATCATCGCGCTCGCGCTGACCGTGATCGCGGTCATCGCCGTGAAGGCGATCTCCGGCCGCGGGACGCCGCTCTCGGGCGGGCTGCCGTCCGGCCACGCCGCGCTCGCGTTCGGCGGCTGGATGGCGATCACGCTCGTCGCCGCCGACTTCCAGCACCGCGTGCTCATCTCGACGCTCGGCTTCCTGATGGCGTTCCTCGTCGCCCAGACGCGCGTCGAGTCCGGCATCCACACGACGCTCGAGGTCACGGTCGGCGCGGTGCTCGGGACGCTCGTCACCCTCGTCCTCTTCCAGACGCTCACGTGACCGACCGCGAGCTCTACGAGCGGGCGGTCGAGGCCGCCGCGAACGCGTACGCGCCCTACTCGAACTTCCACGTGGGCGCGGCGCTCCTCCTGCGGGACGGGCGCGTCGTGACCGGCGCGAACGTCGAGAACGCCTCGTATCCGCTCGGGGTCTGCGCGGAGCGGGCCGCGCTCTCGCGCGCCGTCGCCGAGGGGGTCAAGCCCGGCGAGGTCGAGGCGATCGGGATCACCGCCTCGCCGTGCGGCGGCTGCCGCCAGTGGCTGCTCGAGTTCCGGCTCGACCGGGTCGCGTTCATGCACGAGGGCGAGCTCCTCGTCCGCACCCCCGCGGAGCTCGTGCCGGACTCTTTCGAGCTGTGAGGTCGGGGCTCGTCGCCGTCGCCGGCCGCCCGAACGTCGGCAAGTCGACGCTCGTGAACGCGCTCTGCGGCGGCAAGGTGGCGATCGTCTCGGACAAGCCGCAGACGACCCGCCGCCGCATCTCGGGCATCGCGAACGGCCCCGGCCACCAGCTCGTGCTCCAGGACCTGCCCGGCTTCCAGCGCCCGCGCGACCCGCTCACCGAGCGGATGCAGAGGACGGTGGACGAGTCGCTCGGAGACGACGTCGACGGGATCCTCTTCGTGCTCGCCGCGGACGAGCGGCTCGGCGGCGGCGACCGCTTCATCGCCGGGCGCGTCTTCACGGGGGAAAGGCCGGTCGTGATCGCACTGAACAAGGTCGACCGCCTGAAGCCCGACCGGATCGCGGCGCGCATCGCCGAGGCGGCCGCGCTCGGCGACTTCCACGCGCTCCACCCGGTGAGCGCGCTCACCGGGGACGGCGTCGACGCCCTGCGCGCCGACCTGGTGGAGCTTCTCCCCGAGGGCCCCGCCTACTTCCCCGAGGGCGACGTGACCGACCTGCCGCTCGAGGCCCGCGTCGCGGAGCTCGTCCGCGAGGCGGCGCTCGCCCTCACCCGCGAGGAGGTCCCGCACGCGGTCACCGCGCAGACCGAAGAGCTCGAGGAGCGGCGCGTCGCGGTGACGCTCTTCGTCGAGACGAACTCCCAGAAGGGGATTCTCGTCGGCAAGGGCGGCCGTATGATCCGTGAGATCGGCTCGCGGGCCCGGCCGGAGATCGAGGCGCTGCTCGGTCGGGGGGTGTTCCTCGAGCTGACCGTGAAGGTGCGCCCGAAGTGGCGGCGCGACGAGGCGATGCTCACGCGAATGGGGATCTGAGGAGGCTCGATGGGGACGGTGACGGCGGACCGGTTCGAAGAGCGGCTGCGCAGCTACCTCGCGGAGTCCTCCGAGGAGGCCCGCGCGGTGCGGGTGGGCGAGAAGGAGACGAGCGACCACGCCGCGATCGTCGCGCGCTACGCCGATCTCTTCACCCGCGACCAGCACTCGGCGCTGGCCGAGGTCGCCGACGCGGCGCCCGAGGCCGAGCACGAGCGGCTCGTCCGCCTCCGCGAGGCGGCCGCCGGCGGGATCCTCTCGCTCGAGCTCGCCGAGGCGTACGACGCGCTCCAGAACAAGGTGCTTGCCGCCCGGCTCGAGTTCAAGGGCGAGGAGATGCCGCTGCGCACGGCGCAGGCGCAGGTCGCGCTCCTCGACGACTACGAGGACCGCGAGGAGCTCGGCCGGATCTCCGGCGACCTCTCCGCGACGTTCAACGACGAGCGCCTCGACCTCATGCGCCGCGGCGAGGAGCTCGAGGCCGAGCTGACCGGCGAGCCGGACCCGATCCGGCGCAGCGCCGACCTCAAGGGGATCGACCTCCACGAGCTCTCGACGGCGCTCGACCGGACGGCGGAGCGCCAGGCGCCCGCCTGGGACCCGCTGCGCGAGCGCTGGGCCGACCGGCTCCTCGGCGACGGGCGCGACGACGAGCCGACGTCCGCGCACGTCGCCTACCTGCGCCGGATGTCGCCGCTCGCGGACACGTACACGAAGGACAGGGCGGTGCCCGTCTGTCTCGAGACGCTCGCGCGGCTCGGGTTCGACCTGGCGAACGAGTCGCGCATCCGGCTCGACCTCGACGACCGGCCGCAGAAGAGCCCGCGCGCGTGCGTGATCGCCGCCGACCCGCCCGAGGTCGTCCATCTCATCACCCGCGCGCAGGGCGGCCTCCACGACTACCAGGCGCTCCTGCACGAGGCCGGCCACGCGCTCCACTACGCCGGCTGCGATCCGGCGCTCCCGTACACGTTCCGGCGCCTGTCGCGCGACCACGCGCTGACCGAGCTCTACTCGTTCCTCGTCGAGTCGATCAGCCGCGAGCCCGGCTGGCACGCGGCCCACTTCGACCTCGACGACGACGAGGCCGCCGAGCGCGCGGAGGGGACGCGGTTCCTCGAGGCGCTCCTCTTCCGCCGCTACGCCGCGAAGCTCTCGTACGAGCTCGAGCTCTTCGCCGACTTCGAGCACGCGACGCGCTTCTCCGAGGTGTACGCGGAGACGCTTCGCGCGGCGGTCGGCTTCCGCTACCGGCCGGACAACTACCTCGCCGACCTCGACGACGGGTTCTACTCGGCCGACTACCTCCGGGCGTGGATCCGCTCCGCGCAGCTACGCCGCCATCTGCGCGCGACCGTCGGCGAGGACTGGTGGGAGCGGCGGGAGACAGGAGAGCTCCTGCAAGGGCTCTTCCGCGAGGGCACGCGGCCGTCGAGCGAGGAGGTGGCGCAGCGGATCGGCTTCGACCCGCTCGACACCGAGCCGCTGCTCGACGAGCTCGCGGCCGTTGCCTGAGCGGGCGTTCGGGTTTCCGCACCGTCGTCCACGAGGAGGCACCATTCCGCCCGCGGCGCGGTCCCGCGAAGCTTCGGTCGTCCCCCAGACCGAAAGGAACGAGGATGACGACCTACGCCCTCGAGAACCGCACCGCCAAGCGGGCAGCGCACGACGAGACGCCGCTTCGCTTCCGGCTCTACTCGGCCGTCTACGCCGTCCTCGCCGTCGCCGGGCTCGCCTTCTTCGCCCTGGTCGGCGTGGCGGCGATCTAGAGATACGTCACGTGGCGTGAGGAGCGGAAGACCGCCGTCTGCCAAACGGTCAGCTCCTCACCCGGGCCCTTCGGGCGCATGAGGTTGCGCTCGTCGGGCTTGTGGCGCAGGCCGCAGGAGTGTCCGAGCTCGTGCGCGAGGATGCGCCGCGTCCTTCCGCCGAGCCCCTCCGCGTCGACCGTGACGTAGTCGCCGAGCGGCCCGAGCGAGCAGCCGCACTTCCCGACCACGTCGCGCACGACGAAGACCGTGAGCGGGGCGCCGCGCCCGATGAACCGGAGGCCTCCGCGGATGCGCAGCCCGCGGAAGAACCCGCCGGCCGGCCCGAGGTCGGTGCGCCAGAGCCCCTGCGAGGTGCACGGCGCGTCGAGCGCGGCCGCCGGCGCCGGCCCGTCCGCGGTCACGACGAGCGAGTCGCCCGTCGGAACGAGCCGCGTTCGGGCCGCGAGCTCGAGCACGCGCGCGGTCTCGGCGAGCGCCGCCTCCACCTCCGCGAGCGGGGCGACGGGCTCGCCCTCCTCGTCCCGCAGCAGGATCACCTGGAGCCGCAGCCGCTTCGACGGCCGCAGTCCCGCGAGCGACGCGAGGAGATCGGGCAGCCCGATCACGCGGTTCACGCCGGCGCGGAGGAGCGAGAGGCCCTGGAGCGAGCCCGCGGCGAGCGGCAGCGGCATGCGGCTCTCCTACACGAGCCCCGCGTGCGGCGTCAAGACGCGCGGCTCTACACTGAGCGGAATGGCGAAAGCGCCTGCACTTCCCGGCGGCTTCGAGCTCCCGCTCGAGCCGCGCCTCCCGCGCGTCGGCTCGGTCGACCAGGTCGGGGTCGAGGAGCGCTCCGCCTCGCTCGCGCGGCGCTCGATCAAGAAGGAGGCGAAGCTCTTCGCGCTCGAGCTCGCCGTCCGGATGACCGATCTCACGACGCTCGAGGGCTCGGACACGCGCGGGAAGGTGACCGCGCTCGCCTCGAAGGCCGCGCACCCGGATCCGTCCGATCCGACGATCCCGCCCGTCGCGGCGCTCTGCATCTACCCCGACCTGATCCCGGTCGCGCGCGAGCGGCTCGAGGGGACTCCCGTGAAGATCGCGGCTGTCGCGACCGCGTTCCCCTCCGGCCGCGCGCCGCTCGACCTCAAGGTCGAGGAGGCGCGTCGCGCCGCCGAGGCCGGCGCCGACGAGATCGACATGGTGATCGACCGCGGCGCGATGCTCTCGGGCGCGTACGCGAAGGTCTACGAGGAGGTGCGCCAGGTGAAGGAGGCGGTCGGCGACGCGCACCTCAAGGTGATCCTCGAGACGGGCGAGCTCGGCACCTACGACAACGTCCGCCGCGCGAGCCTCCTCGCGATCGCGGGCGGCGCCGACTTCGTCAAGACGTCGACCGGGAAGATCAGCCCGGCGGCGACGCTTCCGGTTACGCTCGTCATGCTCGAGGCCGTCCGCGACGTCTACGAGGAGACCGGCAGGAAGATCGGCGTGAAGCCGGCGGGCGGGATCCGCGAGGCGAAGCAGGCGGTCCAGCACCTCGTCGCCGTGAACGAGACGCTCGGCCCCGAGTGGCTCACGCCCGATCTCTTCCGCTTCGGCGCCTCCTCGCTCCTGAACGACCTCCTGCTCCAGATCCGCAAGCAGAAGACCGGTCAGTACCAGAGCCCCGATTACTTCACGCTCGACTGAGAGTCCTCTAGAGTGATGACGGCGCCGTCCCGCGCCCAACCTCCGCACCGGCGCTCACGCCGCCGGCCCGGGAGGCAAAGGGGATCCCTGTCCTCGGGTCGCTCGACCACTTCGCCTGGGCCGCGGCCCGGGAGCGTGAGTCCCGCGTCGCCGGCCGGTGAGGTGAGGTAGATGACACAGCGGAAGACCCTGAAGCGGCGGGTTCGCGCCCGCATGGAGAAGACGGGCGAGCGCTACACCGCGGCGCGCGCACACGTCGTCGGCGAGCCCGCGCCGGAGCGGGTGCCGGAGCCGGACCTGAGCGGCCTCGCATCCGAGGACGCCCTCGTCGCGGCGACGGGGCGCGGGTGGAAGGAGTGGTTCGCCGTCCTCGACGCCTGGGGCGCGGACGAGCGGAAGCACCGCGAGATCGCCCGGCACGTGCGGTCAGAGCACGGCGTTCCCGGCTGGTGGTCGCAGACCGTGACCGTCGGGTACGAGCGGGCGCGCGGCCTGCGCGCGAAGCACGAGCGGCCGGACGGCTTCTCCGTCTCGGTGTCGCGGACCGTCGCGGCGCCGGCCGAGCGGCTGTACGCGTCGTTCGCGGACGAGGGGCAGCGGGACGAGCTCGTCCCGGGCCTCGTGCCGCGCCCTTCCCGGGCGCGGCTCGTCGCGCGCTTCGACCGCCCCTCGGACGGGACGCGCGTCGTCACGTCGTTCGAGGAGAAGGGGGCGGCGAAGGGCACCGTCCACGTCCAGGTCGACCGGCTCGCCGACGCGGAGGCCGCGGAGCGGGCGAAGGCCGAGTGGCGCGCGCTCCTCGACCGTCTCAAGCGGCTGTTCGAGTCGTAGCCGGGACGGGCGGTCGCGGCGGGCCGGCGGCGGGAGCCCACGAGCTAGTAACACGGTGTTACTAGCCACGGGCTTCCGCCCCGCCGCGGCCCGCCGCCGGGGCGAGCGGGTCACAGGCGGCGCGGGCGCTACGATGGCGGCAGCCTGTGACCGACCTCCAGCGACGCCAGGACCGCTCGCCGGTCCCCTCATCCTTCGATTACGCGCCGGCGCCGGAGTCGCGCGACATCGTCCGCCTCGAGAGCCGCTACGGGCTCTTCGTCGGCGGCGAGTGGCTCGAGCCGCGCTCCGGCGAGTACCAGCCGTCGATCAGCCCGGCGACCGAGGAGCCGCTCGCCGAGGTGGCCTACGGCGGCGCGGAGGACGTC
>JAICNY010000045.1 GCA_025930955.1 Thermoleophilia bacterium
CTACCCGCCGCCGCGCCCGTGAAACAGGCGAGGCGCCGTGCGCGGTTCGCTATCGTGTCCCTGCTCGGGGCCATAGCTCAGCTGGGAGAGCGCCACGCTGGCAGCGTGGAGGTCGCCGGTTCGAGCCCGGCTGGCTCCATCCGAGACCGATCGGGCGCGGCGGCGTCCGTAGGGTTGCAGCGGAGAGCGCGCGGGTAGTCGCCCAGCCATGGACGAGGAACGCAAGGAGGGCCGCCCCGGCGAACTCGAGGAGACGATCGACCTCGACCTCCCGCAGGATCCGGGCATCCCCGGCCGCGAAGAGGAAGGACGGGCCGCCGAGGCGGACCGGACGCTCGCGCCCGGCTCGATGCCGCCGCCGAGCGAGCGCGACCGGGACGACGACGACGCGGCCTAGCCGCGTCGCTCCCGCGACTCGCCGTCGAGCTCGAAGATCCAGAAGTCCCGCTTGATCACCGGCTGCGCGACGTTGTAGACGGGGACGTCGCCGATCGCGCCCCGAAACGTCCCCGCGTGGCCGTGCCCGTGCAGGACGATGTGCGGCGGGTGCGCGGCGATCGGGACAGCGAGGCGGTCGCTGCCGAGGAACGTCCAGATCGTCTCCGGCTCGCCCGCGAGCGTCGAGGCGGTCGGCGCGTAGTGGAGGAGGACGATCCGGACGTCGCACCCGCGGATCTCCTCGAGCCCGCGCTCGAGCGCGAGCACCTCCTCGGTCGTCTCCGCGTAGACGCGGCGAAGCAGGGCCTCGCCGAAGTCGGGCAGCTGCGAATCGGGAAACCCGCCGACGAAGCCCTTCGTCCCGACGACGCCGACCGACGTGCCGCGGACGTCGAACGTACGGGTCGCGCGGTCGAGCACGACGATCCCGGCGCCCTCGAGCACCGCGACGAGCTCGTCCGCCCGGTCGACGTGGAGGTCGTGGTTTCCCAGCACGGTCACGACGGGGGCCGTCGATCCCGCCGCCGCATCGGCGACGACCGCAGCCTGCTCCGGCTCGCCGTGCGTCGTCAGGTCGCCCGCGACGAGCACGAGGTCGACGCCGTCGAGCGAGGCGAACGCGGTACGGAGCGCCTCGCGCTTCTCCGGCGCGGCGTGCACGTCCCCGACGGCGGCGATGCGAACCATCAAAGCGGCTCGTTTCCCGTGCGGGCGGACTCGACGCCTCGCGACCAGGGCGCCGGCTCCGTTGGTCCACGACCCCCAACGGGGGTACGAGCGTCCCTTCGGTCACGCTATCGGGAAAGCCGTCACGTGTCAGTGCCGGAACCGTGCCGAAACGCGCCACGAGCGTGCGTCCCGCTCCGGCGGCGCGGTTCGGCGGCGCCGCTCGCGGGGTACGCACCGCGCCGTGAGCGAGTTCGAGGACATCTGCGAGACGATGAAGAAGGCGGCCGCGGCGCTCCGCGAGGCCGGCGTGCCGTTCCTCCTCGCGGGTGGGCTCGCCGCCTGGGCGCGCGGCGGCCCCTCGTCCGACCACGACGTCGACTTCCTCGTCCGCCCGGAGGACGTGGACGAGGCGGCCGACACGCTCGCCGTCGCCGGCTTCCGGATCGAGCGTCCGCCCGAGGGGTGGCTCGTGAAGGCGTACGACGGCGAGATCCTCGTCGACCTCATCTTCGAGCCGACGACCGGCCCCGTGACCGAGGAGCTCATCGCGCGCGGCGAGGAGCGGGAGGTGCTCGCGACGCCGATGCGCGTGATGGCGCTCGAGGACGTCATGGTGACGAAGCTCCTCGCGCTCGGCGAGACGCACCTCGACTACGCGGGCCCGGTCGAGATCGCGCGCGCCGTTCGCGAGCAGATCGACTGGGACGAGGTGCGCGGCCGCACGGGCGACTCCCCGTACGCGCGGGCGTTCTTCGCGCTCGTCGAGGAGCTCGGCGTCGTCGAGCCGAACGGCACGGGAATCGGCTAGGCTGCGTCCCAATGGAGAACGTCCTCCTTATCGACGGACAGGGGTAGCGGCCGGCCGAACCGGACGCCGTCACGCGAACCCCCGAAGCCTCTCGCCCGAGAGGCTTTTTCGTCTCCGGAGGCGAACAGAGGGACACGGTGGAGCGGTACGACCCACAGCAGCTCGAGCGGAAGTGGCAGGAGGTGTGGCGGCGCGAGCGCGCCTTCCACGTCCCGAACCCGGGCGAGCCGGGCGCCGACGAGGCGCGCGAGCACTCGTACGTCCTCGAAATGCTCCCGTATCCCTCGGGCGAGCTCCACATGGGGCACGTCCGCAACTACATGCTCGGCGAGATCGTCACGCACTTCCGGCGCCGGAACGGCATGGCGGTGCTCCGCCCGATGGGCTTCGACGCGTTCGGGCTCCCTGCCGAGAACGCCGCGATCCGCGAGGGCGGCCACCCGCGCGAGGTGACCGAGCGGAACATCGCGTCGATCCGCCGCCAGATGGAGCGGATGGGCTGGGCGATCGACTGGGATCGCGCCTTCGGCACGCACGAGCCGGAGTACTACCGCTGGACGCAGTGGCTCTTCCTCCGCTTCTTCGAGCGTGGGCTCGCGTACCGCAAGGAGGCGCCGGTCAAGTGGTGCCCGAACGACCAGACCGTCCTCGCGAACGAGCAGGTGATCGACGGCCGCTGCGAGCGCTGCGGCGCCGAGGTCGAGGCGAAGAGCCTCGCGCAGTGGTTCTTCCGGATCACGGACTACGCCGACGTCCTGCTCGACGAGATGGCGCTCCTCGAGGACTGGCCCGAGCGCGTGCTCACGATGCAGCGGAACTGGATCGGGCGCTCGGAGGGCGCCGAGCTCCGGTTCCGCGTGGACGGCTCCCCCGACCTCGAGGTGCCGGTGTTCACGACGCGGCCGGACACGCTCTTCGGCGCGACGTTCTTCGTCCTCGCGCCCGAGCATCCGCTCGTGCCGGAGCTCGTCGCGGAGCGGCCAGACGCGGCCGACGTCCTCGAGTACGTGCGCCGCTCCGCCGCCCGCTCGGCGGTCGAGCGCGAGGAGAAGGAAAAGGACGGCGTCTTCACCGGCCGCCACGTCGTGAACCCGGCGACGGGCGAGCCGATCCCCGTCTGGATCGCGGACTACGTCCTCATGGAGTACGGGACCGGCGCGATCATGGGCGTCCCGGCGCACGACGAGCGCGACTTCGCGTTCGCCGAGCGCTACGACCTGCCGATCCGCACGGTCGTCGCGCCGGCGGACGGCGCCGAGGGCCCGGTCGCCCAGGAGGGCGCGTTCGTCGAGCACTCGGAGGACGAGATCCTCGTGAACTCCGGCGAGTTCTCGGGCGTGCCGGCGCCCGAGGCGAAGAAGCGGATCGTGGAGTGGCTCGCCGCCGACGGCGCCGCCGAGTTCAGGGTCGGCTACCGCCTGCGCGACTGGCTGCTCTCCCGTCAGCGGTACTGGGGCTGCCCGATCCCGATCGTCCACTGCGACCGCTGCGGCGTCGTCGCCGTGCCGGACGAGAACCTCCCCGTGCTGCTCCCCGAGGTCGAGGAGTACCTGCCCAAGGGCCGCTCGCCGCTCGCGGCCGCCGAGGACTGGGTGCGGACGACGTGCCCGCAGTGCGGCGGCGAGGCGCGGCGCGAGACGGACACGATGGACACGTTCGTCGACTCCTCGTGGTACTTCATCCGGTACACCGACCCGCGCAACGACGAGCTTCCGTTCTCGCGCGAGATCGCGGACTACTGGCTTCCGGTGAACCAGTACATCGGCGGGATCGAGCACGCGATCCTCCACCTGATGTACGCGCGCTTCTTCACGAAGGTGATGGAGGAGCTCGGGCTCGTCGGCTTCCGCGAGCCGTTCGCGCGGCTCTTCACGCAGGGGATGCTGCACCGGAGCGGCGCGAAGATGTCGAAGTCGAAGGGGAACGTGATCACGCCGGACGAGTACGTGGAGCGCTACGGAGCGGACGCGGCGCGGATGTACCTCCTCTTCATCGGCCCGGTCGACCAGGACGCCGAATGGCAGGACTCGGGGTTCGAGGGGATCGTCCGCTTCCTCCACAAGCTCTGGCGGGTCGTGCTCGAGCAGGCGGAGAAGCCGCCCGTGGACGGGCCGGTCGAACCGACCCCGCTCGCGCGGAAGACGCATCAGACGATCGCGAAGGTGACCGACGACATCGGACGCCGGTTCGCGCTGAACACGCCGATCGCGGCGGTGATGGAGCTCGTGAACGAGATCGGCCGCCGGCCGGACGATCCCGCGGCGCGGTTCGCGGCCGGGACGGCCGTCTCGCTCGTGCAACCGTACGCCGCGCACGTCGCCGAGGAGCTCTGGGAGCGGCTCGGGCACGCGCGCCTCTGGGAGGAGCCGTGGCCGGAGGCCGATCCGGCGCTTCTCGAGCGCGACACGTTCGAGCTCGTCGTGCAGGTGAACGGGAAGGTCCGGGCGCGGCTCGAGGTGCCGAGCGGGCTCTCCGACGACGAGCTCGCCGAGCGCGCGCGGGCGCTGCCTCGGGTGCAGGAGCTCCTCGACGGCGGCGACGTCCGCAAGACGATCGTCGTGCCGGGCAAGCTCGTGAACCTCGTGATCTGAGCGGGCGCGGGCCGGTCGCGTCGGGCCCGGCCCCCGTTTCCGCGGGACGGCGGCGCTACGGGCGCTCGTCACGGTTTCGCGACCGTTCCGGCACGGATTCGGCACACCCCGTCACAGACGCGTGCGGATCTCCTCGATAGCGTGATGGTCGGGGCGCTTCGTCCCCAAATCGGGGGCCGGGGGCGGGGGTGGTCGGACGATGCCCCGAGCGCGCACGCGCGCGGTGGCAAAGCCCGTGGCCGGCCCGCGCGCCGCACGTACCATGAGCCGGTGCCGCTCCATGCCGGGCCGGTCAGCCCCGGCCCGCATCCGCGGGAGCGTCCCGCGTGAGCCCGTTCGATCTCCTGCTCGTCGCGTGGGTGCTCGTCTTCGGGCTGTCCGGGTTCTTCCGCGGCTTCGCGGCGCAGGTCGTCTCGCTCGTCGGGGTGGGCGCGGGGATCGTCGTCGGCGCCTGGCTTGCCCCGCACCTTCTTGCGGACGGCGCGAACGGAGCGTGGGTGCCGCTCGCGAGCCTCGTCGGCGCGGCGATCGGCGCCTTCGTCGCCGGCCTCGTCACCGGCCGGGTCGCCGCCCGCGCCCACGCGACGCTCGCCGCGAACCCGGTCTCGAACGCCGTCGACCGGGCGGGCGGGGCGGCCGCCGGCGCGGTCGTCGGGCTCGCGCTCGCCTGGGCGCTCGCCGTCCTCTTCCTCCACCAGCCCGAGCTTGGGCTGCGCCAGGCGGTGCAGCGGTCGGCCGTGCTGCCGGCGCTCGTTCGTGCGGTGCCGCCGGAGCCGCTCCTGCGGACGCTCGAGCGCCTCGACCCGCTCCCGATCCTCGGCCTCGGGCCCGGGTCGCTGCCGGACCCCGACCCGAGCGTGCTCCGGAGCCCGGCCGCGGCCGCAGCGCAATGGAGCGTCGTGCGGATCGAGGGATCCTCGTGCGGGCTCGGGATCCGCGGCTCGGGGTGGGTCGTCCGCCCCGAGATCGTGGCGACGAACGCGCATGTCGTTTCCGGTCAGACCGATACGCGCGTCCTCGTCCCGAACGAGGGCACCCGGGAGGCGACGATCGTGTACCTGGACACCCGAAACGACGTCGCGCTCCTCCGTGTGCCGGGGCTCGCGGCGCCGGCGCTTCCGCCCGCGACCGGCGCCCTCTATCCGCGCAGCGTCGTCCTGCTCGGCTACCCGCGGGGCGGGCCGCTCGTCGCGCGGGCCGGTACGGCGGGGGAGCCGCGCACGGTGATCGCGCCCGACGCGTACGAGCGCTCCCCCGCGCCGCGGACGGTGGTGCCGCTGCGCGGGCAGGTGCAACGCGGCCAGAGCGGAGGGCCGGTCGTCGCCCGAAACGGTCGCGTGGTCGCGATGGTCTTCGGCGGATCGCGCGGAAGCGAGGGCGGGTTCGGCGTCCCGGTCGAGCTCGTCCTGCGCGGCCTGGACGGGCCGCTCGAGCGGGTCGATCCCGGCCGCTGCGTCGGCTGACCGGCCCGCGCGCGCGGTTTCGGCACGGGCCCGACACGAACTCGACACGAACGTGACCGTTTCGTGAGCTTTCGCCCGGCATCGTCCGGGGCATGGAGATGCCCTCGATCTCGCGTCCCCGGGCGCTCGCCTACGCGCTCGTCGCGCTCGCCCTCCTCGTTCTCGGCGGACGCGCCCTCACGACGGGCGCGGACGGCGCGCCCGTCGCTCCGCCCGGGGGCGCCGGCCTCGAGGTCGTCGAGCCTGAAGGCGACGCAGCGGCGGAGGAGGTCGTCGTCCACGTCGCCGGCGCCGTGCGGCAGCCGGGGCTCTACGCGCTCGAGGAGGGAAGCCGGATCGACGACGCGATCGCCCGCGCCGGCGGCCCGACGGGGAAGGCGGTGCTCGACGCGGTCAACCTCGCCGCGCCGGTGGCGGACGGACAGCAGGTCGTCGTCCCCGAGCGCGGCCGGGCGAGTCCTGCCGGCGGCGGGGGAGCCGGCGGCGCGGCCACGGGCGGCCGCGTCCACCTGAACACGGCGACGCTCGAGGAGCTCGACGCGCTCCCGGGCGTCGGGCCGGTGACCGCGCAGAAGATCCTCGACTACCGGGACGAGCGCGGCGCGTTCCAGTCGGTCGACGAGCTCGACGCCGTACCCGGCATCGGGCCCGCGCGGCTCGAGCAGCTGCGGGAGCTGGTCGACCTGTGACGCTCGAGCGGCTGCGGGCCCCGCACGTGCTCGTCGCGGCGCTCTGCGTCGGGCTCGCGCTCCCGCTCGCCGCTCCGCTCGGCGGGCGGTGGCTCGCGATGCTCGCCGGCCTCCTCGCCGTCGCCGCGCCGTTTGCGTCCGGTCGCCGGCGCCTTCTCGCCGCGACCGGCGCGCTCGTCCTCGCCGGTGCCTGGTGGGGAGACGCGCGCCTCGCCTCCCTCGACGCGAGCGCGCTCGAGGGCCGCGTCGACGAGAGCGCGCTCGCCCGCGTCGAGGTCACGGGGCCCGCGCGCCACGGGCTCTTCGCCCTTCGGGTGCCCGTCCGGGTGCTGCGCTTCGACCGGCTGACGCTGAACGAGCCCGCGCGCCTCGAGCTTCCGCTCGAGCGTGCGCCGCCGCAGGGAGCCGTCCTTCAGGTCGTCGCGACCGTCGAGCGGCCGCGTACCGCCGGGGAGGCGGGCGACTTCGACGAGGCCGCGTACCTCGCGCGCCAGGGCGTGCACGTCATCCTGCGTGCCGGCTGGTACCGCGAGCTCGGCCGCCGTGACGGGCTGCCGGGGGCGGTCGACCGCCTGCGCCACCGTCTCGCGCGGTCGATCGCTCCCGGGCTCGAGGGCGGGCGCGGCGCGCTCGTCGCCGGAGTCGTCCTCGGCGAAGACGAGAAGCTCAGCGAACCGTTGCGCGACGACTTCCGCGCGTCGGGGCTCTACCACCTGCTGGCCGTCTCGGGACAGAACGTCGCGTACGTCGTGTTCGGCGTGCTGCTCTTCGCCTGGCTCGCCGGGATTCCGCGCTGGGCGGGCCACGTCGGGGCGCTCACGGGCGTGCTCGGGTACACGTGCGCGGTCGGCTGGCAGCCCTCGGTCGTGCGGGCGGGAGTCGCCGGAACGCTCGCGTCGCTCGCCTGGCTCGCGGCGCGCCCGTCCGACCGCTGGTACTTCTGGCTCGTCGGCGCGGCGGTGCTCCTCGCGGTCAACCCGTACAGCCTGCTCGAGCCGGGCTTCCAGCTCTCCTTCGCGGCGGTCGCAGGGATCTTCCTGCTCGTTCCGCGGACCGGGCGGCGGCTCGAGGGGACGCCGCTTCCCCGCGTCCTGCGCGAGGTCTTGTCGGTCTCGCTCGCCTGCGGCCTCGTCACCGCGCCGATCCTGTGGTTCCAGTTCGGGTCGATCCCCGTGTACTCGATCCTCGCGAATGCGCTCGCCTTCCCGGTCGTCGCGCCGCTCCTCGGGCTCGCGCTCGTCTGCGCGGCGCTCGACCCCGTCCTGCCCTCGGCCGCCCTCGCGCTCGCGTGGGTGAACGGATGGCTCGCCGCGTACCTCGCGTGGTGCGCGCGCGCGGTCGGGAACCTCCCGCACGCCGAGGCGACGTCCCTTCGCGCGCTGCTCGTGATCGTCGGCTGTGTGGCGCTCGCGTGGACGGCGGCACGGATTCGCCCGCCGCGAGCGACCCGGCTCGCGGCGCTCGGGCTCGTCACTGCGGTGCTCCTGGTCGCCTGGCGGCCACCCCTCCCGGCCGGCGGATCCGCCCTGCCGCCGCCGACCGGTCTTCGAGTGACGTTCATCGACGTCGGCCAGGGCGACGCCGCGCTCCTCCAGGTGCCCGAGGGCGCGGTCCTCGTCGACCAGGGCACGTCCGAGGCCGAGGTCGCGGACGAGCTCTCGGCGCTCGGCATCCGCCGGCTGGACGCGCTCGTCCTCACCCACCCGCAGCGCGACCACGTCGGCGGCGCCGCCGACGTCCTCGCGCGCGTGGACGTCGGGTTCGTCCTGGACCCTGGTCTCGAGAGCACGAGCGAGGACCGGGACGAGGCACTGTCCGCGGCCGCCGAGCGGGGCGTCCCGGTCGTCACCGCCGGGGCCGGCCGCCGCTACCGGCTCGGGCGCCTCGAGCTCGAGATCCTCTGGCCCGACGGCCCTGGCCCGCCCGGCGGCGACCCGAACGATCGAGCGATCGTCCTCATGGCCACCTATGGCACGACCGACGTCCTGCTCACCGCCGACGCCGAATCGCACGTCCTTCTCCCGCTGCGCCTCGCGGAGGTCGAGGTGCTGAAGGTCCCGCATCACGGGTCGGCGGACGAGCGGCTCCCGGCGCTCCTCGACGAGACGAGCCCGCGGGTCGCCGTCATCTCCGTCGGGCGGTCGAACTCGTACGGGCACCCGGCGCCGTCGACGATCGCGGCGCTCGACGCGGAGGCGGGCGTCGCCGTCTACCGCACCGACCGGGACGGCGATGTCGTCGTCGAGTCCGACGGCTCGCGCCTCACCGTCCGGGCAGGCGGCTGACTATGCTCGCGCCGTGGCCGCCGACGAGCTTCGCCCCGCCTACCTCCTCCTCGGCAGCGACCGCCCCAAGATCCGCCGCGCCCTCGCGCGCCTGCGGAGCCGTGTCCCGGCCGAGAGCGTCGAGCTCCTCTCCGCCGACGCGACCCCGGCGGTCGACGCGGTCGCAGGTTGCAACGCGCTCGGGCTCTTCGGAGACGAGGGCGCACGGCTCGTGGTCGTCGAAGGCGTCGAGCGCTGGCGCGCGGACGACGCGGAGGCGATCGCCGCGTACCTCGAGAGCCCCTCCGCTTCCAGCGTCCTCGCGCTCGTCGCCGAGGGAGCGATCCGGCAGGCGGCGCTCGTACAGACGGTCGAGAAGGCCGGCCAGGTTCTCCGCTTCGACGTACCGAAGCCGCGCGACCCGTCGGGCTGGGTGCGCGCCGAGTTCGAGCGCGTCGGCGCGCGCGCCGACGCGGAGGCCGCGCGTGCCCTCGTCGAGCTCGTCGGCGACGACGTGACCGAGCTCGCGAGCGAGGTCGACAAGCTCGCCACGTGGGCCGCGGGCGAGGAGATCGGCCGGCGCGAGGTCGAGGCGCTCGCCGTGAGCGCTCACGACACGTTCGTCTGGGCCCTCACCGACGCCTGGGGCGACCGCGACTGCGCGCGGGCGCTCGCCGCGTGCGAGAGCCTCCTCGAGCGCCGGACGAAGGAGCCGTTCGCGATCGCCGCTGCCCTCGCGGGCTACGTCGGCCGTGTCCGCGCGGCCCAGCGCCTGGCGCATGAGGGCGCGAACGCGGCCGAGGTGGCGAGGCGACTGAAGATCAAGGACTACCCGGCGAGGAAGGCGCTCGGCCACGCGCGCAACTTCGGCCCCGACGAGCTGGACGCCGCCGTCGTCCGGCTCGCGGAGCTCGACGCCGCGCTCAAGGGCGCGAGCCGGCTCGCGGCCGAGCTCGAGGTCGAGCGGGCGCTCGTCGACGTGACCGCGCGGCGCGAGCCCGCGGCCGCCTGATCCGGAGACCGGCTACGAGCTCTTCGCCTGCGCGACGAGCCGCGCGGCCTGCGACTTCTTGCGCGCCACCTTGTTCGGGTGGAGCGCACGCTGCGCCGCGGCCTTGTCGAGCCAGCGGACGAGCTCGCCGTGGGCGGCCTCGACCTGCTGCTCGTCGCCGTCGGCGACGGCGACCTCGAGACGCCGGTAGAGCGTCTTCGCGGTCGACCGCCAGCGGAGGTTCTGCATCCGCTCGCGCGCCGCGCTTCGCACACGGCGTTCCTGTTGCTTGATGTTCGGCATCAGACGGAAAAGAGCGCGGCCGGTGCCGCGCGCCGACGGATCGTACCAGCGCGGGCGCGTCGTCGGCGCGCGCCACGACGCCCCGTCCGCACGAGACTGACCGGCTCCAGAGGGTCGCTTCCCTACGATCCCGCTCATGCCGCCCCGCGACGACGCGCCCGGCGAGCCGGACGCCGACCCTCCGCGCCCGCGGACGCGTCGCCTCGCGCGGTCGACCGCGATCTTCTCGATCGCGACCGGGCTCTCGCGGATTCTCGGGCTCGTGCGCGAGATCGTCGTGCGCCGCTACTTCGGCGTCGAGGGCTCGATCAACACGTTCACGGTCGCGTTCCAGATCCCGAACCTCGTCCGGTCGCTCGTTGCCGATGCCGCGCTCGGCGCGGCGTTCGTCCCGGTGTTCAGCGAGCTCCTGGAGAAGCGCGAGAGCCTCCGCGCGTGGCGGGTCGCGTCATCGCTCCTCTGGCTCACGCTCCTCGCCCTCGGCGGGCTGACGGCGCTCTTCATCGTCACCGCGCCGTGGCTCATGCGTCCGTTCGGCTACGAGGGCGCCGAGCATGAGCTCGTCGTGAACCTCTCTCGGATCCTCTTCCCAACCGTCGTCCTGCTCGGGCTCTCCGGAATCGTCGTCGCGATCCTGAACAGCTACGACGAGTTCACCGTCCCGGCCCTCGCGCCGGTCGCCTGGAACCTCGTGATCATCCTCGGGCTCCTCCTCGGCGTCCCGCGGACGGACGGAGACGACGCGCTCTATGTCTACGCGGGCAGCGTGCTCGTCGCGACGGTCGTCCAGCTGCTCCTCCCGCTCCCGTGGCTACGGGGCCGCGACGACCGGCTGCGCGCGGTGATCGACTGGCGCGACCCGGCGCTCCGCCGCGTCCTCGTGCTGATGCTCCCGGTCACGCTCGGGCTCGGGCTCATCAACTTCAACCAGGTCGTGAACACGTTCTTTGCGGCCCGGTTCATCGACCGGAACCTGGCGCCGGCCGCCATCGAGGCGGCGTTTCGGCTGTACATGCTCCCGCAGGGGATCTTCTCCGTCGCGATCGCGACGATCCTCTTCCCCTCGCTCTCGCGGCTCGCCGCGCGCGGGGACTTGGACGCCTTCCGCTCGACCGTCGCCCTCGGGCTGCGTCAGGTCGGGTTCCTCCTCATCCCCGCGAGCGCCGTCTCCGCCGCGCTTGCAGTGCCGATCGTCCGCCTCCTCTACGAGCGCGGCGCCTTCGGGCCGGAGCAGACCGAGGTCGTCGCCGCCTCGCTGGCGGCGTTCGCCGCCGGCCTCACGTTCAACGGGACCATGCTCATGCTGAACCGTGCGTTCTTCAGCCTCCAGTCGCCCTGGATCCCGACGTGGATCGCGCTCGCGAATCTCGGCTTCCAGGTCGTCCTGAACGTCGCGCTCTACAGGGTCGGTGTGTGGGGGATCCCGCTCGCGACGTCGCTCGTGAACCTCGCGGGGACGGCCGGCCTCGTCCTCGTCTTCCGCCGGCGCGTCGGGCGCATCGACGGGCGGCGCACGCTCGACGCGTACGCTCGCTCGCTCGCGGCCGCGGTGCTCGCCGCCGGGACCGCGTTCGCGATCTGGTACGGGCTCGACGAGGCGCTCGGCCGCTCCGGGCTCGCGCAGGTCGTCTCCGTCGGCTCCGCGCTCGCCGTGTCGGCGGCCGTCTATCTCGCGGCCGCCCGTATCCTTGGGATCAGGGAGCTCGACGCACTTCTCTCGCTCGTCCGGCGCTCCCGCACCCCATGAGCCTCGAGCACATCCGCAACTTCTCGATCGTCGCGCACATCGACCACGGCAAGTCGACGCTCGCCGACCGCATCCTCGAGGTGACGAGCACGCTTACCGAGCGCGAGATGCGCGAGCAGGTGCTCGACTCGATGGAGCTCGAGCGCGAGCGCGGGATCACGATCAAGGCGCAGGCGGTACGCGTCGAGTGGAAGGGCCACCAGCTCAACCTGATCGACACGCCGGGCCACGTGGACTTCACGTACGAGGTCTCGCGCGCGCTCCAGGCGTGCGAGGGGGCGCTCCTCGTCGTCGACGCGGCGCAGGGGATCCAGGCGCAGACGCTCGCGAACGCGTACCTCGCGCTCGAGAACGACCTCGAGATCGTCCCCGTCGTGAACAAGATCGACCTCCCGTCCGCCGACCCCGAGGGCGCCGCGGCCGAGGTGGCCGACCTGATCGGCGAGGACCACGAACGGGTCGTCCGCATCTCGGCGAAGACCGGCACCGGCGTCGAGGACGTGCTGGACGCGATCGTCGAGCGCATCCCGCCGCCCGCAGGCGACGCGGGCGCGCCCGGCCGCGCGCTCGTCTTCGACTCCGCGTACGACCAGTACCGCGGCGTCGTCGCGTTCGTCCGCGTCGTCGACGGCGAGTTCCGCCCCCGGGAGCGGCTGCGCGCGATGGCACAGGGGACGACGTTCGAGACGGAGGAGCTCGGGTTCTTCTCCCCGGAGCGCACGCCGACGCCGACGCTCTCCGCGGGCGAGGTCGGCTACGTGATCACCGGGCTCAAGGACGTGAGCCGCCTCCGCGTCGGCGACACGCTCACCCAGGACGCGCGCCGCGCCGCAGCGCCGGTGCCCGGCTACAAGGAGGTCAAGCCGACCGTCTTCGCCGGGCTCTTCCCGACCGACTCGGACGAGTACCCGGACCTCCGCGACGCGCTCGAGAAGCTCAAGCTGAACGACGCCTCGCTCTTCTACGAGCCCGAGACCTCGCAGGCGCTCGGGTTCGGCTTCCGTTGCGGGTTCCTCGGCCTGCTCCACATGGAGATCGTCCGGGAGCGGCTCGAGCGGGAGTTCGACCTCGACCTGCTCGTGACCGCGCCGAACGTCGCCTACCGCGTCATGACGAAGGCAGGGGAGGAGGTCGAGGTGCACAACCCGTCCGACTTCCCGCGCGAGGTCGAGACGGTCGAGGAGCCGTACATCCGCGCGACGACGATCGTCCCGAAGGAGCACGTCGGCGCCGTCATGGAGCTGAACAACGAGCGGCGCGGGCGCTTCGACCACATGGAGTACCTGAGCGAGGAGCGCGTCCTCCTCACCTACGACCTGCCGCTGGGCGAGATCGTCTACGACTACTACGACCAGCTGAAGTCGCGCACGAAGGGGTACGCCTCGTTCGACTACGACGTGCTCGGGTTCCGGCCCGGCAACCTCGTGCGCGTCGACGTGATGCTCGCCGGCGACCCGGTCGACGCGCTCTCGATCATCGTCCACCGCGACTCGGCGTACGGGCGCGGGCGCGCGCTCGTCGACCGGCTGCGTGAGGAGATTCCCCGCCAGATGTTCGACGTGCCGGTGCAGGCGGCGATCGGCTCGCGGATCATCGCGCGCGAGACGATCAAGGCGAAGCGGAAGGACGTGCTCGCCAAGTGCTACGGCGGCGACATCACGCGGAAGCGCAAGCTGATCGAGCGTCAGAAGAAGGGCAAGAAGCGGATGAAGCAGGTCGGGACGGTCGAGGTTCCGCAGGAGGCGTTCCTCGCGGTGCTCGACCTGAACGGAGAGCGGCGATGAGCGGCTCGCGTGCGCCGGGTCGCGGTGTGCGGCACCTTTACGTCCACCTGCCGTTCTGCGCGCATCGGTGCGGCTACTGCGATTTCGTGACGCTCGTCGGGCGCGGTGGCGAGCACGACGCGTACGTGGACGCGCTGCTCGCGGAGCTCGCGCTCGAGCGCCGGCGGCTCGCGCCACGCGTCGAGACGGTGTTCCTCGGGGGCGGAACGCCGACCTTCACGCAGCCGGAGGCGCTGGAGCGCCTGCTCGCGGCGCTTCCGGACGCGGACGAGGTGACGGTCGAGGCGAATCCCGAGACGGTGACGCCCGCGCTCGCACGGCTTCTGTCACGGAACCGCGTCAATCGCGTGTCGCTCGGCGCACAGACGTTCCACACGTCCCTTCTGTCCGTGCTGGAGCGCCGCTGCGGCCCCGACGACGTCCGCCGCGCGATGCACACTCTTCGCGATGCCGGATTCGACAACATCTCGCTCGACCTGCTGTACGGGATTCCGGGCCAGACCGCCGCCGATCTCGACGCCGACATCGAGAGCGCGCTCTCGCTCGCGCCGGAGCACGTCTCGTACTACGAGCTCGAGGCGAAGCCCGGAACGCGGTTCACGCACGCGCACGGAGAGGAGCTCGCCCGTCAGGCGGAGGCGATGGAGGGCTACTTCGAGCGCGTCGTCGAGGCGCTCGTCGGCGCCGGCTACCGCTGGTACGAGACGGCGAACTTCTGCCGGGCGGCGCGGGAGGCGCGCCACAACCTCGGCTACTGGCTCGGCCGGGACTACCTCGGGGTCGGGATCGGAGCGGTCTCGACGCTCGGGCTCGAGCGTCGCCGGAACGCGCCGAAGCTCGCGGGCTACGTCTCCGCGCTCGCGCGCGGCCAGGCGCCACCGCGCGAGGTCGAGACGCTCGACGAGGAGACGAAGCGGCGCGAGCGGCTCATGCTCGGGCTGCGCCTGGACCGGCCGCTGCCGCTCGCCTCGGTCGGCGCGGCGGTCGAGCCGACCGCCCTCGCGCGGGCGGAGCGGCTCGGCCTCGCCGAGCGGCGCGGCGCAAGCCTCGTCCTGACGCCGCGCGGCCGCTTCCTCGGCGGCGCGGTCACGGCCGAGCTCATGGCGTAGACGGCGCGCGCCGTCGGCGGTGCTCCGAACTACCCTTAAGGGACATGGAGCAGCGCATGGCCGGGCTGACGGCTCGACAGGAGGGAATCCTCGCGCGCGTCGTCGAGAGCTACGTCGCGACCGGCACGCCGGTCGGGTCGAAGACGCTCGTCGAGCGTGCCGGGATCGGCGCATCGCCGTCGACCGTCCGCAACGAGCTCGCGCTCCTCGAGGAGGCCGGGTACCTGACCCACCCGCATACGTCGGCCGGCCGCGTGCCGACGGACGCCGGCTACCGCTACTACGTCGACCGGGTGCTCGAGCGGCTCGACCCTCGGCCGTCGGGCTTGACGCTCGACCTCTCGGGCGCGCAGGCCGAGGTGGACGAGGCGCTCCGCCAGACGACCGAGGCGCTCTCGCAGGTGACGCGCCTGCTCGCGCTCGTCAGCGCGCCTCCGCTCGAGACCACGATCGTGAGGCACGTCGAGGTGCTGCTCCTCCAGCCCCAGCTCGTGATGGTGGTCGTGATCACGTCGACCGGTGGCGTGACGAAGCGCGTCTTCGCCTTCGCGGAACCCGTCGACCCCGGGCTGGCCGAGTGGGCGCGCGCGTACCTGAACGAGCGCGTCGCCGGACTTCAGCTCGGCGCCCGGCTCCTGCGCGCGCGCTTCGAAGATCCCGAGCTCTCGCCGCGCGAGCGCGCCTTCCTCGGGGAGATCGCGCCGGCGTTCACGGAGCTCGTAGAGGCGGGCGAGCGAAGCCTCTACGTCGGCGGGACAGCCGGGCTCCTGGACGAGTTCCAGGCCGACGACCTGCGTGGCTACCGGCGGCTCCTCGAGGTGCTCGAGGAGCGCGCCGAGCTGCTCGAGCTCGTCCGCGCGAACCTCGTCTCCAAGGACCCGTTCGTCCGCGTCGGCTCCGAGTTCGGCGATCCCGAGCTGCAGACGATCTCGCTCGTCGCCGCGCCGTACGGGCTCCGGCACCGCAACCTCGGCACGGTCAGCCTGCTCGGGCCGATGCGGATGGACTACGTGAAGGCGATCGGCGCCGTCCGCTCGGCCGCGCACGAGCTCTCGCTCTTCGTCGAGGAGCTCTACGAGGACTGAGCCCGTCGCCGCGACGGAGTCGGCCCGGACCGCGAAGTACCCTTAACCCGTGGCGACGACGAGGCGCGACTATTACGAGGTGCTGGGCGTTTCGCGCTCGGCGGGCGAGGGCGAGATCAAGCGGGCCTTCCGCCGGCTCGCACGCGAGCTGCATCCGGACGTCTCGAGTCATCCGGACGCCGAGGAGCGGTTCCGCGAGGCGGCCGAGGCGTACGAGGTGCTGTCGAAGCGGGAGACGCGCGACCTCTACGACCGGTTCGGCCACGACGGCCTCCGCACGGGCGGGTTCCGGCCGACCGACTTCGACTTCACGAGCCTCGGCGACATCTTCTCGGCGTTCTTCGGCGAGGACATCTTCGGCGTCGGGACGTCGCCGCGCCGCGGCGGCCGCGGCCGCGACCTGCTGACGGAGGTCGAGATCGACCTCGTCGAGGCGGCCGAGGGCGTCACGCGCGAGGTCGGCTTCCCGGTCGCGGTTCCCTGCGCGACCTGCGACGGAAGCGGCGCCGAGCCCGGGACGCGCCCCGAGACGTGCGGGACGTGCGGCGGGGCCGGCCGGCTGCAGAGGGTGTCGTCGTCGCTGCTCGGCCAGGTCGTCCGCACGCAGATGTGCCCCGAGTGCGGAGGGACGGGCGAGATCATCCCGTCGCCGTGCCCCGAGTGCGACGGAACCGGCCGCGTGACCGAGGAGCGCAGCGTCGAGGTCGAGATCCCGCCGGGGATCCACGACGGCCAGCGCATCCGGCTCTCCGGCGAGGGGCACGCGGGCGCGCTCGGCGGGCGCGCGGGCGACCTCTACGTCCTCGTGCACGTGCGGCCCGACCCGCGCTTCGTCCGCGACGGGAACGACATCCTCTCGACGCTCGACGTGACAATGACCCAGGCGGCGCTCGGGGCGCGGCTCGCCGTCCCGACCCTCGACGGCGAGGTCGAGGTCGACGTCGCGCCCGGCACGCAGCCGGGCGAGCTCCGGCTCCTGCGCGGCAAGGGGATGCCGGTGCTCCAGGGCTTCGGCCGCGGCGACCACAAGGTCGTCGTGAACGTCGTCGTCCCGAGCCGGCTGACGGACGAGCAGCGGCGCGTGCTCGAGGACTTCGAGCGGCTCGCGGGCGAGGACACGTACCGGCCGGACGAGGGCTTCCTCGACAAGCTCCGGGCCGCGTTTCGCTGAGCGAAAACCTGCGGCGGGTCGCGGTCCGGGTGCCGCTCGCGCGGGCGGAAGAGGCGCGGGCGCGGTTCCTCGACCTCGCGCCGGGCGGGTTCGAGGAGGCGGTCGCGGGCGACGAGCTCGAGCTCGCGGCGTACGTCGGCGAGGCGGGCGAGGCGGCCGTGCGGGCCGCCTTCGGCACGGCCTCGGCCGCTCCAGTCGAGCCAGGCTGGGAGGACGCCTGGCGGCGCTTCCACCGGCCGGTCCGCATCGGTCCGCTCTGGATCGGCCCGCCGTGGGAAGAGCCGGACGCCGGGTCGCTTCCGGTCGTCATCGACCCGGGCCGGGCGTTCGGCACCGGGAGCCATCCGACGACGCGGCTCTGCCTCGAGCACCTGCTCGAGCTCGAGCCGGCGAGCCTCGTCGACGTCGGCTGCGGCTCGGGCGTCCTCGCCCTTGGGGCCGCCCGGCTCGGGTTCGCGCCCGTGAGCGCGGTCGACGCCGACGAGGCGGCCGTCGCGGCGGCGCGGGAGAACGCGGCCGCGAACGGCATCGGCCTCACCGCCGTGCTCGCGGA
>JAICNY010000230.1 GCA_025930955.1 Thermoleophilia bacterium
AGGCCGAGGCGCGGCGCCTCGCGGCGGAGGATCCGGCCGCAGGCGGCGTGGAAGGTCATCACCCACATCGTCCGCGCGACCCCGCCGAGCAGGGCCTCGAGGCGTCGCTTCATCTCGTTCGCGGCCCGGTTCGTGAACGTGATCGCGAGGATCTCGTTCGGCTTCACACCGAGCGCGCGGATCTCGTGGACGATCCTATGCGTGAGGACGCGGGTCTTCCCCGAGCCCGCGCCGGCGACGATCAGGACGGGGCCCTCCGGCGCGGTGACGGCCTCCCGCTGGGCGGGGTTCAGGTGCGCGAGGTACTCCTCCGGCGAGGCGACGGCCACGGGCTCGATGCTAGTCGCTCACGGGGCGGCTCCCCTCGTCCCGCGCGGACGCGCCGCTACGGCTCGTCGCAGGTCGACGTCGTCGAGATGAGCCAGCCGCCGTCGTCGGTCGGCATGAGCGTGACCGCGGCGATCGCTCTCCCGTCGCGGACGACGCGGACGACCGGGGCGTCCCGCGCCTCGGGGTACCCGGCGCGCTCGACGACGTCGCCGGGCTCGAGCTGCGCACCGCTCTCGGCCCGGACGACCTCGGCCGGTTCGCCCTTGCGGCCCGGGGCGCCCGCGAAGTAGTCGAGCGTCGCGGTCGAGACGCTGTCGCAGTCGAGGGCGGTCGAGATCCAGACGCCGTCCGGGTCGACGATCTCCACGGGAGCGCCTGCCTGCTCCTCCGGGGCCCGGGCGGGGTCGTCGCAGCCGATCGTCGCCGGGCCGGGTGGAAGCGCCCACACGCGGGTGTGCGTCCCCGCGTGGAACCCCTCGCCCTGGGCGGAATCGCTCGTCCGGACGTGCACGACCCGCTCGGCGCCGCTCTCGTTTCGGATCTCGAGGTGGACGCCGTCGCGGCTCGCCGCCACCTCGGGCGTCTCGACCGACGCGCCGTCCGGGCCGCAGACGAGCACCGCCGTCGTCGGGACGCTCGCGGGCGGAGGCGTCGGGGCTCCGGCTCCGGCGGCGGGATCGTCGGGTTGCTCCGGAGCGGCGCCGCACCCGGCGAGCGCGAGCGCGGCGAGGAGGGTTGCGATGCGGGTCACGCCTCTTCGACGGGCGCAACCGCGCGGAGGTTCCCGAGCTCCCGTTCGAGCCAGGCGCGCACGTCGGCGAGCGCGGCCGCGTCCCGCGACTTGAGGACGACCTCGACGGTCGGACCGTCGGCGCCGGCGAAGTGCGGGTAGCTCCCGACGGCGACGTCCGGGTGGCGCGCGGTCGCCTCCTCGAGGACGGCGACGATCTCCCCTTCGGTCGTGCGGTAGCGGCGACGCCACGCGGCGACCGGCGCGCCGCGGAACCGGTCGGCGATCGCGTCGAACATCGCCTCCATCTCGCTCGGGAGGCCCGGCAGGACGTGGACCGGGCCGAGGACGAAGCCGGGAGCGCCGCCGAGCGGGTTCGCGAGGGGCTCGGCGCCCTCCGGGAGGCAGGCCCACCGCGCGGCGTACTCGGCGAGGCCGCGCTCTGCGAAGCGGGTGCGGAGCTCGCGGGCGAGCTGCTCCTGCTCGACGCAGGGGACGCCGAACGCGGCGGCGACCGCCTCTCGTGTCAGGTCGTCGGGCGTCCCGCCGAGGCCGCCCGTGACGAAGATCAGATCCGCCTTCGGGAGCTCCGCGCCGAGGAACGCAGCGACCTCGCCGATGTCGTCGCCGAGTGCGGCGGTGAGGCGAACGGTGACCCCGAGGTCGGCGAGGCGGCGGGCGAGCCAGGACGCGTTCGTGTTCTCGACGTCGCCGGAGACGATCTCGTTCCCGATCGTCAGGACGACGGCCGTCCTCATGCGGGCGAGTATAGGAGCCGGGCGCGCTCGTTCCGGGAGGAGCTCGTGGCACTCCTGTTACGGGGTCTGACCCCGTAAAGGCCGGCGACGCGCGACGTCCGACACACTTGCAGGGGCATGAAACGGGCTCGTTTGCAGGGACGTTTCGGTTCTGACGCGGAGGCGTGCGCGCTCCGTCACGGGGTCTGACCCCGTGAAGGGAGGCGTGCGACACGTCCGTCACAGTTCGCGGGGGTCGAAAAGCCCGCTCCGAGCAGGGACGTCACGAAGTCGGCACACATCCGTCTGCGGTTTGGTGCGGGGTCTGACCCCCTGTCGGCGACCGACCCGCTACGCGCGCGCGAGGCCGTTCACGACGCGGACGACCGGCGTTTCGCCGACCCAGTCGACGACGCTCACGCCGCCCGGCGACTGGTCGAGCCGGAAGACCGCCGCCCCGTCCATGCCGAGCACGTCCGCCAGGACGACGCGAAGAACGCCGGCGTGCGCGACGACGGCGATCGACTGCCCCTCGTGGCGCGCACGGAGCGCGCGGACTGCCGGCCGGACGCGCGCCCGCAAATCCGCGAGGCTCTCGCCGCCGGGGAAGCGAATCTCGTCCGGCGCCTCCATCCATGCCCGGAAGAGCGCGGGCTGCTCGGCCTCGATCCGGTCGAACGGCATCCCCTCGAGCTCCCCGAAGTCGAGCTCCATGAGCTCGGGAACCTCGACCGGCTCCACGCCGTTCACCGCGCCGAGCGGCCCCGCCGTCTCGCGGGCGCGCGAGAGCGGGCTCGTGTACACGGCCGCGAGCGGCGCGTCGGCGAGCTCGGTTGCGAGCCGCTCGGCCTGCCTGTGCCCCCGCGTTCCGAGCGGGACGTCGAGCCGGCCGACGCAGAGCCCGCGCGCCCGCTCCTCCGTCTCGGCATGCCGAACGAGGACGAA
>JAICNY010000134.1 GCA_025930955.1 Thermoleophilia bacterium
CACGCGGCGTCGCTGCGTCAGGCTTTCGCCCATTGCGCAAGATTCCCCACTGCTGCCTCCCGTAGGAGTCTGGGCCGTGTCTCAGTCCCAGTGTGGCTGGTCATGCTCTCACACCAGCTACGGATCGTCGCCTTGGTGAGCCGTTACCTCACCAACAAGCTAATCCGCCGCGGGCCCATCCTCGGTCGGAGGCCGAAGCTACCTTTTCTCCGTCGCCCGAAGACGTCGGAGGCCATTCGGTATTAGCACCGGTTTCCCGGAGTTATCCCGAAACCGAGGGCAGGTCACCCACGTGTTACTCACCCGTTCGCCGCTCCGTGCCAGGGGCAAGCCCCTGGCCGATCGCTCGACTTGCATGTGTTAAGCGCGCCGCCAGCGTTCGTCCTGAGCCAGGATCAAACTCTCCGTGAAAGAAGGTTGTCACTCTCGGTCCCGAGGGACCGGTTGGACAGCTCTTCGAGGATGAGCTTGAAGCTCAAAGTGTCCGCCTTCCCCGAAGGGAAGACGAGACGGGTGGATTGAGCCCTCTCCGGCCGGCCGCGAACGGACGGTCGAGAGGGTCTCGACGTTCACGCTGTTGAGTTTTCAAAGACCATGCCTCTCGGCCCGGCGCAAAGAAAGAGCCTCCGCCGCGTGGAGGCCCCTCAAGAGACTGCTTCCGACGTATCGGGGGCTGCTCTAGAAGGGCTTCTCCGTTCGCTCGTTGACTTTTTCCATGCGCCGCCCCGTAGAGCGGCCGACGCATGATAGCAAGGGCGGGGCCGTCGTCAAGCGGTGTCGGCGCGGACGGAGACCCGTGCGAAGCGGCGCTTTCCGGCCTGCAGGAGCGCCCCGTCGAGGCGGCTCGCCGGCACCTCCAGCTCGGTGACCGCCTCCCCGTCGAGCCTGACCCCGCCCTGCGCGATCAGGCGCCGCCCCTCGCTCGTCGACGCGACGCCGAGATCGACGAGCACGGCCGGCAGGTAGACCGTCCCGCCGTCGGCCGCGACGGTCACCTCGGGCACCTCCTCGGGTGCACGGCCCTCGCGCACGACGCGGGTGAAATGCGCCTCGGCAGCCGAGGCGGCCTCCTCCCCGTGCGAGCGCGCGACCACCCACCGCGCGAGGCGGAGCTTCGCGCCCATCGGGTCGGCGGCGAGCGGATCGTCGTCCGACTCGAGCACGAGCCGGTACCACTCGGGCAGGAGCTCGTCCGGGATCCGCATCGTCCGTCCGAACTGCTCCTCGGCGGGCGCGGTAAGCGGAACGTTGTTCCCGATCGACGAGCTCATCTTTTCGCCGTCCCAGGAGAGCAGGAGCGGCGTCGTGAGCGCGACCTGAGGCTCGAGCCCGTACGCCTCCATCACCTTGCGGCCCATGAGGAGGTTGTAGAGCTGGTCGGTGCCGCCGAGCTCGACGTCGGCCTCGACGGCGACCGAGTCATAGCCCTGCGCGAGCGGGTAGAGGAGCTCGGAGACCGAGATCGGAAGCTCGGCCTCGTAGCGCTTGCGGAAGTCGTCGCGCGTCAGGAGCTCGGCGACCGTGGCGACGCGCGTGAGCCGGACGATCTCCGCGAAGTCGAGCTTCGCGAGCCACTCGCCGTTGTAGCGCACCTCCGTCCGGTCGGGGTCGAGGACGATCATCGCCTGGTCGACGTACGTCCGCGCGTTGCGGTCGATCTCATCGTCCGAGAGGACCGGCCGCTCGCTCGAGCGCCCGGAGGGGTCGCCGATCCGCGTCGTGTAGTCCCCGACGATGAGCACGCCGACGTGGCCCGCGTCCTGGAAGGCGCGCATCCGCTGGAGCGGGATCGCCCGCCCCACGTGGATGTCGGGCGACGTGACGTCGATGCCGAGCTTCACGCGCAGCGGGCGGCCGCGGTCGAGCTTGCGCTCGAGCTCGCCCTCGGGGAGGACGTGCGCGGCGTTCCGAGTCAGCTCGCGGACGAGGGCGGGATCGGCCATGGGGCGATCGTAGTCCGCAGGACCCGCCGGTGCGGGCGACTAGAATCGTCTGCTTCGTGCGCTTCCGACGTCGTGAGAGGAAGCAGCGGACCCGCCGGGTCCGCAAGCTTCGGCTCCTCGCTCTGGTCGGGGTCCTCGGGCTCGTCTGCTCCGTCTCGTTCACGTACGGGCTCGTCACCGCGATCTCGAGCGAGATCCCTGCGCTGGACCCGTCCAACCAGACGCAGCTCGCGGAGGACGGGTTCATCTACGCCTCGGACGGCAAGACGGTTCTCGCGCGCCTGCGCGGCGAGGAGAGCCGCGTCGTCGTCCCGTCCGACCAGATCGCGAACGACATGAAGCGCGCGATCGTCGCCGTCGAGGACCGGCGCTTCTGGGAGCACCGCGGGATCGACGTGCGGGGGATCGCGCGCGCGCTCTGGGCAGACATCCGCCACAAGGAGCTCGTCGAGGGCGGCTCGACGATCACCCAGCAGTTCGTGAAGAACACGTACACGCGCGACGACCGCACGATCAGCCGCAAGCTCAAGGAGGCGGCGCTCGCGTGGCAGCTCGAGCAGCGCTGGTCGAAGGACCGGATCCTCACCGCGTACCTGAACAGCGTCTTCTTCGGGAACGGCGCCTACGGCGTGCAGATGGCGGCCCGCGTCTACTTCGGGAAGAAGGCGCGCGACCTCACGCTCGCCGAGTCGGCGCTCCTCGCCGGGATCCCGGCGAACCCGAGCGCGTACGACCCCGTCCTGAACCCGCGAGCGGCGAAGGAGCGGCGCGGCGTCGTCCTCCAGCTCATGCGCGACCAGAACCTCATCACCGAGCAGGAGCTGCAGGCGGCGAACAGGACTCCGATGCCGTCGCCCGACTCGGTCAGCCTCCCGGAGTCGCGCGGGCCGGCGAGCTACTTCGCCGAGTACGTGAAGCAGCAGCTCATCGACCGCTACGGCTCCGGCGAGGTCTTCGGCGGTGGGCTCAAGGTGACGACCTCGATCGACATCGAGCTCCAGCAGCTCGCGCGACGCGCCGTGAACGAGTGGCTCGGCGAGGCGAACGGGCCGTCGGCGGCGCTCGTCGCGATCGACCCGCGCGACGGGCGCGTGCTCGCGATGTACGGCGGCTCGAGCTTCGAGGAGAGCCAGTTCAACCTCGCCGTGCAGGGCGAGCGGCAGTCCGGCTCGGCGTTCAAGCCGTTCGTGCTCGCGGCCGCGCTCGAGTCGGGGATCTCGCCGCAGACGACGTTTCAGTCGCAGCCGACGACGATCAACCTCGGCGACCGTTCCTGGACGGTCGGGAACTACGAGGGGACGTACCTCGGGACGATCGACCTCGTGAAGGCGACGGCCTCGTCGGACAACGCGGTGTACGCGCAGCTGACGTCGCTCGTCGGGCCGCGGAAGGTGCGCGAGACCGCGCACGCGCTCGGGATCACGAGCCCGCTGAACGACTACTTCGCGATCGGGCTCGGCGTCGAGGCGGTGAACCCGCTCGAGATGGCGCGCGCCTTCGCGACGTTCGCGAACGGCGGCACCCGCGTGGACGGGCGCGTACTCGGGAACCGGCCGCGCGCCGTCCTCTCGGTCGACCGCGGCCGGCGGACGGAGGAGAACGCGCCGATCGGCCAGCAGGTGCTCGACCCCGAGAACAACGCGACGCTCACGTGGATGCTCCAGCAGGTGGTCGAGGACGGGACAGGCGAGCGGGCGGCGATCCCGGGCCGGGCGATCGCCGGGAAGACTGGAACGACGGAGAACTACGGCGACGCCTGGTTCGTCGGCTACACGCCGCAGCTCGCGGTCGCGGTCTGGGTCGGGTATCCGAAGAAGCTGAAGCCGATGGAGACGGAGTTCGAGGGCGGGCCGGTCGCGGGCGGCACGTACCCGGCGCTCATCTGGAACACGTTTGCCGAGAGCGCGCTCCGGCACATGGGCGAGCCGCCGGCGAGCTTCCCCGCGCCCCCGTACAAGCCGGCGACGCCCGTCGAGGTGGCCTACCGCGACCAGGAGTGGCGGCTGGACAACGGCTACTGCTCGAACACGCGGCTCGTCCTCTACGTGGCCGGCTACGAGCCGGACGAGCAGGCCGACTGCAAGCCGAACGAGGTGGACGTCCCGCGCGTCGTCGGGCAGACGGTCGAGGCGGCGGAGGCGCAGCTCGCGAGCATGCCGCTGACCGCCGAGGTGATCACGCGCCCGGCGCGGCCCGGGGAGCGCATCGGCGTCGTCGTCGACCAGTATCCGAAAGGCGGCACGCTCTCCTCCTGGGACGTCGTCCGGATCGTTACTTCCGAGCCCAGCGGGCCGGTCGTGCCGCGGCTCGTCGGGATGAAGCTCCCGCGTGCGCAGGGCGTGCTCGAGAACCTCGGCCTGACGCCGTTCGTCGAGCTCGTAACGGAAGGCCGCAAGGGCGTCGTGCTCGCGCAGCGGCCGCGCGCCGGCATCCACGTCCCGGACGGCGCGAGAATCAGGCTGCGCGTAGGGCGCGGCTGAGGTAGCGCGAGCCGGCGAGCGCGTAGCGCCACGGCTCGTCGACCGCCTTCGTGAGGCCGACCCGCGGGCCGCGGACGACGGCCGCGGGCTCCGGCGCGGCCTCGAGCTCGAACGGCGGCGCGTCGAGCGGGAGCCCGTCGTGCGCCGCGGTCACACCGAGCGCCTGGCAGAGCCGCCCGGGGCCGGCGCAGAGGAGGCGGTCGTCCAACTGTCCGCCCCGCCGCTTCCGCATCGCGTCGAGCCCGTCCGTCGGCTCGAGCGCGCGGACGAGGACGGCCTCCGCCCGGCCCGGCTCGGCGCAGACGAGGTTCAGGCACCAGTGGATCCCGTACGAGCGGTAGACGTAGGCGTGGCCTGGCGGGCCGAACATCGAGCGGTTCCGTGCCGTCTCGCCGCGAAAGCCGTGGCTCGCAGGATCCTCGCCGTCGTACGCCTCGACCTCGACGATCGTCCCGCCCACCCCGTCGACGAGCAGGCGCGCGCCGACGAGCTCGGGCGCGACCTCGTGCACCGAGCGGGCGAAGAAGTCGCGCGTGAGGGGGCGGAGCTCCGTCAGAAGAGCTGGTCCGACTCGGCCGGCCGGGCGGTCGCCTCGAGCAGGTGGCGGGCGCGGCGTGCGAGGTCGCCGAGGTCGACGCGGCCGCGCTCGGCGTCGTCGACGATCCGCTCGGCGAGCGCCACGGCCTCGTCGACGAGCGCGCTCGTGTCGCTCGCGGACGCGCCCATCGCGTGGCGGATCGTCCGTTCGGTCCGGGAGGCGACGATGGGGTCGGGGATCCCCTCGACCCAGACCTTCGTCCGGTGGCCGCCGCCCCGCTCCTTCCCGGTGAGCGGCTCGAGCGCGTAGATCTTGTCCGCGCGCGCGTATTTTCCGAAGCCCAGGAAGACCATCCGCGGCTGCCCGTCCGCCATGGGCGGAAGTATCGCAAGCCGGGCCGGCCGCGTCCGGTGTGGGGTCTACCCTCGTTCCATGGAGGGCGAGTCCGAGCGCCCTGCCGACGGGCGCTCCGGGAGCTGGATCGGGTGGGAGCTCCTGCGCGTCCTCCAGGACGGGCTCGTCTCGCTCGAGCTGACCGCCTCCCGGGTCCTCGCGGCACAGGTGGCGGGACTCATCACGCTCTGGACGCAGCTCCACACCTTCGAGGACGGCCCGCCGGCGGGGCTAGCGTGGCTCGCGCTCCTGCTCTTCATGGGCGGGATCGCGACGCTCGGCGCGCTTCTGCGGCCGCGGCGGGTGACGCGATTCTGGGATCGCGCGCTCCCCGCCGACCTGTTCTCGGCCGAGCGCGTCATGGCGGCAGGCGAGGAGACGGCGACGCTCGCGCACGTCGCGACCGCGATCCGCGGCCAGCGCGACGCGCTCGAGCGGGCGCTCCGGGTGTCCGTGCCGCTCGGGCTGAGCGGGCTTGCGATGACCGCGCTCGCGTACGCGATCGAGAAGGCCTTCTATGCGCCGTGAGCCTCGCGTGACCGCGCGCGCGCCTTTACGGGGTCTGACCCCGTAAGCGCGGGCGCCGTGTGCCTTCCGTGACGCTTCCGGAGGAGGGAACCGGCCCATTTGCAGGGACGTCACGCTTCCGGCACGAAGGCGCGCGGCTCCTGTCACGGGGTCTGACCCCGGAAGCGCGGGCGCGTCACGCTTCCGCGACACCTTCCCGCGCGGAGGAACCACGCTCCGAGCGGGGACGTTACGAAGCCGGCACACGTTCGCGCGTGGTTTGGTGCGGGGTCTGACCCCCTTTCGACGCGCGACCTCTAGGCGCGCGCGTCTATCCGCCCGAGGCTACGAGCCGGTCACCGCCGAGGGGTTCGGCGCGTACTCGAGCCAATGCGACCACTGCTCGCGCTTGCCGCGCACCGTGTCGAGGTACGCCGACTGGATCTCGCGCGTGATCGGCCCGGGGTCGCCCACCTCGCGGTCGTCCACGGAGCGCACCGGAGTCACCTCGGCCGCAGTCCCGCACATGAAGATCTCGTCCGCGAGGTAGAGGTCGGCGCGCACGAGGTTCTTCTCCTCGACCGTGTAGCCGAGGTCCTGCGCGATCTGGATCACCGAGTCGCGCGTGATCCCCGGGAGGATCGACGACGAGAGGTCGGGCGTCGCGATCCGCCCGTTCTTCACGACGAAGATGTTCTCCCCGGAGCCGTCTGCGACGTAGCCGGTCTCGGTGAGGAGGATCGCCTCCTCGTAGCCGGCCTTCGACGCCTCGAGCACCGCGAGCATCGAGTTCAGGTACACGCCGGTCGCCTTGGCGACGTGCGGGATCACGTTCGGGCCGATCCGCTGCCAGCTCGAGATCTTCGCGCGCACGCCGTTCTCGAGTGCGTCGTCGCCGAGGTACGTCCCCCACGGCCAGCTCATGATCACGACGTCCACGGGGCAGCCGGTCGGGCGCACGCCGAGCTCGCCGTAGCCGTAGAACGCGAGCGGGCGGAGGTAGCACTCGGGGAGCCCGTTCACCCCGATCACCTCGTTGCAGGCCGCCTTGAGCCCCTCGACCGAGAAGGGGAGCTCCATCTGGATGAGCCGCGCGGAGTTATGCAGCCGCTGCAGGTGGTCGGTGAGCCGGAAGACCGCGGAGCCCTTCTCCGTCTCGTAGCAGCGGATGCCCTCGAAGACCCCCGAGCCGTAGTGGAGCCCGTGCGCGCCGACATGGATCTTGGCGTCCGCCCAGTCGACGAGCTCGCCGTTCATCCAGATCTTCTCGGTCTCTCTCATCGTGCCCTCCCTAGTCTTCGAGCCGGGCCTCCACCCGGATCTCGACGTTGCCGCGGAGCGCGTTCGAGACGGGACACGCCCGCTCGGCGTCCTGCGCGTGCCGCGAGAAGTCTGACGCCTCGAGCCCCGGAACGCGACCCGTAGCGATGAGCTCGCTCGTCGTGACGCGGAGCCCGTCGTCATCGAGCTCCGCCGAGACGACCGCGGTGACCTCGAGCCGGTCGGGCGGCGAGCCGGCCTCCGCGAGCACGTTCGAGAACGCCATCGCGTAGCAGGAGGCGTGCGCCGCCGCGACGAGCTCCTCGGGGCTCGTCTTCCCGTCCGCGGCCTCCGTGCGCGCCGACCACGTGACGGGGAGCGAGAACGCGTTGCTCGACGCGCCCTTCGTCTCGCCGCTTCCGCTTGCGAGCGGTCCCTCCCAGACGACCTCGGCTCTGCGTTCGATGGCCACGGGTTCCCTCCTCAGGTCGTAGTGTCGCTGACGGCGTCGACGACGCGCGCCCGCGTGAGCCGCGCGAGGTCGGCGGGGGCGAGGACGGCCATGTGCCGCGGACTGCCCGCGCCGACCCAGACGACCTCGTGCGTGACGAGCGTCCGGTCCAGTAGGGATGCCTCCACGCGGCCGGCCGGAAACGGGGCGACGCCGCCGACGTCGAACCCCGTGACGTCCAGCACCTCCTGCGGGGAGGCGGGCTTGGCCTTCCCGACCCCGAGCTCGGCGGCGATCTTCGCCCGGTCGGCGCGCCGGTCGCCGGGCACCATGACGAGCGCGTAGCGCTCCCCGCCGTCGAGGGCGAAGAGGAGCGACTTGACGATCTGCTCGAGGCGGCAGCCGGCCGCCTCCGCCGCCGCCTCCGCGGTCGGCGTGCCCGCTCGGAACTCCTCCACGCGCCCCTCGATCCCGTTCGAGCGGAGCACGGCCGCGACGCGCTCCACCGGCTCCGGCCAGTCGCCCGCCATCTACGGCTCCGGGAGGACGATGAAGCGCGCCTCGACGAACCCCGGCTCGGCGCGCAGCCGCTCGAGCACGTCCTCCGAGGGGACGTCGTCGAGGGTGAGCACCATGAGCGCGCGCCGCTCGTGCCGGTTCCGAGAGACGGCCATGTTCGCGATGTTGATACCGCTCTCGCCGAGGATCGTTCCGATCCGGCCGATCATCCCCGGCGTGTCGTCGTTCTCGGCGAAGAGCATCTGCTTGTCGAGCTCGACGTCGATCTCGTAGTCGAG
>JAICNY010000202.1 GCA_025930955.1 Thermoleophilia bacterium
GCCTGGATCCGCTCGATCACGTCCGTCCGCGGCGGCTCGCCGAAGAGGTGCGCGTAGCGCCGCTGCGTTCGCAGATACTCCTCGACCGGGACCTGCCGCCTGATCTTCGAGACGTCCACAACCTCGCCGTGCTCGGCCTCGAAGACCGGGAAGAGCCCCGTCTCCTTCGCGAGGCGCGCGATCTTGATCGTGTCGCGCGCGGCCGAGCCCCACCCCAACGGGCACGGGACGAGCACGTGGAGGTAGCGCGCCCCGTGGAACTCCATTGCGCGCTCGACCTTGTACTCGAGGTCGCGGAGCTCGGCGACCGTCGCCGTGGCGACGTACGGGATCTCGTGCGCCATCGCGATGAGCGGTGCGTTCTTCCCCTGGCCGAAGGCGTTGCCGGGCTCCGGGCCGACGGCGGCGGTCGTCGCCGTCCGCGCGGCGGGCGGCGTCGCGCTCGAGCGCTGGACGCCGGTGTTCATGTACGCCTCGTTGTCGTAGCAGACGTAGAGCACGTCGTCGTTTCGCTCGAACATCCCGGAGAGCGCGGCGAAGCCGATGTCCATCGTCCCGCCGTCGCCGCCCTGGCCGACGACCCGGATGTCGGTCTTCCCCTTCGCCCTGAGCGCGGCGGCGATCCCCGTTGCGACCGACGGCGCGTTCGCGAAGAGCGAGTGGATCCACGGGAGCTGCCACGACGACTCCGGGTACGGCGTGGAGAAGACCTCGAGGCACCCGGTCGCGTTCGCGGCGATGAGCCTTCCGCCGGTCGCGCGCATCGCCGCGTCGAGCGCGTAGCGGGCGCCGAGCGCCTCGCCGCAGCCCTGGCACGCGCGGTGGCCCGAGGTGAGGGTGTTCGAGCGGCCCGTCCGGGCCTGGACGGAGCGCTCGTCCGGGTCGAGGAGCCGGTTGCCGACCACGAAGCTTCCCGCTTGGTAGAACTTGATCTGCTGCTGCGGCACGGCGACCTCCCTAGTGCGACCCGGCCGCGACGGCGCCCACGTCGCGCAGGATGTTCTCGGCATGCGGGCCCGTGCGGCCGCCCCTGCCCATGCGGGCCAGCTCGCGGCCGACGAGCTCGCGGTCGAGGTCGAGGAACGTGAGCCGGCCCTCCTCGAGGCGGCCCTCGAGCGCGTCCGCGAGGAGCCCGTGGAGCGAGCGCTTCGTGATCGCGCGCCCGCCGAGCCCGGCGACGACGTCGAGCACCTCGACCGGCAGGCCGGAGAGCGCGAGGCGCACGTTCTGCCCGACGATCCCGCCCACGCCGACCGCGAACGCCTTCTCGAGCACGACGACGCGGCGCGCCTGCCCGAGCGCCTCGCGCAGCTCGTCGAGCGGGTAGGGGCGGAAGCAGCGGATCCCGACGGCGCCGATCCGCACGCCCTGCTCGCGCAGCTCGTCCACGACCTCCTCGACCGTGCCGAGGACGGAGCCGAGCACGACGACGATCGTCTCCGCGTCGCTCGTCCGGTACTGCCGGAGCAGGCCGCCGGCGCTGCGGCCGAACGCCTGCGAGAACTCGGCCGCGATCTCGGGGATCAGGTCGAGCGCCTGCATCTGCTTCGCGTGCATGAGGTACTTCACCTCGGTGAACGCCTCGGGCCCGACCATCGCGCCGATCGTCACGGGGTCGTCGGGGTCGAGCACCTGGCGCGGCTCGAACGGCGGGAGGAACGCGTCCACCTGCTCCTGCTCCGGCACGTCGATCTCCTCGACCGCGTGCGTGAGGACGAACCCGTCCATGCAGACCATGACGGGAAGCGACACCTCCTCCGCGAGCCGGAACGCCTGGACGTGGAGGTCGACCGCCTCCTGGTTCGAGTCGGCGTAGAGCTGGATCCAGCCGCAGTCGCGCTGGGACATCGTGTCGCTGTGGTCGTTCCAGATGTTGATCGGCGCGCCGATCGCCCGGTTCGCGACCGTCATGACGATTGGAAGCCCGAGCCCGGCGGCGTTGTAGACCGCCTCGGCCATGTAGAGGAGTCCCTGGCTCGCGGTCGCCGTGTAGGCGCGAGCGCCAGTCGCCGAAGCACCGATCGCCGCGGACATCGCCGCGAACTCCGACTCGACGAGGAGATACTCGCACGGCGCGAGCTCGCCCGTCCGGACGAGATCGGAGAGCCCTTCGACGATGTGCGTCTGCGGCGAGATCGGGTACGCGGAGACGACCTCCGGCCGGCAGCGCGCGACCGTCCGCGCGACGGCCTGGGATCCTTCGAGCTGGCTACGCACGGGCCGGCTCCCGCTCGGCGCCCGCGACGCGCGCGTGCGCCCGCGTCGCGGCCTCGACGTTCCGCTCGCCGAGGGGCCCCGGGAACCGCTCGCGGATCGCCTCGGCGACCGACTCGAGCGAGACGCGGCCGGTCAGCGCGGCGAAGCCGCCGAGCAGCGCCGCGTTCGGCAGCGGCCGCCCGAGGCACTCGCGCGCGATCTCGGTCGCCGGGACCGTCCGCAGGCGCTCGGGACGGAAGCGCTCGCAGAGCTCGCCGATCCCGAGCTCCTCGAAGCCGCGCTCGGAGTTGATCAGGAGGTAGCCGTCCGGGCGCAGCCCGGCGAAGACGTCCACCTGGTGGAGCAGCGTCGGGTCCTGGACGATGAGCGCGTCCGGCTCGGCGATCGGCTCGCGGATGCGGATCGGCCGGTCGTCCATCCGGCAGAAGCCGACGACGGGCGCGCCGGTGCGCTCCGAGCCGAAGGTCGGGAACGCCTGCGCGTGACGGCCCTCGGCGAACGCGGCGACGGAGAGGAGCTCGGCCGCCGTCACGACGCCCTGGCCGCCGCGGCCGTGGATGCGCACCTGGAACATCAGGCGCCCGCCTTGCGCGCGCCCGGGTCGCACCTGAGCTGAACGGTCGTGCGTCCCATCGCCCTACGGCGCATGGTCGTTGCGGGGGACCCCCGCGCCGTCGGGGTCGGCCCGGTATCGCGTGCGGCTTTCCCGCATTCCGGACGGCTCGGCTCGGTAGCCTCTCGCGGTGCCTTCCGACGGCCTCCTCGTCGCCTACTTCTCGCTCGAGTTCGGCGTGGACGAGCGCCTGCCCGTCTACGCGGGCGGGCTCGGCGTGCTCGCCGGCGACCACCTGAAGGCGGCCTCCGACCTCGGGCTGCCGCTCGTCGGCGTCGGGCTCTTCTACCGGGAGGGGTACTTCCGCCAGGAGGTCGGCGCGGACGGCCGCCAGGCCGAGCGCTACGAGGCGCGCGACCCGGCCGGGCTCGGCCTTGCGGACACCGGCGTCACCGTCGCCGTGGAACTGCCGGCCGGGCCCGTCGAGGCGCGCGCCTGGCGGACGGACGTCGGCCGCGTCCCGCTCGTCCTCCTCGACTACTCGGACGGCCTCTCGCGCGCGCTCTACGGCGGCGACCGGGAGCACCGGCTCGGCCAGGAGCTCCTGCTCGGGCTCGGCGGCGTGCGCGCGCTCCGGGCGCTGGGGCTCGCGCCGACCGTCTACCACCTGAACGAGGGCCACGCGGCGTTCACGGCGCTCGAACGGCTGCGCGCCCTCGTCGAGGACGACGGGCTCGCGGTCGAGGCCGCGCTCGAGGCCGTGCGGCGGACGACCGTCTTCACGACGCACACGCCCGTGCCGGCCGGGAACGAGCGCTTCGACGCGGAGCTCGTGCGGCGCCACGTCGAGGGGCTCGCCGAGCGGATCGGGCTCGGCTGGGAGGAGCTCGCCTCGCTCGGGCGGGCCGACGGCGACGAGGCGGCGTTCGGCCTCACGCCGTTCGCCCTGCGGACGGCCGCGCGCCGCAACGGCGTCTCGCGCCTGCACGGCGAGGTCGCGCGCGGCATGTGGGCCGGCCTCTGGCCCGAGCGCGCCGCCGCCGCCGTCCCCA
>JAICNY010000020.1 GCA_025930955.1 Thermoleophilia bacterium
CCCAGCCGCAGCATGCTCGGAGCATGGCAGCGACCCCGGATGCGGTCAACGGCCCGGGATCCGCGGTCAGAGGACGAGCATCGCGTCGCCGAAGGAGTAGAACCGGTACCGCTCGCGGATCGCCTCGGCGTAGAGGCGGCGCGTCTCCTCGATGCCGGCGAACGCCATGACGAGCGCGAGGAGCGTCGAGCGCGGCAGGTGGAAGTTCGTGAGGAGCGCGTCGACGCGGCGGAACTCGAACCCCGGCGTGATGAAGAGGTTCGTGCGGCCCGCGAGCGACCCGCCGCGCGCGAGCGTCTCGAGCACGCGCGTCGTCGTCGTCCCGACGGCGACGACCCGCTCGACGGACGCGATTCGCTCCCACGCCACGGCCGCGACCTCGTAGCGCTCGCTGTGGAGCTCGTGCGCGTCGAGCGTGGCCGCCGCGACGGGACGGAAGGTGCCGAGGCCGACGTGCAGCGTGACGCGCTCGACGTCGAGCCGCGCGAGCAGCTCGGGCGTGAAGTGGAGCCCGGCGGTCGGCGCTGCGGCCGAGCCGGCCTCGCGCGCGTAGACCGTCTGGTAGCGCTCGGCGTCGGCGAGCGGCTCGGTGATGTACGGCGGAAGCGGCGGCTCGCCGGCCGGCTCGCCCTCGAGCCGCAGGAGCCAGCGCCCCTCCCCCACGTGCTCGACGAGCTCCACCGGGCCGAGCCGCATCCCCGGGCGCAGGCGCTTCGTGGGGCGCGCCAGGCCCTCCCACAGCCCGTCGCCGAGCGGCTCGACGAGGAGCACCTCCGCCTGGCCCCCGCCCGGCCGCCGGAGCCGCAGGCGCGCGGGGACGACGCGCGTGTCGTTCACGACGACGAGGGCGCCGCCCGCCTCCTCCGGAAGGTCGAGGAACCGCCGGTGCCGGACCGCCCCGGTCGCCCGGTCGTACACGAGGAGCCGGCTCTCGTCGCGCCGCGCGCGAGGCCGCTGCGCGACGAGCTCCGGAGGCAGGTCGTAGTCGAGCTCGTCGGTCCGCACGGTCGTCCGGGGCACACGGTACCGTGCCGCCTCGTGAAGCCCGAGTCGATCGAGTGGGCCCGGAGGCGGCTCGCCGAAGCCGGCGCCGCCCGCGACCCGGCCGCGCTCGACGCGGCGCTCGAGCGGACGCGGGGGGCGCTCGAGACCTTCGCGGCCCGCACGGCCGAGCTCGAGGCGAGCGTCCCGGAGCGGCTCGACGCCGCGATCCGCGACGGCATCCAGGCGGAGGCGCGGCCGATCGGCCGGAACCTCGCCGAGCTCCGCGGTCTCGCGAACGGAACCGTCCGCCGGCTCGAGCGGCTCCAGGCCGACCTCGATGCCGAGCGGCGCGCGCGCGTGGAGGACCTGTCGCTCCTCGTGGACCTGATCGCGTCGGGGTGGCGCGGCGTCGAGGGGCGGCTCGACCGGATCGAGCGGCTGTTCGACCGGCTCGAGCGCTCGCTCGAGGAGCGCCCGCTCGCCGAGCTCTACGACCTCGAAGAGCGCCAGCGAAGAAGCGGCGCCTAGGGGCCGCTAGCGCGCCGGGAGCGTCAGCTCGAAGCGCGACCCGCGCCCGTTCGCCGAGTCGAGCCGCAGGTCGCCGCCGAGCGCGTGCGCGAGCTCCCGTGCGATCGCGAGGCCGAGCCCCGTCCCTTGCGAGCCCTGCCCGGTGTAGAACGGCCGGAAGATCCGCTCCCGGTCCTCGGGCCGGACGCCCGGCCCGCTGTCCGCGACCGCCACGGAGATCGTTCCGTTCGCGGCCTCGAGCTCGACGGAGATCCGGCCGCCGTCGGGCGTCCAGCGGAACGCGTTGTCGATCAGGTTCGTGACGATCTGGAGGACGCGGTCGCCGTCCGTGTGGAGCACCGGATCGGCGCCGAACCACTGCTCGTACTCGATGCTCCGCCGCTTCGCCTCCTCGGTGCGCGCCTGGAACGCGCTCTCGACGACGCGGCAGAGCTCCACCTCGTCCTGCGCAAGAGGGAACCGGTGCGCGTCGAGGCGCGCGAGGTCGAGCAGGTCGCCGACGAGCCGGGCGAGCCGGTCGCTCTCAGTCCGGATCACGTCGAGGGACGCCTCGCGCGACTCCGCGTCCTCCACGAGCCCCTCGGCGAGCGCGTCGACGTGCCCGCGGATCGCGGTGAGCGGCGTTCGAAGCTCGTGCGAGACGCTCATGAGGAAGTTCCGCTCGCGCTCCTCCGCCTCCGCGAGCCGGCGGGTCATGTCGCGGAAGCGCTCGGTCAGGCGGCCGATCTCGTCCCGCTTGCGCGTCCGCGGGAGCACGACGTCGTAGCGGCCGCGCGCGACCTCGTCCGTCGCCCGCGTGAGCGCCACCACCGGCGCGGTCAGGCGGCGCGAGAGATACCAGCCGAGCCCGGCGGCGACGAACAGCCCGGCGAGGAGCGCGAGCGCGAGCCGCTCGACGAGCGGCTGCCACCGCTCCTGGAGCTCCGCGCGCGGCTTGGCCGCGACGAGCGCGCCGAATGTCTGGTCGCCGATGTTCAGCGGATGGGCGGCGGCGAGGTAGACCCGGTCCTGGCCCGGCGGGCGGAACTCGAACGTCTGCGGCTCGCCGGCGCGGAACGCCTCCTGGTCGGGAAGGACGGACAGCTCGAGCGTCCGCAGACCGGAGTCGTCGCCGGGGAACGGGTTGAGGCCGGCGTAGTAGAGCCGCGTGCCCGTCGCGCGCTCGAGCCGGGCGGCCGCGAAGCGTGGGGCACGGCGCCCCTCCTCCGAGGCCGCGAGCGCCTGGTTCGCGTAGAGGTCGGCGAGGCCGGACGCCTGGCGCCGGAGCTCCCGCAGCGAGTCCTGCCGCGCGACGTTCTGGAAGAGCCCGACCGCGATCACCGCGGCGACCGCGGAGGCGACCACGATCGCGACGAGAAAGAGGACGGGAAGCCGGAAGCGGAGCGACCGCACGGCGACCGCCTAGGCCCGGCTCGCGTGCGCCGCCTTCGGCTCGGTCGCGACCTTGTAGCCGACTCCCCAGACCGTGACGATCGGGCAGGCCTCCCCGAGCTTGCGGCGGAGCTGGCCGACGTGGACGTCCACGGTGCGCGTGTCGCCCGCGAACGTGTAGCCCCAGACGCGCTCGAGCAGCTGGTCGCGCGTGAGCACGAGCCCGCGGTGGTCGAGGAGCTCCCAGAGGAGGTCGAACTCCTTCGGCGCGAGCTGCACCTCCTTGCCGGCCACCGTCACCTCGCGCCGCCCGGAGTCGATCCGAAGCGGGCCCTGCTCGAGCGTCCCGCCCTCCGGGAGCGTGCGCCGGGTCGTCGAGCGGCGCAGGATCGACTTCACGCGCGCGACGAGCTCGCGCGGGTTGAACGGCTTCGTGAGGTAGTCGTCCGCGCCGACCTCGAGCCCGATGATCTTGTCCACGTCGTCGTCGCGCGCCGTGAGCATGAGGATCGGGACGTCGGAGCCCATCCGCACGCGCCGGCAGACGTCGATCCCGTCGAGGTCGGGGAGCATGAGGTCGAGGACGATGAGCGCCGGGGAGTCGCTGCCCGCCTTCGCGAGCGCCTCGTGCCCGGTCGACGCGACGCCGACCTCGAATCCGGCCTTCTGCAGGTACATGGCGACGAACGAGGCGATGTTCGTCTCGTCCTCGACGACGAGGATGCGCTGGCGGCCGGAGTCAGCCATGCCTGCGTCGCATCGTGCCAGATGCCGCGGCGATCAACCGAGCATGTACGTCCGGAACGTGCTGGGCCAGGAGCGCGTGACCCCGTCGATCTCGAACGACCCGCGCTGGCCGCGCAGGCGTAGCCGCCCCTCGACGACGGCGCTCGCGTTCACGCCGCGGCCCTTGAAGGTCGTGATCCACGATCCGTTCACGACCGAGACGCGCAGGCCCCGGCCGATGCAGACGACGGTACGCGGAGCCGGCCGGCGCCGCTCCTCGCAGCCCGAGAAGCGCACGGTCGTCTTGCCGCCCGCCCATCGGTTCACGACGACGATGCGCCCGCGGCTGACCGTTCCGAGGAGCGAGCCGTCGCGGCTGTGCACCGCCGCGGTTCCACGGCCCTTCGTGAGCGAGAGCTGGCTGCCGTTTCCCACGAGCTCGCGCTGAAGCGGCTGCGCGCCTGCGCCCGGGGCGAGCCCGAGTGCGCAGAGCGCTGCGAGGACGAGGGGTGAAACCTTCAGCCGCATTGCCGGACGTAGTGTCCTCCGCGCCGGTCGCCCGCACATCATCGCGCTGTAACGATTTCGTAAAGCCCGTAGGGTGCCGCCGTGCCCGACTTCGAGCCGCTGCGCGAGGAGGAGGTCGCCGCCGATCCGGTGGCGCAGTTCCGGACGTGGTTCCGCGAGGCGGACGAGGCCGGCGTGCGGCTGCCCGAGACGATGATCCTCGCGACCGCCTCGGCGGACGGCGCTCCCTCGGCGCGCGCGGTTCTGCTGAAGGGCGTCGACGAGCGCGGCTTCGCGTTCTTCACGAACCGGGAGAGCCGGAAGGGCCGCGAGCTCGCCGCCAACCCGCGGGCGGCGCTCGTCTTCCACTGGCCGGCGCTCGGCCGGCAGGTGCGCGTCGAGGGCCGCGTGTCGGCCGTGGACGACGCCGAGGCGGAGGCGTACTTCCGCACCCGGCCGCTCGGATCGCGGATCGGCGCCTGGGCCTCGCCGCAGAGCTCGGTCCTCGCGTCGCGCGAGGAGCTCGAGCGGCGCGTCGCCGAGGCCGAGGCGGCGCACCCGGGCGACGACGTGCCGGTCCCGCCCTTCTGGGGCGGCTACCGGCTCGAGCCCGAGGCGATCGAGCTCTGGCAGCACCGCGAGAGCCGCCTCCACGACCGGCTTCGCTACCGCCGCGAGGGCGACGGCTGGGTCCTCGAGCGGCTCGCGCCGTAGCCTCTAGCTCTCGTACGTGAAGAACCCCTCGCCCGTCTTGCGGCCGAGCTTCCCCTCGGCCTGCATGCGGACGAGCCGCTCGGGCGGGGCCATGCGCGGCTCGCCGAGGGCGGCGTGCAGCGCCTCGGACGCGTGGACGTGGATTTCGACGCCGATCAGGTCGACGAGCGCGCAGGGGCCGATCGGCCACCCGGCGCCGAAGCGCATCGCCTTGTCGAGATCCTCCGGCGAGACACCGGCCTCGTCGAGGACGCGGACGCAGTCGTTCAGGAGGGGGATGAGGATCCGGTTGACGATGAAGCCGGGCGTGTCCGAGCAGCGGACCGGCTCCTTGCCGAGCGCGGCGGCGAACCCGTAGGCGCGCTCGTACGGCTCCTCGGCGGCGAGCTCGGTGCGGACGACCTCGACGAGCGGCAGTACGGGCGCCGGGTTGAAGAAATGCATCCCGACCACGCGCTCCGCTCGCGCGCTCGCGCGGGCGATCTCCGTCACCGAGAGCGCGGACGTGTTCGTCGCGACGATCGCGTCGGGCGCGAGGATGCCGTCGAGCTCGGCGACGAGCTCGCGCTTCGCACCGAGATCCTCGACGATCGCCTCGATCACGAGATCGCAGCCGGCCAGGTCGGCGCGCGAGGTCGTCGTCGCGAGCCGCGCGAGCGCGGCGTCGCGCTCCTCGCCCGTCATCCGCTCCTTCTCGACGGAGCGCCCGAGGTAGTAGCCGACTCGCTCGCGGGCCTTCGCGCCGAGCTCGTCGGTCACCTCGACGCCGACCGTCTCGAACCCGGCCTGGGCGCACACCTGCGCGATCCCGGCGCCCATCGTCCCGAGTCCGACGACGCCGACCCGTGTGATCTCCCCGGCCACGACGCGGGAGCCTAACGGTCGAGCCCCGAATCGGCCCCGGCGGCCGTGTCCCGGGGACAGTCCCTCGCCCGTGGCCGCGCGGGCCACGGCCGCGCCGCGAGCCCGCGGCGCGCCGAGACGCCCGCCCGCCCGAATGTCACCGAAGCCGCGCGCGCCATCGTCCGCGAGGGCCGTGCCCCGGGGACAGTCCCCGGGGTACGGCCCTTCGAGCCCGCGTGGTTCAATAGCGGCATGGCTGCGACGGTCGCGGAGCGGAAGCTCCTCGTGGACGGCGAGTGGGTCGAGACGGGCGAGTGGCAGGAGGTGCGCTCGCCGTACTCCGGCGACGTCGTCGGCCGCCACCCGGTCGCTGACGCTGCGCTCGCGGGCAGGGCGGTCGACGCCGCCGCCCGAGCGCTCGCGGAACCGCTCCCCGCCCACCGGCGCGCCGCCATCCTGGACGCGGTCGCGCACCTGCTCGAAGAGCGGCAGGAGGACCTCGCCCAGACGATCTGCGCCGAAGCGGGGAAGCCGCTCAAGGCCGCCCGGGTCGAGGCCTCGCGCGCGGTCTCGACGTACACGACCGCCGCGTCGGTCGCCCGCACGCTCGCCGGCGAGGTCGTCCCGATGGACGCCTCCGAGGCCGGCACCGGAAAGCTCGCGTTCACGATCCGCGAGCCGATCGGGATCGTCGGCGCGATCAGCCCGTTCAACTTCCCCGCGAACCTCGTCGCGCACAAGATCGCCCCGGCGCTCGCGGCCGGCTGCCCGGTCGTCTTGAAGCCGGCGAGCCAGACGCCGCTCTCCGCGCTCTTCCTCGCCGAGCTCGAGCACGAGGCGGGCCTGCCCGCGGGCTGGCTGAACGTGCTCGTCGGGCCGGCCTCGGTGATCGGCGACGTCCTCGTCGAGGACGAGCGCGTGAAGATGATCACCTTCACCGGCTCGAGCGGTGTCGGCTGGGACCTGCGCGCACGCGCGGCGAAGAAGAAGGTCAGCCTCGAGCTCGGAAACTCGACGCCGGTGCTCGTCGAGGCGGACACGGATCTCGAGGACGCGGCCACTCGCCTCGCCCAGCACGCGTTCTCCTTCGCGGGCCAGAGCTGCATCTCCGTGCAGCGGATCTACGTACGCCGCGCCGCCTACGACGACTTCGTCGCGCGCTTCGTGCCGAAGGTCGAAGCGCTCCGCGTCGGCGACCCGGCGAGCGACGAGACCGACGTCGGCCCCGTGATCGACGAGGGCTCGAAGGAGCGGATCGCGTCGTGGATCGCCGAGGCGAAGCAGGCGGGCGCGACCGAGCTCGCCGGCGGCGAGGAGGACGGCCTGCTCCGCCCCACCGTCCTCGGCGACGTGACGCCCGACATGAAGGTGTCCTGCCAGGAGGTCTTCGGACCGGTCTGCACCGTGACGCCCTACGACACGCTCGAGGAGGCGCTCGAGCTCGCGAACGGAACGGAGTTCGGTCTCCAGGCGGGGATCTTCACGGGGAGCGTCGACACCGCGCTCGCCGCGGCGCGGGCGCTCGAGTTCGGCGGCGTCGTCGTGAACGAGGCGCCGACCTTCCGCGCCGACCAGATGCCGTACGGGGGCATCAAGGCCTCCGGGAACACGAAGGAGGGCCCCGCCTACACCGTGCGCGAGATGACCGAGGAGCGCCTCGTCGTCCTGTCGGAGCGGTAGGCCGCGCCCGCCTCATCGTCTAGACTCGCCCGCACGATGACGGGCCGTTTCGCCTCGCTTTTCGCGCGCAGCGGGCCGCCTCCGGGGCCGCCGCCGCCCGAGGCGCCGCCCCCCGGCTTCGATCCCTCTCCCTCCCCCGCGCCGGCCCCGGGCCGGCCCGCGCCGGAACGCGAGCGCCGCTACCTCGTCCGGCTCCGCGAGATGGAGCTTCGCGACATCGGCGGCCTCGCGGCCGAGATGGCGCGGCGGGACGACTGGCGCTACCCGCTCCTGCACAGCCGCTGCGCCGAGGTGCTCGCGCTCGAGCAGCGCATCCACGAGCTGGACGCGCTCATCGCCGCGAGCGCGCTTGCCGCCCGCGGGGTCGCCGTCGCGACGTGCGAGTGCGGCGCGCCGCTCATCGAAGGCTCGCATTTCTGTGCGAACTGCGGCCGACCCGCGCCCGAGACGCCCCCGGTCGCAACGTGCGGCCGCTGCGGGGCCCCGCTCCCCGCCGAGGCGAACTTCTGCCTCGTGTGCGGGAACGCGGTCGCGGCCGAGGCATACGCCGAGCCGTCCGACCCGTCGCTCGACGAGACCGTCGTGAGCCCGCGCCGAGACGTCGATCCGGACGCGGAGCGCCGGCCCTCCTGATGGCCGGCCCTCCCGGGGACATCCACGGGCCTGCCCCTCCCGACGACGCGGCCACAGAGGTCGGGGAGTCGCCGCCTCCTCAGGGTCAGCCGGTCTGCCATCGCTGCGGCGCGCCGCACGACCCGTTCCAGGAGTACTGCCTCGAGTGCGGCGCCCGCCTCACCCCGCGCCGCGCCGGGTCGATCTGGCGGCGGGAGACGTGGACCCGGGACTCCCCGTTCTGGTTCTGGGCCGCGTTCCTCGGCCTCCTCGCGATCGCGCTCATCACGGGCGCGATCGTCCTCGCGGCGACCCGCGACGACGACGAGCCGACAGCGCAGACGGGCCCGACCACGACGAGTCTCACGCTGCCGACGACCGCCGCGACGACGGAGCCGCTCCCGGACACGGTCACCCCGCCGACGTTCACGGGAACGACCGACGTCACGTTCCCGACGACGGGCACGACGACCGGCTTCACGACGACCGGGTTCACGACGACCGGGTTCACGACGACGACCGGCACGACGACCACCACGACGCAGGCCACGACGACGACGCCGACCGGCTCGACCGCGACGTGGCCGCCCACGCGCTCGGCCTACACCGTGATCGTCGGGTCGTTCCGCGAGTCCCGCGGCCGCGGCCCGGCCGAGACGCGGGCCACGCAGGCGCGCAACGCCGGGCTCACGCAGGTCGGGATCATCCGCTCGTCGAACTTCTCGAGCCTTCGCCCGGGCTGGTACTCCGTCTTCACCGGGATCTTCGACACCCGCGCGGAGGCCACGACGCGCCTCTCCCAGGCGCGCGCGACGTACCGCGACGCCTACCTCCGCTACGTCCGGCCTTAGTCGAAGTTACGCGTTCGGCTCCGAGCGGGACTTTGTAACAGCGCCCGATCCCGGTTAGACTCCGCGCTGCTGCGGATCGGAACCAGGCCCTTAACGGGAAATTAACAGTCGTTTGCAGCCAGTTAACCGCCCCCCTGAGAGAATGAGCCTGCACTGATGGAGAACGGACTCCTCCCCCGCATGTATCAGTACTCGCGAGCGATCTACCGCTCGATCAAGGACCTGATCGACCCGTGGGCGGACCAGGAGACGCAGCTCGAGTACCGCCGGGCCGTCCTCGCCGCCTGCGAGGACACGGTCGAGCGCCTCGCCAAGGATCCCCGCTACTTCTCGAAGCCCGAGCGGACCCTCTTCCAGGACATCCGCCGCTACTTCCCCATCACGTACCAGGGGCAGGTCAACTGGGCGATCACCGAGGGGATCGGCGCCGCGGTCGAGTTCATCGAGGAGCAGATCGAGTCCGGCGCGTTCGACGGCGGTGTCGCCCGCTGCCGCGCCACTACCCGCAAGGGGAAGCCGTGCCAGCGCACGCCGCTCCCCGAGCGCGAGTACTGCCCCTCGCACCAGCATCTCGAGACCGTCGCCGCCTAGAAATCCGCCCGCCGCTGCGCGGCGGGCATGACGATTTCAGGCAGATAGGGCGGTCGGCGAACGCCTGTTGAGCCGCGGCCGCACGTCGGCCGCGGCCCGGCCGACCAGAAGCAGGCGCCCGCGTCGGCTGACTTGCGCAGACGGTCGGGCGTCGCCCAATGGGCGCTCAGCCGCTCTCGAGCCTCAGCTGGACGCCCGACTCGAGGTTCGAGACCGTCACGCCGACGAGGCGTAGCGCGCCGGGACGCTCCGTCAGTGCCCGGTCCAGGAGATGGCACGCGAGGTCGCCGATCGCCTCGGCGTCGTCGGTGCCGACCGGGAGGGTGATCGAGCGGCTGCGCGTGGCGAAGTCGGGATAGCGGAGCTTCGTCGTCACCGTGCGGGCGGACTCGCCCGCGCGGCGCAGGCGCTCTGAGACCCGCTCGGCCATGCGGCGCAGCTCGTCGTGCAGGCGCACGCGGTCGGCGACGTCGCGCGGGAACGTCTCCTCCTGGCTCACGGACACGTTCGCGACGACGCGCTCGAGGCGCCGCGCATCGATCCCGCGGGCGCGGTCGCGGAGCAGGACGCCGACGGAGCCGGTCAGGATCGCCGCGAGCCGGTCGTCCGGGAGCGCCGCGAGCTCGCCGATCGTCGTCACGCCGTACGCGCGGAGCCGCTCCTCGGCACGCGGCCCCACGCCCGGCAGCGTCCGCACGGGAAACGGCGCGAGGAACGCTGCCTCCCGCCCCGGCGGGACGAGCACGATCCCGCCCGGCTTGCGCCGGTCGGAGGCGACCTTCGCCACCACCTTCGTCGTCGAGACGCCGAGCGAGCACGTGAGCCCCGTCGCCCCGCGCACCGCCGCCTGCACCGCGCCGGCGATCCCGCGTGCCTCGCGAAGGTCGCGCGCCACCTCCCCCACGTCGAGGTAGCCCTCGTCGAGCCCCGTCCGCTCGACGGTCGGGACTACCTCGCGCACCGCGTCCCAGACGCGCCGCGAGACGGCCGAGTACTCGGCGTGGCGCGGCCGGACGAACACGACCTCGGGGCAGCGGCGCAGCGCCTCGGCGCAGCTCATCGCCGAGTGGATCCCGTACCGCCGGGCGACGTAGTTCGCGGTCGCCACCACCCCGCGTCCGTGCGGATCGCCGCCCACAACCAGCGGCTTCGTCCGTAGCTCCGGCCTCTCGAGCTCCTCCACGGCCGCGAAGAACGCGTCCAGGTCGAGATGCGCGATGATCGGGCTGCCGACGGCGGGACTCACCGCTCGTGAACAATAGGCCGGGCACCGACCGGCACCGTCTCCCCGATGTCGCACGACACCGACAAGCTCATCCGCCAGCTCTCGCTCGTCGCCTTCCTCATGGCCGAGCGCCGGCCGCTGACCGCGCGCGACGTGAAGGGGAACGTCGAGGGGTACTCGGAGATGTCCGACGAGGCCTTCGCGCGCCGGTTCTACTCCGACCGCGCGGAGCTCGTCGCGCTCGGCGTGCCGCTCCACTCGCAGCGCGACGAGTTCACCGGCGAGGAGCTCTACACCCTCCGCTCCGAGCAGTACTTCCTCGACGAGCTGAAGCTCGAGGACGACGAGCTCGCGGCGCTCCAGACGGCCCTCTACCTGCTCGAGGGCCAGTTCGCGTACGCGGAGCCGCTGCGGCTCGCGCTCCAGAACCTCGCGCTCGGGCGGCCCGGGCATCTGGACGAGCCGACCGAGAGCGCGAAGCGGATCCAGGTGCGCGACCCGGACTACTCGGTCGAGATGTCGGGCCGCCTCACGAAGCTCGAGAACGCGATCTCGAAGCAGCGAACGGTCAAGTTCCGCTACTGGACGATCACGCGCGACGAGGAGCGCGAGCGCACGGTCAACCCGTACGCGCTCCTGCCGGAGAACGGCTCGTGGTACCTGATCGGGCTCGATCTCGAGAGCGAGGCCGAGCGGACCTTCCGCGTCTCGCGCATCCGCGGCGACATCCGCTTCGCTACGCGGCGCGAGCGCGACTTCCGCGCGCCGGCCGACTTCGACGCGTCCGGGTTCCGGGGCCGGCAGAACTGGCAGTACGGCGAGATCGCCGGCGAGGCCGAGATCGAGCTCGACCCCGACACGGCCTGGTGGGCCGAGCGGACGATCGAGCGCGGCCAGGTGGAGGACGGAACGCTCCGGACGGAGTACGCCGACCTCGGGCAGCTCGCAGCCTGGGTGCTCCGACAGGACGGCCGCGCGCGGGCGCGGAAGCCGGCCGAGCTCAAGGCCGAGGTCGAGCGCGGGCTCGCCGCGGTCGCCGAGGCGCACGAGGGCGACCCTCCGAAGGTGCCGCGCCGGGCGTCCGGCCGCGCGGCCGAGCCGGCGCCCGACCGGCCCGCCGGCCCCGTCGCGCCGGAGCGCTTCGCGGTCCTCCAGGCGCTCCTCGCACACCTGCTCGCGCGCTGCGGGGACGAGCAGAGCGTCCGGCTGCCGGCGTCCGAACTCGAGGACCGCTTCCATCTCGACCGCGAGCAGCTCACCGAGCACCTGGCTCTCCTCAACCTCGTGAACTTCGGCGGCGGGTGCTACGCGGTGTACGCGAACCTCGACGGCGACGAGGTCCACGTCCAGAAGGAGCTCTTCGGGGACACCTTTCGCCGCGCGCCGCGCCTCACCCCGCTCGAGGCGCGCGCGATCCGCCTGGCGCTCGAGTTCGTCGGCCCCATGATCGCGGCCGAGGCGCACACCCCGCTCGAGCGCGTCCGCCGCAAGCTCGAGGAGACGTTCGGCCAGTTCGAGCAGGCCTCCGAGGACGAGGACGCCGAGCCGACCGCCGAGGAGAGCCTCGTCGGCGCCCTCTCGCAGGCGATCCGCGAGTCGCGCGTGGTCGAGATCGAGTACAAGGCGGTCGGCGAGGAGACGAGCACGCGGACGATCGAGCCGCACGACCTCGAGCGCGAGCTCCCGCACTGGTACGTGCACAGCTGGGACCGCACGCGCGACGGGCAGCGGAGCTTCAGGCTCGACCGGATGAAGAGCGTGAAGCTCCTGGACGAGACGTTCGAGCCGCGGCGCGAGGTCGTCCCGCAGAAGCTCCGAGACGTCCAGACGGCGCGGGTGCTCTTTCGTAAGGAGGCGGCGGCGTGGCGGATCGAGCGCGGGGCGGTGCCGCTCTCGGACGGCTCGGCGCTCGAGGAGGTGCGCCACGGCAGCGCGGACTGGCTCGTCGGCGAGATCCTGTCCTACCGCGGAGCGGCGGTCGTGCTCGAGCCGGCGGAGATCCGGGAAGCGGTCGCGACCCGGGCGAAGAAGCTTGCGAAGGAGCTCCGCCGCCGGCCCGCCGCGCGGCGCTAGCGCGTTCCGACCGGCAGGCGTACGGTGAACGTCGCGCCCTCGCCGCGCTCCGACGTGACGCCGAGCGTGCCGCCGTGCGCCTCGGCGATCGAGCGGGCGATGAAAAGGCCGAGCCCCGCGCCCGGCTTCGACCCGCTCGACGCCGCGGCGCGCCCGAACTTCTCGAAGATGAGCCGCTGTTCCTCGGGCGAGATGCCCGGCCCGTTGTCGCTCACGCTCACGAGCACCTCGCCGTCGTCGGCGTAGGCGCGCACGTCGATCTCGTCGCCGGCGACGGTGTACTTGACCGCGTTCGTGAGGAGGTTCATGACGAGCTGGCGGAGCCGCTCGCGGTCGCCGCGCACGGGCGGGAGCGAGCCCGTCACGCTCGCGCTGACGGCGACCTCCTCCTGCCCCAGGTCGACGACCGCCGCGACCTCGCGGACGAGCTCGCCGACGTCCACGTCGGTAAATGCGTACGTGAACGTCCCGGCCTCGAGCCGCGACGTGTCGAGGACGTCGCCGATCAGCTCGGCGAGCCGGGTCGTCTCCTCGTCGATCAGGGCGAGAAAGCTCTCCCGCTGCTCGGGCGCGAGCGTCCGCCAGCGCTGCCGGAGCGTCGACGCGCAGCCGATCACGGAGGCCATCGGGCCGCGGAGCTCGTGCGAGACGAGCGAGACGAAGTCGGCGCGAAGCGCGGAGAGGCGGCGGAGCTCCTCGGCGGCCGCGCGCTCCGCCTCGAACGCGCGGATGTTCTCGACCGCGGTGCCCACCTGGCGCCCGAGGAGCGTCACGAGGTCGACCTCCTCGCGCGAGAACGCGTCCGGGTCGAGGCGCGAGACCGAGAGGCCGCCGAGCGCGCGGCCGGCGACGGCGAGCGGCGCGACGACGCGCGAGCGGAGCCCGAGCGCCGCGATCTCCGCCTCCTCCGGATAGCGCGGGGCGGCGCCGATGTCCGGGGTCACGACCGTCGTCCCCTCGCGGAGCACCTCGGCGAGCGCCGTCTCGTCGAGCGGCCGCGACCAGTCAGAGCCGCCCGCGCCTTCCTCGCCGAGACCGGCGTCCGCGATCACGATCGCCTTCGGCCCTTCCGCGAGCAGGAGCGCGATCCGGTCGAACGGCAGCCCGGCGCGCACCTCGCGGACGAACCGCTCCCAGCTCTCGTCCAGGTCGAGCGAGGACGAGAGCGCGCGGGCGGCGCGGTTCACGAGCTCGAGCTGGTCGGCGTGGCGGCCGATCTCGTCGCGGAGCGTCTCGGCCTCGGCTGCACGCTCCTCGGCCTCGCCCGCCTCCTCCCTCAGCTGGCGCACAAGGCCGCCGACGATCAGGCCCGCGACGAGCTGGATCCCGAGCGCGAGCGTCACGTTCCTGAGCTGGAACGTCTCCGGGGCGAAGTTCTCCGAGCGCCAGGCCTCGACGACGACGAGGATCGGCGCGTTGAGGGCGGTGAGGACGAGACCGCCGATGGCGCCGTACCGGACGGCTGCCTCGATCACGACGAGGACCACGAGCCGGCTCGCCGGAGAGCCGGCCTCGAACACGAAGGCGGCGACGAACGCGTAGATGATGACGACGTCGAACGCGAGCGCGGCCGCGCCGAGAACCGTGCGGCCCCGGTCGCTCCATTCCCGGCGGGCGAGCCCGAAGAGCGTGAGCGCGCCGACGGCGAGCACGCCCGTTGCGATCCACGCGGCCGTGTGATGGCCGGGCGGGTAGTCGTGGGCGACGTAGGAGACCTCGGCGACGGCCCAGCCGAGCGCGAGGAGCCGCACCCAGGCGATCCACTGCTCGCGGCGGCGCTCGTAGCCGGCGGCGCGGGTCACGCGCCGGACTCCGCGAGCCGGGCGGCAGCCCAGCGGGCGTGCTCGCAGACGAGCTCGTCGTCGCTCTCGGCATGGTGCTCGACGAGCGTGAGGAGGCTCGGGTCGCCCGAGTTTCCTGCGGCGACGAGCGCGTTGCGCCGCAGGTAGCGCCCCTCGTTTCGGGGCACGTACAGGCGGTCGTAACGCGTCGCGAGGTCGTCCTCCGACGCCGTCAGCCAGTCGGCGAGCGAGACGGTCGGCTCGGCGCCGGCCGGGAGTGGTTCGCCGGCGCGGCGGCGCTCGGTGCCGCGGTTCCAGGGGCAGACGTCCTGGCAGACGTCGCAGCCGTAGACCTGGTCGGCGAGCGGCTCGCGGTACGCCTCCGGGATCGGCTGCGGCGACTGCGTCCAGTACGACAGGCAGCGCGTCGCGTCGAGCGTGCCGGGCTCGTCGAGCGCGCCGGTCGGGCAGGCGTCCACGCAGAGCCGGCAGGAACCGCAGTCGAGCGCGAGCGGGGCGCTCGGCTCGACGTCCGCCTCGGTCACGAGCGTCCCCAGGACGACCCAGGAGCCGTGCCGCCGCGTGATGAGGAGCGTGTTCTTGCCGTAGAACCCGACGCCGGCGCGCGCGGCGCCCTCGCGGTCGACATGCTGATTCGCGTCGACGAGCACGCGGTACCGGCCGCCCAGGCGCCGTCCGAGCTCGTCGAGCTTCTCCCTGAGCTCGGCGTACCGGTCGCTCCAGATGTAGCGCGGCAGCCGGCCCTCGCCCGCGCGCGGCTCCGGGCCGGGCGCGTAGTACGAGAGCGCCGCGGAGACGACGCTGCGCGCGCCGGGGAGCAGCGACTCGGGATGGCAGGACGTCTCCGGCTGCGCCATCGTGAAGCGCATGTCCGCGAAGAGCCCGCGCGCGTTGCGCTCGGCGATGTGGCGCTCGGTGTCCGCGTAGGGCTCGGGGCGCGCCGCGCCGATCGCGTCGAGCCCGAGCTCGTCCGCGAGCCGCGCGAGCTCCGCCTGGCTGATCCTCGACGTCGTCGTCATGCCCCCGCCCACACTGTAGGCGCGTAGAGTCCCCATCCGTGAGAGCCGTACGCATCCACGAGGACGGCGGGCCCGAGGTCCTCCGCTACGAGGAGGCGCCCGACCCGTCGCCCGGCCCCGGCGAGGTGCTCCTCTCGCTCCGGGCGGCCTCGCTCAACCGCCTGGACGTGTGGCTCCGGCGCGGGCTTCCCTCGGTGCCGAAGCCGCGCATCCTGGGGGCGGACGGCGCCGGCGTGGTCGCGTCGCTCGGCGAGGGCGTTCGCGGCGTCGAGGTCGGCGACGCGGTCGTCCTCAACCCGGGTCTCGACGACGGGAAGCACATCGTCGGCGAGCACATGGACGGCACGCACGCGGAGCTGATCGCGGTGCCGGCGGAGTACGTCCACCCGCTCCCCGACGACCTGTCCTTCGAGGAGGCTGCCGCCTTCCCGCTCGTGTTCGCGACGGCGTACCGGATGCTGGCGACGCGCGCCCAAGTACGCGAGGGCGAGTGGGTGCTCGTGTGGGGCATCGGCGCGGGCGTCGCGACGGCGTCGCTCGCGATCGCGAAGGCGCTCGGCGCGCGCGTGCTCGCGACGTCGACGAGCGACGACAAGCTCGCGCGGGCGAAGGACCTCGGCGCGGACGAGGTCGTGCGGACGGACGAGGACGTCGTCGCAGCCGCGCGCGAGCTGACGGACGGCGCGGGCGTGGACATCGTCGTCGAGCACGTCGGCGAGGCGACGTGGAAGTCGTCGCTCCAGGCAGTCCGGGTCGGCGGCCGCGTGACCGTCTGCGGCGCGACCTCGGGGCCGAACCCGCCGGCGATGCTCCACCGGATCTTCTGGAAGCAGCTCTCGATCCTCGGCTCGACGATGGGGACGCGCGACGACTTCGCCGCGGTCTACGAGCTCGTCGCGTCGGGCCGCGCCCGGCCGGTGGTCGACCGGGTGTATCCGATCGCGGAGGTCGCGGCGGCGCACGAGCGGCTCGAGTCCGGCGATCAGCTCGGCAAGATCGTCCTTACGATCCCCTAGCGCTCCCGGAACTTTTCGCGACGACGAGCGTCGGACTCGTGTGCGCGTCGTGCTCGGGCTGCTCCTCGTCGTCACGTTCTCCGGCTGCGGCGGTTCTGAGCTACCTGACCGCGAGCCCGACGTCACGGGGGTGATCGGCGGGTGGGACGGCGTGCGGCGGCTCGTCGAGAATCCCGCGCAGCCGTTCGAGTGCCCGTCATCGATCGGCCGCGACGAGGAGACGGTCGTCCTGCGCGCCGCGAACGGCGGCTACGAGGCAATCGCGTGGAACGAGCTACGCGCCGGCAACCGGGCGGAAGTCTGGCTGGACGGCGAGATGACCGCGTCGTGTCCCTCGCTGGGGCATGCCGACGTCTTCGTGATGCGCGGGGTCGACTAGACGCCGAAACCGAGGATGAACTTCGCGTCCTCGGACATGCGCTCGGGCGACCAGGGCGGATCCCAGGTGAGCTCGGTCTCGACCTCGGAGACGTCCTCCATGTCCTCGATCGTCTCCTTGATCTGCTGCTCGATCATCGGGCCGACCGGGCAGCCGATCGACGTGAGCGAGTAGATCGCCTTCACCTTCGAGTTCTCGACCTCCACGTCGTAGAGAAGTCCGAGCTCGACGATGTCCATCCCGAGCTCCGGGTCTTCGACGACGCGAAGCGCGTCGACCACCTGTTCCTTCGTCGGCATGGGCTCCAGTCTACGTGCCCGGATGTCCCCGGCGGACGGTTCCGGGGGACAGTCCCCGGGACATGGCCACCGGCCGCAACCACGCATCCGGAGCCGCACCCGTCGGCGCCGGCCGTGTCCCCCGCGGACGTGACCTGGGGACAGTCCCCCGCCCATGGCGCAGACGGCCGTGTCCGTGGCGGAGCGTCAGCCGAGCAGGCGGACTTCCTCGCGCCGCTCCCGCGCGAAGAAGTGGAACCCGTCCACGAACTTCACCCAGTTGTGCCGGGTGCACATGACGAGCGAGTGCGTCCGCGCGGAGTCCGCGAGGTAGCGGACGCCGCGGAGGAGGTCGGAGTTCGAGACGCCCGTGGCCGCGACGATCACCTCGCCGTGCGCGAGGTCGTCCGTCGTGAAGAGCCGGTTCACGTCCTCGATCCCGTGCTCGCGCGCGACGTCGATCTCCGTCCGGGTCGTCGGCCAGAGCTGCGCCTGGAGCTCGCCGCCGAGGCACCGCAGCGCCGCCGCGACGATGACCGCCTGGCGCGCGCCGCCAATCCCGATCGCGAGGTGGTCGTTCGTGCCGCGGATCGCGGTCGAGATGGACGCGGAGACGTCCCCGTCGGAGATGAGCTTGATCCGGGCCCCGGCCTCGCGGAGGTCCTCGATCAGATCCTCGTGCCGCGGCCGGTCGAGCACGATCGCCGTGATGTCGCCCGGCGTGCGCCCGTACGCCTCCGCGAGCGCGTCGACGATCTCGCCGATCGGCCGCGAGAGGTCGATGCGCCCCCGAGCCGGCGGCCCGACGGCCATCTTGCGCATGTACATGCTCGGCAGGCGCGGGATCGAGTCCGCCTCCCCCACCGCGATCATCGACATCGCGCCCATGTCGCCGCGCGAGACGATCGTGGCGCCCTCGATCGGGTCGACGGCGAGGTCGACGCGGTCGCCGCCGGCGCCGACGACGACGTCCGTGCCGAGCACGTCCTCCGCCTCCTCGCTTCCCACGACGACGCGGCCCTCGATCGGAAGCGCGTCGAGCGCCTCCTTCCTCGCCTCGGCGGCCGCCGCCTCCGCCCCGTGGACGTCGCCGCGCCCGCGCCAGCGGCCCGCCGCGACCGCGGCGCGCTCGGTGGCGGCGACGTAGGCCTCGCAGCGGCAGCCGGGGTCGGGCGCGCTCACGAGCTCCCCGCGGTCCGTTCGAACGTGTCGAGCACGAGCCGGATCACCGCGTCGATCGACTCGTCGCGGTCACGGTTCTCGATCACCGGCACGCCCGCCTCGTGCGCCCGCTTCACGAGGAAGTCCTGGATGCGCCGGATCTCGGGCAGCGACTCGAGGTACTTCTCCACCGGCCGCACGCCGGCCGACTCGGCGTCGCGCACGTAGAAGTGGCTCGCGTGCAGCTCCTCGTCCGAGATCGCGATCACGCACTGGGAGATGATCGCACCGTCGAGCGTCGAAGGCACGAGTCCCGGCACGAGGTGCACGCCCTCGAGCGCCATCGAGTGGTTCTCCGTCAGCGCGCGCTCCATCACCGCGCGCACGCCGACGAGCACGTTGCGCGTCTGGTCGAGGAAGCCGCGGATCTCGGCCTCGTGCGGGTCGAGGTCCGGCATCGTGGCCGCGCCCGCCTCGAAGCTCGAGTAGTGGATCGCCGGCATGAACGCCTCCGAGAAGAACGCCCGCATCGTCTGGCGCACGAAGTCCGTCGACGTGACGCGCGTGACGCCCAGCCGGTGCGCGACCTCCGTCGTGATCGTCGACTTCCCCGTTCCGGTCGCGCCGCCGACGAGGAGGATGAGCGGGCGCTCGATCTCCTGCAGGCCCTGGTAGCGGCGCAGGCGGCGGACCGCCGTCTCGTCCTCGTGCTGCGCGAGAACGGCGGCGGCGACGTCGTAGACCTGCTCCGGCGTCGTCTCCTCGCCCGACTGCTCGGCGAGCAGCGCGACCTCGATCAGCCGTGCGAGCTCGTACGCGCGCTCGGGCCGCAGGCCGGTGCCCATGAGCGCGCGCGCCATCAGGCCCTTCGAGTACGGGAGCCGCTCGTGCGAGAGCGCGACCGGGAGGTCGGAGATGCGCCGCCCGCCGCTCATCGCGCCCCCACCGCCTCGCGTGCGGCCTCGTCCGCGAGCGCGCGGAGCGCGGCGTCGAGCTCCGGCTCGCCCGGAAGGGCCTCGACCGTGTTGTCGGCGAGCACGACGTCGAGGCCCCGCTCGGCGGCGGTCTCGGCGACGACGTCGATCGCGGCCGCCTTGATCTCGACCACGTAGACGTCGGCGGCACGCGCCTCCTCGCGCTCGAGGTCGGCGCGGAGCGCGTCGCGGCGCGAGAGGTTCCCGGAGACGAGCGTCACCTCCGCCCCGTGGTCCTCCTCGAGCGCCGCGCGCAGCCGGTCGTGCACGGCCTCCGGGGCCGTCGTGAAGAGCGCGACCCGCCGCCCGTCGACCGGCTCGACCGGCCGCGGGCGGAAGACGGTCGCGATCACCGGGACGTCGTCGCGCACCTCCGCGATCGCCTCCCGCAGCCGTGCGAGCGCGCCTGCCGACACGAGCGGCTCCTCGCACCCGGTGAGCAGGACGAGGTCGGAGAGCAGGATCCGGTACGCGCCGAGGTAACCGGCGACCAGCTCCGGATCTTGCGCGCCGCCCGCGACGAGGATGCGCCGCGCCGTCTCGACCGGCGGAAGGGCGGCCCCGCTCCCCTCGAAGAGGACGAGCTCGGGCTCCCGCTCGGCCGCCGCCCGCGCGCCCGCCTCGACGTTCGAGACGAACGGCGCGCCGGCCAGCCCTCCGCCGCAGCGCCGGCAGCCGACCGTGACGACCCGCGCGAGCGCGGCGTCCTCGAGGTAGTCGGATGCGGCGTGCTTTCCGGCCCGCGCGAGCTCGAGCAGCCCGTCGACGTCGGGCGGCTCCTCGACGACGACCGGCTCGCGCGGCCCGCCGCGGCCCATCGCGACGACCACGACGTCGCGCGTCTCCGCGAGGAGCCGCGCCACGTGCCCGGCGACCGCCGTCTTCCCCACCCGCTTGCCGCTCCCGATGACGGCGAGCGCCGGAAGCTCGAACGGCGCGAACCCGACCGGGTCGAAGCGGAAGTCCGCGCCGACATAGGGCACGCCGGCCGCGAGCGCCCGGGAGGCGAGCCGCATCCGGTCGCGCGCCGTGACGACGGGCTCGTCCGAGAGGTCGACGACGATCTCCGCGCCCGAGGCCGAGAGCCCGCGCTCGAGCGTCTCGTGGAGCGGGACGCCGTAGTCCTCGTCCCCGCGCAGCTTCTCCGTCCCGCCGAGCGCGACCGCGCCCGCGATCTCGTACGGGAGCTCGCGAAACGCGTCCACCACGACCTCCGCGTAGTGCTCCCCGTCGATCAAGGCCAGGGCGCGGGTCATCGCCGGGAGGTCACCTCGTCGTCGATCCGGCCCGTGTACTTCTCGAACTCGAGCGTGTCGGCGGAGAACTGGATGATCCGCTCCTGCCCGTGGAACGGGTACTTGCGCCAGACGGTCACGTGGCGGCCCTCGATCTCGATCAGGTTGTAACAGGGCCGCCCGCGGCCGCGGAGGCGCAGCGACGAGACGGTGCCCGCGTTCACGATGAAGATGTCCTCGAGCCGCCACGCGTAGGGGACGTGCTTGTGGCCGGAGAGGACGAGGTTCACGCCGACCTGCTGGAGCACCTCGAGCGCGTCGCCCGCGTCGTGGACGACGTTTCGCTCGCGCCCCGTCCCCGGCACGGGCAGCAGATGGTGGTGGAGGACGAAGATGCGGAACTCGGCCGGCTCGGAGAACTGCTCCTCGATCCAGCGGTAGCGCCCGCGGCCGATCGAGCCGTTGTCGAGGTCCGGCTCGGACGAGTCGACCGCGACGATCGAGACGCCGTTCAGGTGGACGACCGAGTTGCGCTCGCCGAAGAAGTCCTCGAAGTGGACCCAGCCGACGTTCCGCGAGTCATGGTTGCCCGGGATCACGACCTTCGCCGGGCACGCGATCCGCTCGAGGTACGCGGCCGCCTCCGCGTACTCCGGCCGGAAGCCGAACGTCGTCAGGTCGCCCGAGCAGACCACCGCGTCGGGCTCGACCTCGTTCACCTCGAGGATCGCGCGCTCGAGCAGGTTCGGCACGAAGTGCGGCGAGCCGCAGTGCAGATCCGAGATGTGGGCGATCCTGAACATGCGGGTTCGTTGGGAGGGCGCTGCCCGTGCAGGCTCCGGGCCAATCGTACGTCGGGGGCGGAGAGGGGGCGTCCGCGGCGGTTGGTACCGTGGAGGACGCTGATGCAGGAAACCCTGCGTTTCCAGGCATATCGTGGGTCCGAGCCGCCGCGGTTCGTGAACCACGCCGAGCGCGAGGTGGCCAAGCTCCTCGACTACTACCGCATCCCCTGGGACTACGAGCCGCACTCGTTCCCGCTCGAGCACGACGCCGACGGCAACGTCGTCGAGGCGGCGCGCCCCGACTTCTACCTCCCGGACCAGGACCTCTATCTCGAGATCACGACGATGAAGCAGTCGCTCGTCACGCGGAAGAACCGCAAGATCCGCAAGCTCCGGGAGAAGTACCCGGACGTCAAGGTGAAGCTCTTCTACAGGCGCGACGTCGAGAAGCTCGTCGAGAAGTACGGACTGGATCGCGCTGCCTAGGTCGTCCGCCGCGGCGAAGGTCCGGCCGCACCGGCTCGGGAGGATCTACCTCGACCGGGAGGCGATCGCCGCGCGCGTGCGCGAGCTCGGGGCGGAGATCGCGCGAGACTACGCCGGGCGCGACCTGCTGCTCGTCGTGGTGCTGCGCGGCGCGGTCGTGTTCGGCAGCGACCTCTCCCGCGCGATCGCGCTGCCGCACGAGCTCGACTTCGTCTCGATCGCCGGGTACGGGGACGGTCCCGCGGGCACCCGGAGCGGCGCGGTCCGGTTCATGAAGGATCTCGAGGCGCCGATCGCCGGGCGCGACGTGCTCGTGGTCGAGAACGTCGTCGACACCGGCCTGTCCCTGAACTACCTCCTGCGGGCGCTGGCGCCGCGCCGCCCGCGCGACCTCGCCGTCTGCGCGCTCCTCGACCGCCCGTACCGCCGCCTCGTGGACGACCTGCCGCTCCGCTACGCCGGCTTCACCGCACCGGACGAGTTCTTCGTGGGCTACGGCTTCGACCTGGACGGCCGCTATCGCGGGCTGCCCGATCTCCACGTCATGTTGCGGCGCTGATCTTGTGCATTGCCGACCCGGCACCTGACTTCACGGCGGCTGACGTTGGTCGCCAGCGCGTCGAGTTCGAACGTATTGCCGCGATCGCCTGAGCTATCCCGGGCTCACGGGCGCTGAGCTTGTAGCGAACGTCACACCGTGCTTCAATCGGGTCGTGGGGAGCGCACGATGATCCGGGCGCTGCTTGCGGTCGCCGGCGCCGGGTGGGCGCTTGTACTCGCGCCCCCCGCGCTCGGGGCAACGGTCGAGATCGCCGGCGGCCGGATCGTCTTCACGGCGGCACCTGGCGAGGCGAACGCGGTCTCGTTCGCCCTGGTGGCGGATCCCGAAGGCGAGGATCCTGCGTTCGTCGCCGTCACGGACGCCGGCGCACGCATCGAAGCAGGCGAGGGATGCTCGGCCCAGGCGGAGAACACGGTTCGATGTCCGCATCATGTTGTGCGCGCGCACCTCGGTGACGGCGCAGATTCGCTCTCGTGCCTGGACCCGGACGCGTGCCCTCGACTACACGTCTTGGGCGGGGACGGCGCCGACACGATCACCGGAACCGGCTTCCTGAGCGCATACGGGGAGGCCGGCGACGACACCCTGGTCGGAACGGGATGGCTGGTGGAGGCGTTCGGCGGCGAGGGAGAAGACACGATCACTGTGACCGGAGGCGTGCAGTGGGAGTCCGCACGGCTCTCCGCCGACGGGGGGCCGGGCGACGACACGATCGGCGCTGCCGCCACGTGGGCGGCGCCCGTGACCCTTGCGGGGGGGCCCGGCGACGACACGATCGGCGGCACGGGCCCGGTGGTGGCACACGGAGAGTGGGGTGCCGACCGCCTGAGCGCCGCCACCTCGTTCGGAGGTCCGGGCGCGGACACGCTCGTCGGAAGCGCCGAGGAGGACTGTTTCGCCGGAGGCCGGGGCGACGACCGCCTTGACGGCGGCCGAGCGTCCGACCGGCTGTCCGGCGGCACGGGCAACGACGTGGTGAACGGCGGCGCCGGGTCCGACGATCTGAGGGGTGGACGGGGCGCCGACCGCATCCGCGGCGGTGCGGGCCGGCACGACACGGCGTACTATCGCCACAACGCCCAGCCGGTCAGCGTGACGCTCGACGCGCGGCCGAACGACGGCAGCCGCAACGAGCGCGACAACGTCCGAGGTGACGTCGAGGCGATCGTCGGATCGCCCAACGCTGACCTTCTCGCCGGCAACGCGAGGAACAACGCCCTCTTCGGCGACAATGGTGACGATGTCATCCTGGGACGGGGCGGGAACGACTTCCTCGCAGGTGAGGGCGGAGCCGACCGCCTCGCGGGCGGCCCGGGCAACGACATTCTCCGCGGCGCGAGCTTCTCGTTTCGCGACGACGTCCTGCCCGACGGGTCGCGGCGGGACACCCTGCGCGGAGGCTCCGGCCAGGACAGGCTCGTGTCGCAGGATCTCGGCCCCGACAATGTCGTGGACGGTGGGTCCGGGTACGACCGTGCCGTCGTAGACCGCGGGGTCGATCCGCTCTCGGCCGTCGAGCGCGTCTTCACAGAGCCGTGGGTGGTGCCGTGGCGAGACCGCGAGCCCGACGACCCGCCTTACCCGTGGCCCTGCGGGACGGACTGACCTAGAGGTAGCCCATCGGGTCGACGGCGCCGCCGTTCACCCGGACTTCGAAGTGCAGGTGCGGACCTGTGCAGCTCCCGGTGCAGCCGACCGCGCCGATGCCCTGGCCCTGCGAGACGCCGCCGCCGCCCGCCCAGATGGACGAGAGGTGGGCGTACGCGGTCGAGAGACCGTTTCCGTGGTCGATCACGACGATGTTCCCGTAACCG
>JAICNY010000097.1 GCA_025930955.1 Thermoleophilia bacterium
GAAGTTCTCGCTCGGCCTCGTCGACGATCTGAAGCCGAGGCCGATCACGCGCGACCTCGACTGGGGCGTCCGCATCCCGCTCCCGGAGCTCGAGGAGCGCGACGACAAGCGCATCTACGTCTGGTTCGACGCGGTGATCGGCTATCTCTCGGCCGCGGTCGAGTGGGCGCACGTGACGGGGCAGCCGGACGCCTGGCGGGACTGGTGGCAGGACCCGGACGCGCGCCACGCGTACTTCATGGGCAAGGACAACATCGTCTTCCACTCGGTCATCTGGCCGTCGATGCTGATGGGCTACGGCGCCGGGGGAGAGGTGGGCGGCGGCGAGCGCGAGCTCGAGCTGCCGGACGACATTGTCGCGACCGAGTTCCTCACGATGGAGGGGAAGAAGTTCTCCTCGTCGCGCGGGGTCGTCATCTACGTGCGCGACTTCCTCTCGCGCTACGACCCCGATCCGCTGCGCTACTTCCTGACCATCGCGGGCCCCGAGACGCAGGACACGGACTTCACGTGGGCCGAGTTCGTGCGGCGCAACAACGACGAGCTCGTCGCGACATGGGGGAACCTCGTGAACCGGACGGTCACGAACGCCCACCGGAACTTCGGCGCGGTGCCCTCTCCGGGAGAGCTCGAGGAGGCCGACCGCGAGATCCTCGCGGCGCTCGAGGGCGGGTTCACGACCGTGGGCGACCTGCTCGAGCGGGCGAGCTTCCGCGCCGCGCTCGCGGAGACGATGGCGCTCGCCTCGCGCGTGAACGGCTACGTGTCGGACGCGGCGCCCTGGGCGCTCGTGAAGGAGGACCGCGAGCGCGCGGGCACGGTGCTCTACGTCGCGCTGCGGGCGGTCGACTCGCTGAAGACGCTCTTCGCCCCGTTTCTCCCGTTCTCGTCGCAGGCCGTGCACGAGCTGCTCGGCCACGAGGGGTGGCTCGCCGGGCCGCTCGAGCTGCGGCAGGTGGGCGAGGAGGACGGGGATCCGCATGAGGTGCTCACGGGCGACTACGCCTCGTGGATCGGCTCGTGGGCGCCGAGCGAGCTGCCCCCCGGGCAGGAGCTCCGCGAGCCGCGGCCGCTCTTCCGGAAGCTCGACCCGGACGTCGTCGTGCCGGACGAGCTTCGCCGCATGGAAGAGCAGTGATCGACACGCACGCGCACCTCGACCACGAGGACGACCCGGCTGCGGTGCTCGCTCGGGCGCGTGCGGCGGGAGTCTCGCGTGTGATCTCGGTGGGATCGGGCCTTGCGTCGAGCGCGGCGACGCTCGAGCTCGCGTCGCGCGAGGACGGCGTCTTCGCGGCGCTCGGCTTCCACCCGCACCAGGCGGGGGCGGAGTCCGACCTCGGCGCGCTCCGGGAGCTCTTGGCGCACCCGCGGGCGGTCGCGGTGGGTGAGACGGGGCTCGACTGGTTCCGCGACTACGCGCCGCGCGACCGGCAGGAGGCGCTCTTCCGCGCGCAGGCCGCGCTCGCGGCGGAGGTCGGCAAGGCGCTCGTCGTGCACACGCGCGCGGCGGACGAGGACACGGTCGCGGTGCTGCGCGACCTCGTCGGTGACACGACGGTCGTGCTCCATTGCTTCTCCTCCTGGCGGCTGCTCGAGCCGGCGCTCGCGCACGGCTGGTACGTGTCGTTCGCCGGCAACGTGACGTACCCGAAGGCCGGCGAGCTGCGCGCCGCCGCGGCCGAGGTGCCGCGCGACCGGCTGCTCGCCGAGACCGACAGCCCGTATCTCGCGCCGCAGTCCGTGCGCGGGAAGCGAAACGAGCCGGCGCACGTCGTTCACACGCTCGCCGTCCTCGCCGAGGCGCGCGCAGAGGACCCCGCCGACCTCGAGGCCGCGATCGAGGAGAACGCCGACCGCGCGTTCGGGCTGCCGTGACGGGGCTCGCGCCGTCCCGCCGGGCCGTGTCCCGGGGACAGTCCCCCGCCCATGGCCGAAGTGGACGCCCCGAGCGCACGCGGTCGTCCGCGGCGGCCACGTCCCGGGGACAGACCCCGGCACGGCGGCATGCGCCCTCGCGGCCTCCGAGCACGGCCGCGGGAGTCGTGTCCCGGGGACAGTCCCTCGCCCATGGCCGAGCGGGACGCCTCCAGCGGGAGGGCTTGTCCCGAGCGGCCGTGCCCCGGGGACAGTCCCGAGGGCGTGGCCAGAGGGGCCGGTGCGCGCCGTGAGCCCGCCGCCTGCGAGGAAGGAGCTCGGCCAGCACTTCCTCGTGGACGAGAACATCGTCCGCGTCGCCGGGCGGCTCGCCGAGCTCGGGCCGGACGACGTCGTCCTGGAGATCGGGCCCGGGCTCGGGGTGCTGACCGCGTTCCTCGCCGATCGCGTCCGCCTCGTCCACGCCGTCGAGCTCGACCGCTCGCTCGAGCCGGCCCTGCGCGAGCGGCTCGGCGCGCGCCCTAACGTCGAGCTCGTCTTCGGCGACGCGCTCCGCGTCCCGCTCCACGAGCTCGATCCCCCGCCCGGAAAGCTCGTCGCGAACCTCCCGTACAACGTCGCGACGCCGCTCGTGGTCGAGAGCCTGGACGGGCTCCCGACCGTGGAACGCTGGTGCGTGATGGTGCAGCGCGAGGTCGCCGACCGCTTCTTCGCCGAGCCGGGTACGCGGGCGTACGGCGCCGTTTCGGTCCTCCTCCGGCTGACCGCCGAGCGGACCGGCTTCCATCCCGTCCCGCCGAGCGTCTTCCGGCCCCAGCCGAACGTCGCCTCGGCGCTCGTCGCGTTCCGGCGCACGCGCACGTGGGGGGAGGAGTACGCGCCGCTCAAGCGTGTCGTCCAGGCGGCGTTCGCGCACCGGCGCAAGACGCTCGCCAACTCGCTCGGGCTCGCCGGCCTCGACCGCGCGCGGGCCGACGAGGCGGTCGCCGCGGCCGGGCTCGACCCCGCAGTGCGCGCGGAGGCGCTCGAGCCGGAGACGTTCCTCGCCCTCGCGGAGCATCTCGCGTGACCGAGCTCCTCGCGCCCGCGAAGATCAACCTCGCGCTCGTCGTCGGCGAGCCGCGGGCGGACGGGCTGCACCCGGTCGCGAACGTCCTCCAGCGGATCGACCTCGCCGACCGGCTCGTGCTCGAGCCTGCGGCGGCGCTCGCCGTCGAGGGATTCCCGGACGACACGCTCGTCCGCCTCGCGCTCGAGCGGCTCGCCGCCGCGGCCGGCGTCGAGCCGGCGTGGCGGGTCAGGATCGACAAGGAGATCCCCGTCGCGGCCGGCCTCGGCGGCGGCAGCTCCGACGCCGCCGCCGCGCTCGCGGCCGCGAACGAGACGCTCGCCGAGGCGCTCCCCGACGACCCCCTCCACGAGCTCGCGGCCGGGCTCGGCGCCGACGTCCCCTTCTTCCTCCGCCCGGGCCCGCAGCTCGCCGAGGGCGCGGGGGAGCGGCTCACCGCGCTCGACCTGCCGCTCGGCTACCGCGTCGTCGTCGCGCTCCCGCACGGAGCCGAGAAGCGCTCCACCGGGGACGTCTACCGCCGCTTCGACGAGCTCGGCGGCGGGCCCGGGTTCGACGACCGCCGGGCCGCGCTCCTCCGCGCGCTCGCCGCCCGGGACCTCGCCGGCCTCCCGCCCAACGACCTCGCGCCTGCCGCGGGGCCCGCGCCGCTCGTCGACGAGCTCCGCGGCGCGGGCGCCTTCCGCGCCGACGTGAGCGGCGCCGGGCCGGCCGTCTACGGCCTCTTCCGGACGGCCGAGGAGGCCGAGGCGGCGGCCCTCGTCGCGAGCGCGGGAGCGGACGTCTGGGTCACGGGACCGGTCTGGTAGCGTCGCCGCGTGGCCGAGCTCCCCGTCCTCGAGCACCGGGAGCGACGGGCGGACCGGTGGCTGCGCGGCAACCGCCTCCGCATCGCGTTCCTGATCGCGCTCGTGGAGACGATCCTCGTCCTCACGAACGTGCTCGGCTGGTACTGGGCGCTCGGCGCCGCGCTCGTCATCCTCACAGCTCACCTGCTCCTGGGGCGGCGAGCCAAGCGGGAGTGGATCCGCCAGCTCTCGTGGACGGCGGCGTTCTCGCAGATGCTTCCGGTGCTCATCCCGTTCGTCGCGGTCGCGGTCGGGACGTTCCTCGTCGTCGCGATCGTGGTCGGCATCGTGCTCGTCCTGGCCTTCCTCGTCTTCGGGCGCCGCTGATGGCGGTACGCTGGCGCCGGTGGGGCGTAGCCAAGTGGTAAGGCAGCGGGTTTTGGTCCCGTGACCGGAGGTTCGAATCCTCCCGCCCCAGCCATCGCCGCCGTCGTGATGGCCGCCGGGCTCGGCACGCGGATGCGGTCGCGGCGGCCCAAGCACCTCCACGAGCTGCTCGGCCGGCGGATGCTCGACTGGGCGCTCGACGCGGTCGTCCCGCTGGGGCCGAGCCCGCTCGTGGTCGTCGTCTCGCCGGAGACGCGCGCGGAGCTCGACGGAACGCTCCCCGGCGGGGCGACGCTCGCGCTGCAGCACGAGCCGCGCGGGACGGGCGACGCGGTCGCCGCGGGCCTCGACGCGCTCGGCCGCTTCGACGGCGACGTGCTCGTCGTCCCCGGCGACGCCCCGCTTCTCGCGCCCGAGCTCGTCCGCGAGCTCGTCGAGACGCACCGCCGGGAGGGCGCCGCGGTCACGCTCCTCTCGATCGAGACCGGGAAGCCCCTCCCGTACGGACGCGTCGTCCGCGACGCGGCGGGCCGCGTCCGGCGGATCGTCGAGGAGCGCGATGCGACCGAGGAGGAGCGGGCCATCAGGGAGCTGAACGCGTCGGTGTACGCGTTCGCGGCCGGCGACCTGCGCGACGCGCTCGCCCGGCTCGAGCCGGACAACGCGCAGGGCGAGCTCTACCTCACCGACGTCGTGGGCCTCGTCGCCGACGCGGGCCGGCGGGTCGCGGCCGTGCGGACGACCGACGCGGACGCGGCGCAGGGCGTGAACACGCGCGTCGAGCTCGCCGAGGCGGCCGCCGCCCTGCGCGAGCGCATTCTCCGCGCGCACATGCTCGCCGGCGTGACCATCACCGACCCCGCGACGACCTGGATCGACGGCGGGGTCGAGATCGAGCCGGACGCCGTGATCGGCCCGTTCACCGTCCTCCAGGGCCGGACGGTCGTCCGCGCCGAGGCGCAGGTCGGTCCGCACGTCGTCGCCCGCGACGCGGAGATCGGCCCGCGCGCCACCGTCGGCCCGTTCGCGCACCTCCGCCCGGGCGCGCGACTCGCCGCCGACGCGAAGGTCGGCACGTTCGTCGAGGTGAAGAACGCCGAGATCGGGGAACGCTCGAAGGTGCCGCACCTCTCGTACATCGGGGACGCCGAGATCGGCGAGGACACGAACATCGGCGCAGGCGCGATCACCGCGAACTACCGGCCCGAGATGGGGTCGGGCAAGCAGCGGACGCGGATCGGGAGTAACGTCCACACCGGGAGCGACAATGTCTTCGTTGCTCCCGTCGAGATCGGTGACAATGCATGGATCGGGGCCGGCTCCACCATCACGGACGACGTCCCACCAGGAGCCCTCGCGATCGCCCGGGCTCGACAGGTCGTCAAAGAGCGCTACGGAGACAAGCGAGATGAGTGAGCTGGCCACCCTTCCAGGCCTCGAGAGCGTCGAGTCGAGCGCGAAGCGCGACCACTGGATCTCGCACGGGCCGGAGGGAAGGCTCATGCTGTTCTCAGGCCGCTCGAACCTGGACCTCGCGGGCGCGATCGGCGAGAAGCTCGGGATCGAGCTCGGCGAGGTCAAGCTGAAGACGTTCTCGAACGGCGAGGTCTACTGCCGCTACATGGAGTCGATCCGCGGCGCGGACGTCTTCCTCGTCCAGTCGTGCGCGGGCGCGGGCGTGAACGACGCGCTCGTCGAGCTCCTCGTCATGATCGACGCCGCGCGGCTTGCCTCCGCGAACCGGATCACGGCCGTCATGCCGTGGTACCCGTACTCGCGCCAGGACAAGAAGTCCGCGCCGCGCGAGCCGATCACCGCGCGCCTGATCGCCGGGTTCCTCGAGGCGGCCGGCGCCGACCGCGTGCTCACGATGGATCTCCACGCGGGTCAGATCCAGGGCTTCTTCCGCATCCCGGTCGACCACATGACCGCGCTCCCGCTCTTCGCGCAGTACTACCGCGACAAGGGGCTGTACGGCGACCGCGTCGTCGCCGTCGCCCCGGATCCCGGCCGCGGAAAGATGACGACCCGCTTCGCCGAGTTCCTCGAGTCCGACGTCGCCTACATGTCGAAGACGCGGCCCGAGCACGACGTGGCGGTCGTGACCGAGGTCGTCGGCCGCGAGCGCGTGGCCGGGAAGGTCGCGATCCTGAGCGACGACCTGATCGTGACCGGCTCGACGCTCGTCTCCGGCGCGAAGGCGCTGCTCGAGGCCGGCGCGACCGCCGTCTACGCCTGCGCGACGCACGGCCTCTTTCCGCCCGACGCGCTCGCGAGCCTCGGCGAGAGCGAGCTGACGGAGATCGTCGTGACGGACAGCGTCCCGCAGGATGTGGCCTCCGCGCCGGACAACGTCCAGATCCTCACCGTCTCCGGCCTCCTCGCGGACACGATCCAGAACGTCTTCTCGGGCGAGTCCGTCTCGGCGATCTTCGCGGGAGAGAACCAGCTCTTCTAGCGCGGGCGCGAGGCCGGGCACGGCCTCGCGCGCCCCGAGCGGCGAACCGGCTGGACGCGCGCGAAGCGGTCCCGTAGGTTGCGCCTACGCCAGGAACGACCGCGAGATCGAGGGAGCCGCCCCCGGAAGCGCGGCCGCTTGGCGCGTTCGAGACCTCGTTCGACCCCGTTCCCCCGGCGGGGCCGAACGGGGCTGGTCCGAGGGACTTGCGCGGCCATTCCGCCGGCCCGCGCGTTTGGCCGGCCGCTCGACCGGCTAGAGGCCCAGCATGGCCCGCACGGACAGGCAGGAGGTCGCGCTGCTCCGGATCCTGATCGCGACGGGAGAGCGGGCGCTCGAGGCGTTCCAGGCGAGCGAAAACCCTGTGGACGCCGACTTCGTCGCCGAGCTCGAGCGCATCATCGCCCGGTCGCGCGACGAGCTGGCCGCGCTCACCGAGCACATGACCGAGTCGACCTAGCGGCGCGCGGGACCCCCGAGCGGGGGATGGCGGGCTCCGGCCGGCCGCGCGATCATTCGGTCAAGGACATGGCGGGGCGGCGCGCCGGAGACCGTTTGGAGGCGCGTGACCACGCTCAACGACCAGCGCAAGGCACCGGCGCTCTACGCGCTCTTGATGGGCGTCTTCGTGGGCGGCTTCGCCTTCGTCGACGCGACGCCGCCGGCTTTCCTCGCGTTCACGGCGCTCCTCGTCGCGGGAGCTGCGCAGATCGGCATCGGCTTCGTGATCGGCCGCTGGGGCGCGCTCGCGCTCGGCGCCGTGCCGATCCTCTTCGCCGTTGCGGCGGCCGGGCCTGGGTCGACGCTCTGGACGACCGTGTTCGTGCTCATGGCCTTTCCCGGGACGCCGCTCATCGGGGCGGGCGTCCACCTGCGCCAGCGGTTCGACGAGCGGCACGACGACTCGCCCGACGCCTGGCTGTACGGCGAAGAGCCGGGCAACCTCTAGGGACGCCGAGCCGGCGCGCGGGCGCCGGGCGCCGTTGGGCTAGGCGCTCGTGCCTTCGAGCTCGCGGCGGCGGAGCTCGCCCTGCACCTGCGCGACGTACGCGGTGAGCTCGCTCTCCTTCGCCCCGAGGCGGCGCTCGAGCTCCTCGAGGGCGCGCTCGCGCTCCTCGAGCTTCGTCTCGCGGTAGTCCGCCTCGGTCTCGTGCTGGACGCGGTCAAGCTCGAGGTCGGACTGGCGCTCGTCCAGGAGCTGCGCCTTCTCGCGGAGGGACTCCTCGAGCTGGACGAGCCGCTTCTCGCGCCGCTGGAGCTCGAGCCGCTCGGCCGCGACGCCGTGGTCGCCGGCGCGGGTGAGCGCCTGCTCGGCGCGCTCGCGCTCGCGGAGGGCGATCACGCGCTCCCGTTCGGCGAGCGCCGGCTCCTTGCGGTCGAGCTCGGCGGCGCGCGCGTCGAGCGCCTTTTCGCGCTCGGCAAGATTTCGTTCCCGGCCGGCGAGCTCCAGCTCGCGTCCGGCTAGGGCCCGCTCGCGCTCGCCCGCCGTCGCCTCGGTCGCCTCGGCGCTCTCGCGGAGGGCGGCGAGCCGGGCCTCCTCGGCGCCGATCGCCTGCTCGCGCGCCGCGAGCGCCGCCTCGCGCTCGGCGAACGTCTCGGCCGCGCGGGTGACGGCGTCGTACCGTGCGGCGAAGTCCTCGATCCTGCTCGCGAGCTCCTGCTCCCGGGCCGCGAGCTCGTCAGCGGCCGCGGCGAGCGCCTGCCCGCGGGCCTCGTGCTCCGCGGCCTGCCGGGCGAGCGTCTCCTCGCGCTCGGCGACCTCCGCCTCGCGCCGCTCGAGCTCGGGCAGCGCGGTCGTCGCCGGAGCCGCCGTCGGCTTCGCGGGCGTCTTCCGGGCCTTGCGCTTCGCCTTCGGGGCGGGAGTCTGCGCCGCATAGATCTCGAGCCGGACGACGGGCGGATCGGCCGCGGCCACCTCGACCGCGGCGCCCTTCGGAGCGGCCTTGCGGCGGGTGGAGGGAGCCTTCGCGGCCCCACGCTTGATGTCTGCGGCGTCCGGCATGCTCGAGGTGCGGCCCTCGAACGAAGCTTCGGCGCCGGGGGGAGGCGGTGCTATCCCTCGCACGAGCGGTTGCGCGCGACGAGATCTCGGGTCACAGTGAGAGCACCGGGACGGGACTCGGCGCCGTCCCCCGATGCGGTACTGCGGAGAGCCATGGACCCCAACACCCACGCCTTTGCCATGGGCACGGCGTTCTTTGCCTCGATCTTCTTCGCCCTCGCGGCCTGGCTGCCGGTGGGCATCTTCTTCCGGAACCTCTTCTTCGGCTACTAGAACGAAGCAAGGGCAGCGGCGGCGCTTCGGTACACTGGCCGACCGATGGCGGGCGACCGGATCAGGCTCGAGGTGCAGGCACGCGACGCGCGCGGAAGCGCCGAGGTGCGGCGCCTGCGTGCCGAGGGGCTCATCCCCGGCGTGCTCTACGGCGCGGGGAAGGAGCCGCAGAGCTTCTGCGTCGGCGAGCGTGAGCTCCGCCGCGCGATCACGGGCGACCACGGCACGCACACGATCCTCGACGTCGTCGTGGAGGGCGACGGCGGCAAGCCGCGCCCGGCCGTGCTGAAGGACTATCAGGTGCACCCGACCAAGAGCCGACTCCTGCACGTGGATCTCCACGAGGTGCGGCTCGACCGGCCGATCCAGACGGCCGTCGGCGTCGAGCTCGTCGGCGAGTCGGAGGGCGTGAAGGTCGGCGGCGTCCTCACGCAGGTCACGCGCGAGGTGAACGTCGAGGCGCTCCCGATGAGCATTCCCGACCGGCTCGAGCTCGACATCAGCGCGCTCGAGATCGGGGACAGCCTCCGCGTCGCCGACCTCGTCGTGCCGGAGGACGTGACCGTCCTCGACGACGAGGACATGGTGCTCGCCTCCGTTGCCGCGCCGCGCGTCGAGGAGGAGCCGGTCGAGGTCGAGGAGGAGGAGGGCGCCGAGCTCGCCGAGGGCGAGGAGGCCCCCGAGGGCGCGGCGGAGGAAGAAGCGGAGCCGGAGGCGGACGCCGCCGGCGAGCAGGAAACGGCCGAAGGCTAGGCGTCTGTGCGGTTGTTCCGTCGGGGCGAGCGGGCCTCGACGCTCGACCTGCTCGTGGCGGGGCTCGGGAACCCCGGGCGCGAGTACGCGGCTACGCGCCACAACGTCGGCTTCCTCGTCGCGGACGAGCTCGCGCGCCGGCACGGCGGCTCGTGGCGCTCGAAGTTCTCCGGCGACCTCGCGGAGGTGCGGGTCGACGGCGCCCGCGTCGCGCTCCTCAAGCCGCAGACCTACATGAACCTGTCCGGCCGCTCCGTGCAGCCGGCGGCGCGGTTCTTCAAGGTCGAGCCCGACGCCCTGCTCGTCGTCCACGACGAGGTCGACCTCGAGCCGGGCCGACTCCAGCTCCGCGCGGGCGGCGGGCTCGCGGGCCACAACGGGCTCCGCTCGGTCGCCCAGGCGCTCGGCTCGCAGGAGTTCCTGCGGCTCCGCGTCGGCGTCGGGCGGCCGCAGCGCGGCGATCCGCGGCCCGTGTCCGACTTCGTGCTCGATCCCTTCGACGCGCACGAGGACGTCGACGGCCTCGTCGCCCGGGCGGCGGACGCCGTCGAGGCGCTCCTCGCCGAGGGGCTCGAAGACGCGCAGCAGCGCTTCAACGAGCGCCCGTAGCCTCGTTACGCCGCGGGCGGGAGGCCGTCGCCGGCGCCCGCCTCGTCGGGGCCCTCGAGCCCGTCCGGGATCGCGTCCTCGTCCATCCGGATCCTGATCGTCCGGGCCCCGCCGAAGCCCGCGTGCTCGACGCGGAGCGCCTCGACCGGGACGGCGGCGAGCGCGGCCGCGTTCGCCTCGCGCCACGCCTGGAACCGCGCGGGGGCGCCGGGGCCCGCAAAGGACGCGACCTGCTTCGGCCGCCGGCCGATCGGGACGAGCTCGCCGGGCATCGCGCGCGAGTCTAAGCCGTCGCCCGGCGATGCCCAAGCGGGGCGGGGACGCCCTCGCTAGTAACACAGTGTTACTAGCTCGGGGCTCGGCGGGCGCCCACGTCCGTCCGCGCCCGGGACACCCGAGCGGAGCGACCGCGGCGAGGCGCCGCCCGGCTACGATTCGCGGCCGGCGGAACCGCGTGTTCCGCCCGTCGTCATGGACCAGCGCACGCCGACAACGAAGGTCTCCGAGCCGCCCGTCCTCCA
>JAICNY010000091.1 GCA_025930955.1 Thermoleophilia bacterium
ACGCGCGCGAGATCTCCGCGATCTTCGCGCAGTGGGTGAACTCGTACAAGCGGCTCGTGCCCGGCTACGAGGCGCCGGTCTACGTCGCGTGGTCGCGGCGGAACCGCTCGGCGCTCATCCGGATCCCGCTCTACAAGCCGGGCAAGGAGCAGGCGACGCGGGCGGAGATCCGCTGCCCCGACCCGGCCTGCAACCCGTACCTCACGTTCGCCGCGCTCCTCCACGCGGGGCTCGAGGGGATTGAGAAGGGCTACGAGCTTCCCGCTCCGATGGAGCAGAACCTCTACAACCTCACGGCGGAGCAGCGGCGCGAGCGCGGGATCGTCGCCCTCCCGGAGACGCTCGGCGAGGCGGTCGACGAGCTCGCCACCTCCGAGCTCGCCCGGCGGGCGCTCGGCCAGCACATCTTCGACGCCTACGTGAAGATCAAGCGCGAGGAGTGGGACGAGTACCGCATCCAGCTCACGCAGTGGGAGATGGAGAAGTACCTGGCCGTCCTCTAGCGCCGGCACATCTGCGCGCAGCGCGGGCCGCCTTCGGGCGGCTCGCCGCGTTAAGCGGGCTTGCCGGACATCGCCCAGGTGGCCACGACGGCCATGAGGAGCGACACCGTGACGAGCACGGTCGAGATCCGGACGAGCGCGCTCGAGCGCGCTCCGCTGCGCGAGAGCCGGCGCGCGCCGATCCCGGCGAGGATCAGCCCGAGCAGGAGGAAGGCGCCGCCGCCCTCCGCGGTGATCCATCCGATGCCGATCCAGGTCGGCTCTTCGGCCGCGCTGTCCCAGTCCTCGGTCGTGTAGATCCACTGGGCGCCGATCCGCATCAGCCACCACGCCGGGAAGGCGACGAAGAGGAGCGAGCGGAAGCTCCAGCGCGCGAGCCTGGCGGCCGTGTCGGGCCGCTCGGGGCGCCAGCCGATCACCTGGAACGCGAGCGCCGTCCCGAGGCCGCCCACGAGCAGCATGGCGCCGAAGACGTGCACGAGGAGCGGGAAGTTCCAGTCGTCCGGCCGGATGGCGGCGAGCAGGCTCATGCGCCGGGCTTCCAGATCATGTCGAGGATGAGCAGGAACGCGAGCACGCACGAGGCGACGTGGAACATGAGCGCCGGCTGCGACCGCTGCAGGCTTCGAAGCTCTGCATCGGAGACGTCCGCGCCGCCGCCGAAGAGCTCGCGCGCCCGGTCGCGGGACCGGGCGTAGAGCTTCCCTTCGCGCCGCGCGGTCTCCATGAGGATCGCCCACAGCACGAGCGCTGCGATCACCCAGCCGTCGAAGATCCCGTACTCGTCCATCTGGATCGCGAGCCAGACGCCGAAGAGGATCGTCCCGACGGCGCCGACGCCGAACAGGACGTCGCCCACGCGCGAGACGCGGAAGAGCGAGACGATCTCGGAGGGCCGGTCGCGGTTCCAGCCGAACGCGATCACGATGCTGAAGAGCACGAGCGCCGCGACGAGCGCGAACGCGGCGAGGACGTGGAGCGCGATGAGCCACTGCGTCAGATCCAAGGTCGCGCGACGATACCGGACGGGTCGGCGACCTACAATCCGTCCATGTCCGAGAGCGCCCGCGACGCGTCGGCGCGGCACCTGCGGCTCATCACCGAGACGATCGCCGCGGTCAACTCGACGCTCGACCTCGGCGAGGTCTTCGAGCTCGTCGCCGCGAAGGTCGCGGAGGCGCTCGAGGCCGACGCCTGCTTCGTCTACCTCTACGACGAGGCGGCGGACGAGCTCGTCCTGCGCGCGTCGTACGGCACGCGGGTCGAGGACATGACGCGCGTCCCGAAGATGCGCCCCGGCGAGGGGATCACCGGCACCGCGGCGGCCGAGCGCGCGCCGGTCATGATCCCGCGCGCCGCGCATCTCGACGAGCGGTTCAAGGCGTTCCCGAACCTCCGCGAGGAGCAGTACGAGTCGATCCTCGCCGTTCCGATCCTCGCGCGCGACCGCCTCGAGGGCGCCCTCAACGTCCGCACGCGGGAGCCGCGCGAGTTCAGCGACGCGGAGATCGCGCTCCTGATGGCGATCGCGGGCCAGGTGGCGCAGGCGATCGAGAACGCGAAGCTCTACGACGCGGCGCAGCGCCGGGTGGCGGAGCTCGAGGCGCTCGCGCGGATCTCCGAGGCGGTCTCGGAGTCGCTCTACCTCGAGGAGTCGCTCGGCGCGATCGTCGAGACGACCATGGCCGCGGTCGGCGCGACGGGCGCTGCGCTCGTCCTCGAGGACGGGCGGATCGCCTGGCCCGAGGGGCGCGCCGGCGCGCATGCCGTGCGGCTGCCGCTCCGCTGGAAGGGCCGCGAGATCGGCGAGCTCGTCTGCGACCGCGACACGCCTTTCTCGACGGACGAGCGCCGCCTGCTCGCCTCGATCGCGAGCCAGGCCGCGGTGGCGCTCGAGCATGGTCGCGCGGTCATGCGCGGCGTTCTCGCGCAAGAGATCCACCACCGCGTGAAGAACAACCTCCAGACGGTCGCCTCGCTCCTGCGCCTGCAGGCGCGCTCGCCGGGGATCGACGCGCGCAAGGCGCTCGACGACTCCGTGAACCGGATCCTCGCGATCGCCGCCGTCCACGAGGTGCTGACCGAGCGGCGCGACGACGACGTCGAGCTGGGCGAGCTCGTCGAGCGGCTCCGTGCGACGCTCCTCCAGGGCGTCGGCGGCGGCAAGCGCGTGGAGTCGCGGCTCGAGCCCGTCTCGCTCCACGGCGGGCGGGCGACGGCGCTCGCGCTCGTCTTCAGCGAGCTCCTCCAGAACGCGCTCGAGCACGGGGGCAACTCGGTGCAGGTCGAGCTCGCCAGGCGAAACGGCGAGGTGCGGCTGAGCGTGGCCGACGACGGCGAGTGGACCGGCGCCGCGGCGGAGGGCACGGGCCTCTCGATCGTCCGCGCGCTCGTCCACGACGAGCTCGGCGGCACGCTGACCCTCGGCGGCGAGCCCGGCCTGCGCGCCGAGGTGCGGTTCCCGGCGTGAGAATTCTCGTCGCCGAGGACGAGACGATCATCCGGCTCGACCTCAGGACGACGCTCGAGGAGGCCGGGTTCGAGGTCTGCGCGGAGGCGCGGAACGGCGAGGAGGCGGTCGAGCTCGCGGCGAGCGAGCGGCCCGACCTCGCGATCCTCGACGTGAAGATGCCGCGGCTCGACGGAATCGAGGCCGCGCGGAGGATCCTCGCAGAGCGGCCGATCCCGATCGTCATGCTCACCGCGTACGGCCAGGAGGAGCTCGTTGCCCGCGCGGTCGAGGCCGGCGTGTTCGGCTACCTCGTGAAGCCGTTCCGCGAGGCCGACCTCCTCCCGGCGATCCACGCGGCGCGGGCCCGGCACGCGGAGCTCGAGGCGCTGCGCGAGGAGGCCGAGTCGCTCGCCGAGGCGCTCGCGACCCGCAAGGTGGTCGAGCGGGCGAAGGGGCTCCTGATGGAGCGCGAGGGCCTCTCCGAGGAGGAGGCGTTCGGTCGCCTGCGCCGGGCGAGCCAGTCCTCCAACCGCCCGATGAAAGTCGTCGCCGAGGCGATCGTCGCGACCTTCGCCGACCAGTCGTAGTACCGTCCCGCGCCGTGTCCGTCCTCGACGACCCGAACGCGCCGCCGCTCCACGTCGTCGAGCTCCGCGACGATGCCGTCGGGCTCGAGGCCTTCATCGTCGTCGACCACGAGCTCTTCCCGCGCTCGGCCGGCGGGACGCGGATGGTGCCCGACGTGACGGTGGACGAGGTGGCGCGGCTCGCCCGCGCGATGACGTGGAAGTTCGGCGTCGCCCAGGTGCCGCTCGCGGGCGCGAAAGCGGGGATCCGGTTCCCCGGCGGAGACGCGGCCGCACGCGAGCGGGTGCTCTCCGCCTACGTCGACCGGATCCTCGCGATGCGCGACGTCTTCGGCACCGGGCCCGACATGGGGACGCATCCGAGCGACTTCCTCCGCCTCGCACCGGAGGGCCGCACGCCGATGTGGGTGCGGACGCACGACGGGATGGGGATGGACGACCTCGCGGTGGGCGCCGGGATCCTCGGCGCGGCGCGGGCCGCGCTCGCGGCACTCGGCCGGCCGCTCGAGGGCGCGCGCGTCGCGATCGAGGGCTTCGGGAAGGCAGGCGCGGGGACGGCGCACGCGCTCGCCTGGGCGGGCGCTCGAATCGTCGGCATCTCGACGATCGAGGGCGCGCTCCTCGACCCGGACGGGCTCGACGTCGACGCGCTGCTCGCCCTCAAGGCCGGGCACGGCGACCGGCTCGTCCACCACGCCGGCGTCCCGGTGCGGCCGCGCGAGGAGCTTGCCACCGTCGCGTGCGACGTGCTCGTTCCGGGCGCGCGGCCCGATTTCGTCACCGTCGACACCGCGCCGCTCATCCGCTGCGCCGCGATCGTGCCTGCGGCCAACATCCCGTATGGGCAGGGCGCCGTCGGGGCGCTGCACGCCCGCGGGATCCTCGCGCTCCCCGACTTCGTCGCGAACGCGGGCGGCGTGCACCTCTACGAGGCGCCCGGGTGCGAGGGCGACGACCCGGCCGCGTGCCTGGCGGAGGTCGAGCGGCTCGTCCGCGAGGCGTCCGAGCGCGTCCTCGCGGCGGCGGAGGCGGACGGCGTCACGCCGACGGAGGCGGCTCAGCGGGTGGCGCTCGACTTCCTGCGCGCCGCCGCTCCTCGCTGAGCGCCCCGACGACGAGCCCGACGAGCCCGTACAGCCCGGCGGGGAAGACGGCGTGGCCGGCGTCGAACGGTGCGTCGAGCGCGTTCGAGAGCCGCAGCTCGAAGAGGACGAGCGCGGGGAGCGTCGCGAGGGCCCACAGGGCGCCCCACGGTCCGTAGCGCAGGCCGGCCTCCACGGCGGCGAGGACGAGGATTTCCCGCGCGGGCGTGCCCGGCTCGGCCGCATAGAGGACGGCCCACGCCGAGAGGAACGCGGTGTCGAAGACGAGCGCGCCCACGCCGAGCCACGCAGGGCGGCCGGAGCGCGCGGCGAGCGGAAGCGCGACGGCTGCGAGCGCGAGGGAGGCGACGAGCAGCCACGCGAGCGCCTTCTCACCCTCCGCGTAGCCCTCCGTCGCCGCCTCGAGGACGGCGAACGGCACGGCGGCGAGCCGGACGGCGTCGATCCAGCCGTCCGGGCCGCGGAACGCCTCACGAAGGGGCGCGGTCGAGGAGCTCCTCCCAGCGCGCGAAGAGCCGCTCGAGATCCTCGCGCGCGCGGCGGTGGGCCGCGATCGTGTCGATGTTCGTCCAGTCGCCGGCGAGCTCGGCCTCGAGGCGCGCGACGAGCCGCTCCTGCGCCTCGATCTCGCGCTCGAGCTCGACGAGCGGGTCGGGGCCCTTCTTCGCGGCGGCCGGCTTCGGCGTCCTCGGCCTGCGCGCGGGTGCGGGCTCCCCGGGCGGCTCCGGCGAAGGCTCCCGCTCGGCGCGCGCGCGAACGTAGTCGGCCCAGCCGCCCTCGTAGGAGCGGACCCGCCCGTCCTCGATCGCGAGCGTGCGCTCGGCGATCGCGTCGAGCAGCGCGCGGTCGTGCGAGACGAGCAGAAGCGTGCCCGGGAAGGCCTCGAGCGCCGCCTCGAGCGCCTCGCGGCTCTCGAGGTCGAGGTGGTTCGTCGGCTCGTCGAGCACGAGGAAGTTCGCGCCCGACGCGACGACGAGCGCGAGCGCGAGCCGCCGCCGCTCGCCGCCCGAGAGCGCGCCGACCTGCCGCTCGTGCATCTCCCAGCCGCTGAAGAGGAAGCGCCCGAGGAGCTTCTGCGCGTCCGGGCGGTTGAGCCCTGTGGCCTTCTGGGCCATGACGAGAACGGACACGTTCGGGTCGAGCTCCGCCTCGTGCTGGGAGAAGTACGCCGCCTCGACCCCGTGCCCGAGCCGCGCCCGGCCGGTCGTCGCCTCGCGGCGGCCGAGGAGCGTCTCGAGGAGCGTCGTCTTCCCCGAGCCGTTCGGCCCGACGAGCCCGACGTGCTCGCCCCGCTCGAGCGCGAACGACGCGTCGTCGAGCAGATGCTTGTCGCCGGCCTCGAGGCCCACGCCCTGGACCTCGAGCACCGTGCGCCCGCTGCGCGGCGGCTTCAGGAACTCGAACCCGAGCGAGCGCGTCCGGCGCGTGAGGAGCTCGACCTCGCCGCGCGCCTCGGCCTTCTCCTTCTCCAGGCGGGAGATCTGCGTGAGCTTCGCCTGCGCCTGCTTCGCCTTCGTCTTCTTGTAGCGGAAGCGCTGCACGAAGCGGTCCAGCCGCTCGATGTCCGCCGCGACGCGGTCGGCCGTCTTCTGCGCGTGGGCGGCGCGCTCGGCCTTCTCGCGGCGCCAGGCGTGCCACGGGCCGGGGAAGTACGTCGCGCGGCCGGCGGCGAGCTCGAGCGTCGCGCTCGTCACCGCCTCGAGGAACCAGCGGTCGTGCGCGACGAGGATCACCGCGGCGTCGAGCGAGGTGAGCTCCCGCTCGAGCCACTCGAGGCTCGCGACGTCGAGGTGGTTCGTCGGCTCGTCCAGCAGGAGGAGGTCGGGGTCGCCGCCGAGCGACCGGGCGAGCGAGGCGCGGGTCAGCTCGCCGCCGGAGAAGGTCTCGAGCCGGCGGTCGAGGTCGGCGTCCGCGAAGCCGAGCCCCCGGACGACGGCGGTTGCCCGGTCGCGCCACGCGTACCCGCCGGCGTGCTCGAGGCGCGCCTGCGCCTCCGCGTAGCGGGCGAGCGTCTGCGTGTCGTGCGCCCCGTCGGCCATCGCGCGCTCGAGCCGCCCGAGCTCTTCCTCGATCCCGACGAGGTCGGCGGCGCCGGCGAGGACGTACTCGCGCAGCGTGAGCCCGCGCTCGAGCGGCGGGCGCTGGTCGTGGAGCGCGACGCGCGCGCCCTTCGAGAGCACGAGGGTGCCCCCGTCGACGCTCGTCTCGCCGGCGATCATGCGCAGGAGCGTCGTCTTGCCCGCGCCGTTCGGCCCCGCGAGCGCCACCCGGTCGCGCCGCTCGGCCTTGAACGTGACGCCGTCGAAGAGCGCCTCGCCCGAGAGCTCCTTACGGAGACTCGTGCCGATCACGACCGCCATGCCGACATCGTCGCACCTGGGGGCCCTGGACAGGCGTTCGAAAGAGCTAGCGCGCGACCGGCGTGCCGACGAGCGTGCGCGCGGCGGCCGCGATCGCGTCGGCGTCGATCCCGGCCTCGCGGAGGAGCTCGTCGGGCGTCGCGGAGGTCGGCATGCCCTGCACGGCGAGGAGCTTCACGCGCGGCCGCTCCTCGACGTCGGCGAACGCGGCGAGCACCGCCTCGCCGAGCCCGCCCTCGGGCCAGTGGTCCTCGACCGTGACGATCCGCCCGCCGGTCGCCTCCGCGGCCGCGTGGAGGGTCTCCGCGTCGATCGGCTTCACCGAGTAGGCGTCGATCACGCGCGCGTTGATCCCGTCCTCGGCGAGCGCGTCGGCCGCCTCGAGGGCCTCGCGCACGGTGATCCCGGCGCCGACGATGGCGACGTCGTCCGCGTCGGAGGAGCGCACGACCTTCGAGCCGCCGACGGGGAAGTCCTCGTCCGGCCCGTAGAGAACCGGCGTCGCCGCGCGGGTCGTGCGGAGGTACGAGATGCCGTCGAGCTCGGCCATCGCGGCGACGAGCTTCGCCGTCTGGTTCCCGTCGCACGGGTAGAGGACGGTCGAGCCGCCGACCGCGCGGAGCGACGCGAGGTCCTCGAGCGCCATCTGCGACGGCCCGTCCTCGCCGATCGAGACGCCCGCGTGCGAGCCGCAGAGCGCCATGCTCGCGCGGCTCACTGCCGCCATGCGGATGAAGTCGTACGCCCGCGTGAGGAACGCGGCGAACGTGGACGAGAACGGCCGCCAGCCGCGCACCTGGAGCCCGACCGCGGCCGCGATCATCTGCTGCTCGGCGATGTACATCTCGAGGTAGCGCTCGGGGTGCGCCTCGCGGAAGATCTCCGAGTACGTCGAGTTCGAGACCTCGCCGTCGAGCGCGACGACCAGCCCGTCGGCCGAGCCGAGCGCTGCGAGCGCCTCGCCGTAGGCCTTGCGCGTCGCGACCTCGCTCCCGACCTCGTACGTCGGCAGCTCGAGCGGGCCGGTCTCGAAGCGGTGCGGCTCTGCGTCGTGGTCGGGCCTTCGCACCTCGATCCGCAGGTCGCGCTCGCCGCCGAGCTCGGCGATCGCGATCTCGGGGTCGTCCAGCGCCTTCCCGTGCGCGCCGGGCTTGTTCTCGACCGACTCGGCGCCCTTGCCCTTCATCGTCTTCGCGACGATCGCGGTCGGGCGCCCGCTGGTCTCGAGCGCCTCGGCGTACGCGCGGTCGATCGCCTCGACGTCGTGCCCGTCGATCGTGATCGTGTGCCAGCCGAAGGCCTCCGCGCGCCGCGCGTAGAGGTCGAGGTCCCAGCCGTGCATCGTCTCGCCCGTCTGCCCGAGCCGGTTGATGTCGAGGATTGCGACGAGGTTGTCGAGCTCGTAGAACGACGAATGCTCGAAGGCCTCCCACATCGAGCCCTCGGCGAGCTCCGAGTCGCCGCAGAGCACCCACACGCGGTACGGGAGCCGGTCGAGCTTCTTGCCGGCGAGCGCGATCCCGACCCCGATCGGCAGTCCCTGACCGAGCGAGCCGGTGGCGACGTCGACCCACGGGATGACCGGAGTCGGATGCCCCTCGAGCCGGCTGCCGAGCTTGCGAAAGGTGAGGAGCTCGTCGTCGGTCACCGCGCCGGCGGCCTTGTAGAGCGAGTAGAGGAGCGGCGAGGCGTGCCCCTTCGAGAAGACGAGATGGTCGTTCCGCGGGTCGTCCGGCCGGTCGAAGTCGTACGTCAGGTACCGGTCGGCGAGCACGGCGACGAGGTCGGCCGCCGACATGGACGAGGTCGGGTGGCCCGACTTCGTGACGGCGCTCGCGCGGATGGAGTCGACGCGGAGCTGCTGCCCCAGCTCGCGCCAGCGGTCGGAGTCGGACATGGCCGTCGCCTTTCCGTCGGGGGGAACTCGAAACCGGCGGCCATTCTAGGCCGGCGGCGGCCGGCCGCGTGCGCGGGATCGGCCCGGATTCCGTGACGATGTCGGCACGAAGCGTCACAGACGCGTGCGGGTTTCCTCGATACGCTTTCACTGGTGGGTGGAGGGGGTCTTCCCTCATCCCGCGTGCGCGTGTTTGTCGGGAACGGGGCCGGTGTACCCTCCCTAGGAGGCTCTGTGAAGGTCGCCGTCGCATTCGATCACCGAGGCACGAAGCTGCGCGAGCGGGTGCTCGCCGACGTCGTCGCGCTCGGGCACGAGGCGGTCGACCTCGGCACCGACGCGCCCGAGCCGCGCGTCGACTACCCCGACAAGGCCCGCGAACTCGCCGCCGCGATCCGCTCCGGCGAGGCCGAGCGCGGGATCCTCGTCTGCGGCTCCGGGGTCGGGGCCTCAGTCGCCGCGAACAAGATCCCCGGGATCCGCGCGGCGATCTGCCACGACACGTATTCCGCCCATCAGGGCGTCGAGCACGACGACATGAACGTCCTCTGCCTGGGGTCTGAGATCGTCGGCGGGGAGCTCGCCGGCGAGCTCGTCCGCACGTTCCTCGCGGCGGAGTTCGACGGGGGCGAGCGCTACGTCGCACGCCTACAGAAGATCGAAGAGATGGAGGCAGCACACACGCATGGCTGACACCCGACTTCACTCCCTCGCCGAGCACGGTCAGAGCCCCTGGCTCGACTTCGTCTCGCGCGACATGATCCGAAGCGGCGACCTCGAGCGCCGCATCCACGACGACGCGATCACCGGCGTCACCTCGAACCCGACCATCTTCCAGGGCGCGATCTCCGCGGGGAACGCGTACGACGACCAGCTGCGCGAGCTCCTGGCCGACGAGGACGACCCGCGCACGCTCTTCTTCCGGCTTGCCGCGACCGACATCGCGGACGCCTGCGACCTCCTCCGCGCGGCCTGGGAGCACGGCGCGCGCGGCCGCGACGGCCATGTCTCGCTCGAGGTCGACCCCGGCCTCGCGCACGACACGCAGGCGACGATCGACCAGGCGCAGTTCCTAAGCGACCTCGTCGAGCGCCCGAATCTCTACGTGAAGATCCCGGCTACCCGCGAGGGCCTGCCGGCCATCGAGGAGATGATCTCCCGCGGCGTTCCGATCAACGTGACGCTCATCTTCGCGCTCGAGCGTTACAAGGAGGTCGCGGAGGCGTACATCCGCGGCGTCGAGCGCTTCGTCGAGGGCGGCGGCGACCCGAGCCGAGTGACGTCGGTCGCGAGCTTCTTCGTCTCGCGCGTCGACACGGAGGCCGACCGGCGCCTCGACGAGCTCGGCGGCCACGACGACCTCAAGGGCAGGCTGGCGATCGCGAACGCGAAGCTCGCCTACCAGGAGTACAGGAAGATCTTCGCCGGGGAGCGCTGGGAGCGCCTGGCCGCGAAGGGCGCGATCCCGCAGTACTGCCTGTGGGCCTCGACTTCGACGAAGAACCCGGAGTACCGCGACGTCATGTACGTCGAGGAGCTGATCGGCCGCGACACCGTGAACACGATGCCGGAGGAGACCATCCAGGCGTTCCAGGATCACGGGCGGGTCGAGCCGACGCTCGAGCAGGGGCTCGACGACGCGCGCGCGCTCTTCGACCGGCTCGCCGAGGCGGGCGTCGACTACGACGACGTGACCGAGACGCTCGAGCGCGAGGGCGTGAAGAAGTTCTCCGACTCGTTCGACGAGCTGCTCGAGGGCATCCGGGCGACGAGCCGCGAGCTCGTGACGGCGTAGCCCATGGCGGTCGGCACCGCCGAGCTGGTCGAGCGCATCTGGGCGCGCGACGCCTCGCTCTGGACGGGCGCCGACGAGGACCGCTGGCTCGGCTGGCTCGACGAGCCCGCGCGGCAGCGCGAGAACGTCCAAGAGCTCGAGGCCTTCGCCGCCGGGGTGCGCGAGGCCGGCCTCACGCACACGGTTCTCGCCGGCATGGGCGGGTCGAGCCTCGCGCCCGAGGTCATGCGGCGCGCGTTCGCGGCCGACGCCTTCACCGTCTGCGACACGAC
>JAICNY010000247.1 GCA_025930955.1 Thermoleophilia bacterium
CCACCCTGGGTGGGGGTCAACGTCTCAGGGAGGCCGTCTGCGCGCGGACCACGAGGGCCCGAAGCGGTGCCGCACTCCCCCACACGCCGTTCGGAAGGAGGCGAGCGGGACCCGTCCCTACAATCCTCCGGGTGACGGAAACCGCGTACGAGACCGTTCCGGCGGTCGAGCCTGCGGCGCCCGAGGCGCGGCTCGGGACGATCGTGATGAAGTTCGGCGGCACCTCCGTCGCCGACCCGGAGAAGATCCGCCGCGTGGCCGCGCGGATGGTCGCCGCACGCGAGGCGGGCGCGCGTGTCGTCGGCGTCGTCTCGGCGATGGGCCAGCACACCGACGAGCTCGTCGCGCTCGCGCACGCGGTCTCGCCGCGCCCGAAGCCGCGCGAGCTGGACATGCTCATCTCCGTCGGCGAGCGGATCTCGTGCGCGCTCGTCGCGATGGCGATCTCCGACCTCGGCCGCGACGCGATCTCGCTCACCGGCTCGCAGGCGGGGATCGTCACGGACACCGCGCACGGCAAGGCGAAGATCGTCGACATCCGGGCGAAGCGGATCCACGAGGCGCTCGACGAGGACCGGATCGTCCTCGTCGCCGGCTTCCAGGGCGTCTCGACCGCGTACGAGGTGACGACGCTCGGCCGCGGAGGCTCCGACATGACCGCGGTCGCCCTCGCGGCCGCGGTCGGCGCGGACGCCTGCGAGATCTACACGGACGTCGACGGCGTCTTCACCGCAGACCCGCGCCTCGTCCCCCGGGCGCAGAAGCTCCACGCCGTCTCGTACGAGGAGATGCTCGAGATGGCCGCCTCGGGCGCGCGGGTGCTCCAGCTACGCTCCGTCGAGTTCGCGCGCAACCACGACGTACGGCTCCACGTCCGCTCGACGTTCACCGACGAGGACGGCACGTGGGTGCGGGAGGAGGACGAGCGGATGCTCGAGAAGGCGATGATCTCCGGCGTCACGCACACGGTCGAGGAGGCCGTGTACGAGGTGCGCGGCGCCGCCCCCGCCGAGCTCTTCGGCGCCCTCGCCGACGCCGGCGTGAACGTCGACACCGTGATCCAGATCGGGCCGGAGCTCGTCTTCTCCGCCCCGCTCGAGGACCGCCACGACGCCGGGGACGCGCTCGGCCGGCTCGGCGCCGCGTGGGAAGAGCGCTCCGAGCTCGGCAAGGTGAGCGTCGTCGGCGCCGGCATGCGGAGCCACCCCGGGATCGCCGCGCGCGCCTTCGCGACCCTGACCGAGCTCGGGATCGAGCCACGCTTCGTCTCCACCTCGCCGATCAAGATCGCGTTCTACGTCCCGCGCGACGACGTCGAGCGCGCGGTCACTGCGCTGCACGAGACGTTCGAGCTCTCGCGCCCGGAAGCGGAGCGCCAGCATGCCTAGCGTCGGCGTCGTGGGCGCCACGGGCGCGGTCGGCACCGTCACGCTCGAGCTCCTTGCCGAGCGCGGGTTCGACGACGTGCGCGCGTTCGCTTCGGCGCGCTCGGCGGGCCGCCACCTCCCCTACGGCGACCGGACGCTCACCGTCGAGGAGGCGACGCCGGAGGCGCTCGCCGCCGGCGACCTCGACCTCTGCTTCTTCTCCGTCGGCACGGAGCAGAGCCGCGCGCTCGTCCCGCACGCCGCGCGCGGCGGCGCCGTCTGCGTGGACAAGTCGGACGCCTACCGTCTCGAGGACGGGATCCCGCTCGTCGTCGCGGGCGTGAACGACGACGCGATCGGCGACGGGGACGCGATCGTCGCCAACCCGAACTGCTCGGCCATGCAGCTCACGTGCGTGCTCGCACCGCTCCGCGACGCGGCAGGCCTGGCCGCCGTCCGCCTCGCGACGTACCAGTCGATGTCGGGCGCGGGCGACGCGGGCATCGAGCGGCTCCGAGAGACCGAGCCCATGCGGGCAGACCTCTCGATGGACTGGGACTTCGACGGCGAGGAGTTCAGCGAGGAGTGGAAGCTCCGTGCCGAGACGCGGAAGATCCTCGGCGAGCCCGGTCTCCCG
>JAICNY010000203.1 GCA_025930955.1 Thermoleophilia bacterium
AGGCGAGGAGCGGGACGGCCGCCGCCGCGTAGGCGACGAAGAGGCCCGTCCAGAGCTTCGCGAGCATGTCGTTCTCCTTTCTCACGCGGCCTCGGCCGCGAGAACGGGGGCGGCGGCCGCCTGCCGCGCGGAGCGGCGGCCAGGGACGAGGAGCGCAGCGGCGGCGCCGAGCGCGAGGGCGAGCGAGCCGACGAGCAGCGCGGGCTGGAAGCCGTCGACCATCCGCTCCGGGGACTCGAAGCCGCCCTGGCCGGCGAAGACGGCGGCGAGCACCGCGACGCCGAGGACGCCGCCGATCTCGCGGATCGCGTTCGTCGCGCCGGAGGCCTGGCCCGACTCCTCGGGCCGCACGGACGCCATGACGGTGTTCGCGACCGGGGCGAAGAAGGACGCAGTCCCGATCCCGGCGAGGACGAAGGCAGGGAACAGCGCGCCGTACGAGACGCCGGGCGAGGCGACCGCGGCCATCCACGCGAACGCGACGGCGTCGAGCGCGAGACCGAAGGCCATGATCGGGCGCCCGCCGATCCGGTCGGAGAGCGCGCCGGCCGCGGGAGCGACGACGAGCGGCATGGCAGTCCACGCGAGCATCCGTAGACCGGCCTCGAAGGGCGAGTAGCCGAGCAGGCCCTGCAGGAGCTGGGTCAGGAGGAAGACCGACCCGAACATCCCGAAGAACATGAGGAGCGACGCGGCGTTCGCGGCGGCGAAGGCCCGGCTGCGGAAGAAGCGGAGCGGCAGCATCGGGGCGGCCGCCCGGCGCTCCCAGGCGACGAACGCGGCGAGGAGCGCGACGCCGAGGACGAGCGAGCCGACGACCTCGAGGCTTCCCCAGCCCTGGCCGTTGCCGCGCACGAGGCCCCAGACGAGCCCGAGCAGCCCGGCGCTCGCGAAGGCGAGGCCGCCGAGGTCGAGCCGGCCGTTCGGCCCGTGGCTCTCGACGAGGCGCGTCCGCGCGAGCGGGATCATGAGCAGCCCCAGCGGGACGTTCAGCCAGAAGATCCACTGCCACGAGATCCCCTCCGTGACGGCGCCGCCGACGAGCGGGCCCAGCGCGATCGCGAGGCCGCCGATCCCGCCCCAGGCGCCGAGCGCGAGGCCGCGCTTCTCCGGCGGGACGGCGTTCGTCAGGATCGTGAGGGTGAGCGGCGTGACGATCGCGCCGCCGAGGCCCTGGAGCCCGCGGGCGGCGATCAGGAGCTCGATCGTCGGCGCGAGCGCGGCGGCGGCCGAGCCGAGCGTGAAGACGCCCATCCCGATGCCGAACATCCGGCGGCGGCCGAAGCGGTCGCCGAGCGCCGCTCCGGTGAGGAGGAGGACGGCGAAGGTGAGCGTGTAGCCGTTCACCGTCCACTCGAGCGCCTCGATCCCGCCGCCGAGATCCTCGCGGATCACCGGGAGGGCGGTCGTGACGACGAGGTTGTCGAGCGCGGTCATGAAGACGGCGATCGAGCTGAGGGCGAATGCCCAGAGCATGGTGGCCTTGGCGGTCATCTCGTGGCTCCTTTCGCGGGGTGTGCGGTGCATGAGCCGATCGTGCTCCGGGCCCGGCTTCGTGGCCACGAGGGGCACCCGTAGGAACAACCGAAGACTTTCGCGGGGCCGCCGCAGGGCTAAGGTCCTCGGCCATGGCTGAGGCGCCCCGGACGCTGCCGAGCGGCACGGTCACGTTCCTCTTCACGGACATCGAGCGCTCGACGCGGCTGCTCGAGCGGCTCGGGCGGGAGCGCTACGCGGAGGTGCTCGCACGCCACCGCGAGCTGCTCAGCGGCGCCGTCGAGGAGGCGGACGGAGCGGTCGTCGACCTGCAGGGCGACGCGCTCCTCGCGGTCTTCTCGGGAGCGGGAGACGCCGTGCGCGCCGCGGTCGCCGGCCAGCGCGCGCTCGGCGCGGAGCCGTGGCCTGACGAGGCGGACGTGCGCGTCCGGATGGGGCTCCACACGGGCGAGGCGGCGCTCTCGGGCGAGGCGTACGTCGGGCTCGCCGTCCATCGCGGGCGCCGGGTCTGCGAGGCGGCGCACGGCGGGCAGGCCGTCCTCTCGAGCGCGACGCGCGCGGTCGTCGGGCAGGAGCTGCCGGAGGGCGTCTCCGTGCGCGATCTCGGCGCGGCCCGGCTGGCCGGGTTCGAGAGCCCGGAGCGGCTCGCGCAGCTTGTCGCCGACGGGCTCCCGGAGGCGTTCCCTCCCCCGCGCGCCGGCCTGGCGGACGGCGGCGACGCGCGGCTGCTCGAGCGGGACGCGGAGCTCGACGCGCTCGAGACGGCCCTCGCCGACGCGCGCGCCGGACGCGGACGCCTGCTTGCGATCGAGGGCCCCGCGGGGATCGGGAAGACGACGCTGCTCGCCGAGGCGCGCGCCCGGGCGTCGGCGGCCGGAACGATCGTGCTCGCCGCGCGCGGGAGCGAGCTCGAGCGGGACTTCTCCTACGGCGTCGTCCGGCAGCTCTTTGAACCGGCGCTCGCACGCGCGGACGCGGCGGAGCGCGAGAGACTGCTCGGCGGCGCCGCCGCGCACGCCGGGCGGCTCTTCGAGACGGCGGAGCCGGCGGACGGCGGAGGGGCGGACGAGAACGCGGCCTTCGCCGCCCTCCACGGGCTCTACTGGCTCACCGCGAACCTCGCCGAGCGGGGCCCGCTCGTGCTCGCGGTCGACGATCTCCAGTGGGCCGACCTCCCGTCGCTCCGCTTCGTCGCCTACCTCGGGCGGCGCCTCGAGGGGATCCCGGTACTCGTCGCCGCCTCGACGCGCCCACCGGGCGAGGCCGACGCGGCGCTCGAGGAGCTGCTCGCCGACCCCGCGACGCAGGCGGTGCGCCCGCCGGCGCTCTCCGAGGATGCCGCCGCCGCGCTCGTGCGCGAGGCGCTCGGCCCGACGGCGGAGGACGCCTTCTGCGCGGCGTGCCACGGCGCCACGGGCGGCAACCCGCTCCTTCTGCGGGAGCTTCTGCGGACGCTCGAGGCGGAGGGCGTCGAGCCGTCCGCCGGCTCGGTCGACGCTCTGGATCGGATCGCGCCGGAGACGGTCGCGCGCGCGGTGCGCGTCCGGCTCGCGCGACTCCCGGCCGAGGCGGCCGCGGTCGCCCGGGCGGTCGCGGTGCTCGGCGACCGCGCCGACCGCGCCCAGGTGGCCGCCCTCGCGGGCATCGACCGGAGCGCCGTCGCGCCGGTTGGCGCCCAGCTCGCGCGCGTGGACCTCCTGCGGCCGGACCCGCCGCTCGCCTTCGTCCACCCCGTGCTCCTGAACGCCGTCTACGAGGGGATGAGCGCCGCCGAGCGCGAGGCGGCGCACGCGCGCGCGGCCGAGGTGCTCGCGGCCGCCGGGGCGCCGGCCGAGCAGGTCGCGGCGCAGCTCCTACGGGCGCCGGCCGGCGCGGGCGCGGCGGCCGTCGACACGCTCCGCGAGGCCGCGCACGGCGCGCGCGCGCAGGGCGCCCCGGAGAGCGCGGTCGCCTACCTGGGGCGCGCCCTCGAGGAGGTCGACGCGGGCGACGAGCGGGCCGGGCTCCTGCTCGAGCTCGCACGGGCGGAGTTCCAGCTCGGCCGTCCGTCCCTCGTCGACCACCTCCGCGAGGCCGCCCGGATGGCTGAGGGCGAAGAGCTCCACACGCGGGTGCGGATCGCGCTCGCGCGCGCGCTCTTCTGGTCGACGCGTGAGGAGGAGGCGGCCGCGCTGCTCGAGGAGCTGATCGCCGAGCGCCCGGCGGGAGACGACCTCGCGCGGCTGCTCGAGGCGGAGCTGATCGGCAACTCGCTCCGCCTCCCCGACCGCGCGACTGCGGCAATG
>JAICNY010000205.1 GCA_025930955.1 Thermoleophilia bacterium
GTCGCGTCCTCACGGAGATCATCTCGACGGTCGGGTCGTCGCTCGACCTGGACGAGGTGCTCGAGGCCGTCGTCGCCCTGCTCTCCGACGCGAGCGCCGTCCACGCGACGTTCGTCTACCTCCTCGAGGACGGCGGCGAGCGGCTCGTCCTCAAGGCGGCGTCCGACCCGTACGGGCGCTTCGTCGACCGGATCGCGCTCGAGCGCGGCGAGGGGCTCGCGTGGTGGGCGGCCGAGCGGCGCGAGCCGGGGTTCATCCTCGACAACGCGCTCGACGACGCGCGCTTCAAGCACGTGCCGGAGCTCGAGGAGGAGCGCTTCCAGTCCCTCCTCTCGGTCCCGATCCTCGGCAAGGACGGCGGCGTGATCGGTGTGATCACGCTCCACACGGAGGCGCCGCGCGAGTTCACCGAGCCGGAGATCGACTTCCTCGTCTCGAGCGCGTCGCTCGTCGCCGGCGCGATCGAGAACGCGCGCCTCTACGAGGAGATGCGCCGGCGCGTCGACGAGCTCGAGCACCTGACCGAGCTCGGCGAGACGATCGCGCGCGCCGAGACGGTCGAAGAGCTCCTCCCGGCGGTCAGCGAGCGGAGCCTCTCGCTCCTGCGGGCGCGCTCATGCCACCTCTATCTGCTCGACGCCGCCTCCGAGGAGCTTCACCTGCGCGCGTCCGCCCCGCCCGGCGCCGAGGCGCCCGCGTCGGTCGGCCTCGCCGAGCTCGGCCCCGAGCTCGCGCGGAGCGGGCGCTCCGCCTCCCTCGCGGTCCCGCTCGTCGCGAACGACGAGCTGCTCGGGCTCCTGCGCGCCGAGGGCACCTCCGCCGTCGACCTTGCCCGAGCGGCCGCGAACCAGACCGCCGTCGCGCTGAAGAAGATCGAGCTGATCGAGCGCCTGACGGAGAAGAACCGGATCCGCGACTTCTTCGACTCGCTCGCGCGCGGGCGCATCGGGCCCGGCGTCGCAGGCCGCGCCGGACGGCTCGGTGTCGACCTCACCGCGCCGCACCTCGTCCTCGTCGCCTCGCCGCCGGACGACGCGCTCGAGAAGGCGCTCGCGCGCGTCGCCCCCGGCTCCCTCCTCGACCGCCGCGACGACGCGCTTCGCGGGCTGCTCCGTATCCCGCACGCGGGCGAGGAGACGCTCGTCGCGGCAGTTCGCGACGCCGAGCGGGCGCCCGAGACCGCCGTCGGTCTCTCGAATCCCTGCCGCGGAGCCGAGAGCTTCGCGGCCGGCTTCGAGGAGGCGACCCACGCGCTCCTCGGCAGCTCCGTCGTGCGCGGAGAGCCCGCCGTCATGACGTACGAGGAGCTCGGGCCGTACAAGTACCTCCTGCGCATGTCGTTCGAGACGGGGATGCGCGACCGCCACCGCGAGGCCGTCTCGCGGCTCGCGGACTACGACCGCCGCCGCTCGACCGCGCTCCTGAAGACGCTCGAGGAGTTCCTCCGCCGGCGCGGCAACATCAGCGCGACCGCGGAGGCGCTCTACATCCACCCGAACACCCTGCGCCAGCGGTTGCGGCGGATCGGCGAGCTGACCGGCATCGACCTCCGCCGCGACGACTGGCTCATGGTCGAGATCGCGGTGAAGATCGCGAAGCTCGAAGAGGTGGCGGGGGACACAATCCGCCGCGACCTCATGTAGCGAGCGGCCATCGCCGCGGCGGCGGGGCTCCTTTATCTTCGGATGCAGCCGAACCCCGTCCACGAGGAGGACACATGGCCGTTGCGGCAGAAACGCCGACGCTCGATGACATCCGCAAGGACGTGGCCGACGGCGTCGAGTTCTTCTTTGCGCAATTCGTCGACATGCACGCGCGCCCGAGCGCGAAGCTCGTCCCGGCCGGGAACCTCGACGATCTCCTGAGCGAGGGCGCCGGGTTCGCCGGGTTCGCCGCCGGCGACATCGGCCAGGTGCCCGCCGACCCGGACATCGCGGCGATCCCCGACCTCCGCTCCTACACGCGCGTCCCCTGGGAGCCCAGTGTCGCGCGCTTCGCCTGCGACATCCACGTGGAGGGCGAGGAGTGGCCGTACGACCCGCGCACGATCCTGCGCCGCCAGCTCGAGCGCTCTCGGGAGAAGGGCTTCGAGTTCCGGATGGGGCTCGAGCTCGAGTACTTCCTCGTCGAGCTGCACGAGGACGGCTCGATCACGGTCGCGGACGAGCTCGACACGCTCGAGAAGCCCTGCTACGACCTGAACGGCCTCTCGCGCCACTACGAGTTCCTGACGACCGTCTCGCGCTACGTGAACGCGCTCGGCTGGGGCAACTACGCGAACGACCACGAGGACGCGAACGGCCAGTTCGAGCAGAACTTCACGTACGCGGACGCGCTCACGAGCTGCGACCGGGCGATCTTCTTCCGCTACATGGTGCACCAGCTCGCCGAGAAGTGGGGCCGCCAGGTCGGCCGGCGCCTGCTCGCGACGTTCATGCCGAAGCCGTTCTCGCACCTGACGGGGAACGGGTGCCACTTCCACATGTCGCTCTGGGACGGCGACACGAACCTCTTCCTCGACGAGGACGACCCGCGCGGGCTCGGGCTCTCGGACACCGCGTACAGGTTCATCGGCGGCCTCCTCAAGCACGCGCGCGCCTACAGCGCGGTGACGGCGCCGACGGTCAACTCGTACAAGCGGCTGAAGCTCGGCTCGACGAGCTCGGGCGCGACGTGGTCGCCGGTCTGGGTGAGCTACGGCTACAACAACCGCACGCAGATGCTCCGGATTCCCGGGCCCGGACGGGTCGAGGACAGGACGATCGACGGCTCCTGCAACCCGTATCTCGCGGCGGCGGTCGTGCTCGCGGCCGGCCTGGACGGGATCGAGAACGAGCTCGACCCGGGCGAGCCGAACAGCGAGAACCTTTACGCGATCCCGTACGAGGAGCTGCGCGGGCGCGGGCTCCAGACGCTTCCCGCGAATCTCCTCGAGGCGACGCACGAGCTGAAGGAGAACGACGTTGTCCGGGCGGCGCTCGGACGCGGGCGCGACGAGGACTACGCGGACTACTTCATCAAGGTGAAGCGCGAGGAGTGGGACCGCTACCACGAGCAGGTCTCGGCGTGGGAGGTGAGCGAGTACCTGACGCGGTTCTAGTGTGCAAAACCTCCACACGTGAGAACCGAAGAACGTCCCTTTTATGGGCGTTTCCACGGTAACCGGCATGTAGATTGAGGACATATGTGCGGGATCGTCGGACTGTTCGCGAAATCACCTGAGATCGAGGCCGAGCTCGGCGCGCACCTCGCCGCCATGCTCGAGCAGATGAGCGACCGCGGCCCCGACAGCGCGGGTGTGGCGATCTACCGCGACCCGGCGCCCTCGGGGTCGAGCAAGCTCACGCTCTACTCCGCCGACGGGCTCGAGGACTGGGACGCCGTGGCGGCAGGCTTCGGACAGGCGTTCGGCGGGTCGCCGGAGGTGAGCGTCCGCGCGAGCCACGCGGTCGTCGCGGTCGACGCGGAGGCCGACGAAGCCGAGGCCTGGGTACGCGATTCGCGGCCCGACCTCCAGGTGATGAGCGCGGGCCGCGCGATCGAGATCTACAAGGAGACCGGGCGGCCCGAGGAGTTCGTCCGCCGCTTCGCGCTCGAGAACGTGAGCGGCACGCACGCGCTCGGGCACACGCGCATGGCGACGGAGAGCCGGGTCACGACCGCCGGGTCGCACCCGTTCTCGACCGGGCACGACGTGTGCCTCGTCCACAACGGCTCGCTCTCGAACCACAACCGGCTGCGCGAGACGCTGCGCCGCGA
>JAICNY010000081.1 GCA_025930955.1 Thermoleophilia bacterium
CGGCGGCCGCGACGAGCGCGAGGAGCGTCCAGCGCAGGACGGGCACGAGCGTGAGCGGCTTGAAGAAGCGCTTGTCCGAGGCGGCGAGGGCGCGGCGGTACCAGGCGGGCGGGTCGGCCCAGCCGATGTGCGGCGCGACCGCGCCGAACCGCCAACGGGCGGGATCCGCGCCGAGCGCGTCCGGCGCGATGAGCGGCTTGAGCGGCGTGCAGGTGCGAAGCTCGAGGTCGCTCATGAGGTAGCCGTCGAGCATGAGCGAGAACGACTCGGTGTCCCCGAACGCGTCGAGATCCGTGCGCACGCGGGCGAGCCGCCGCTGCGTGTCCTCGAGCACCCCGAAGTCGACCGAGCGGACGGGACCGACCCGCTCCTCCTCCGGGATCTCCCGCACGGGCGAGCCGTCGTCGGCGAGCGGCGCGACGGCCTCGGCGGGAAGGCCCTTGCGGAGATGGACGAGCGCGATCGGCTGCGCGCGGTTCGTCGCGTGCATGAGCTGCTCGTCGCGGATCCGGTCGCCGTAGATCGAGATCGAGCGCCCGGCCACGCCGGGGATGCGGGTGGCGGGCCAGTCGAGATCGGCCATCTGGCCGGACGCGTCGCTCACGACGAGGTGCGTGCAGTCGGCGTCGAAGAGCGCCTGCACGCCCTGGTTGTCGTGCACGCCGCCGTCTACGAGCTCGACGCGCAGCCCGTCGTACAGCCCGCTGATCGCGAGCGGGTGGAAGAGCGTCGGGACGCAGGCGGACGCCGCGACGGCGAGCCCGAGCGGGAACTCGCGCTGGCGCGCGGTGATCGCCTTGTGCCCGTTCGGGCCCTCGTCGGGGACGTAGTAGCCGAGGTCGAGCCGTCGGTTCTTGTCCACCTCGGCGGCGACGCGCCGCGTGCGCGCGTCGCGGGGCATCGGCTCGCCCATCCGCACGGCCTCGAAGCGCCAGTTGTGCCCGGTGTTGAGCGAGGTCGCGTTGATCATCAGGATCGGGACCTTGTTCGTTCGGTCGGCGTTGTGCTCGTCGGGCCGGAAGTCGCGGTCGTCGCCGGCCGGCTGGATGCGAAGCTCGGTCAGCGCGATCTGCGTGTCGAGGAGCCCCCAGCGGCGCTTCGGGCGCGGCTCCGGCCACGCCGGCTTGTAGAAGAGCCTGTCGAGCAGGTCGCCGATCCGGTCGGAGCGCGAGTATGAGGGCTTCGCCATCAGGAGGTTCTTCCAGAGGTTGAGGAAGATCCTGGCGCGGACGTTCTTCTGCATCGCGGTCATGAAGTCGCGCTCCAGGCGGGCGACGAGCTCGACGTAGTCGGCGTCGTCGATCTCCTCGTCCGACCTCGCCTCGAGCAGGCGCTTCACGTGGAGGTAGTAGAGCGCGCCGACGATGGAGCCGCCGGAGACGGTCGAGATCACCTGCACGCGGCGGAGCAGGCCGAGCTCGGCCATCCGCGCGAGCACGCCGATGTGGAAGAGCGCCGCGCGAAAGCCCCCGCCCGACAGGGCGAGGCCGACCTTCGTCGGCGGGGGCTCGGGGAGTGCGGCGGGCTCGGCGCTGGGCATGCCGTCGGCCGACGATTCCACGGCAGGCCGCGTGTGTCAATCGCGCGTGTGCCCGCCGCGCCCCCGTCTCGGCGGAGGCGGGGCTCCCCACGCTGCCCCGCCGGGACTCCCCCGCGGGCCCCGCGCTCATGCGGCCGGAGTCGATCCCTGCTCCCGTGCGGCGTGGGTGGTTCCCCGCCGGGGAACCCCTGTGGTGCCCCGTGCGGGCACGGTATATCCTCCGTGCGGGGAGATCAACCACACGCCGAGCCCCGTCTCCTCACTCGTCGTTTGAGCGTCAAGCGGACATACACGATCGCCGAGGCCGCCGAGCTGACCGGGCTCAGCCGGAAGGCGATCGCCCGGCGCATCGAACGCGGGTCGCTGCGCTCGCTCGTTCGCAACGGACGACGGCTCGTGCCCCGCTCCGAGCTCGTGCGTGCAGGGCTCCATCCCGAGGAGGGCGCCGCGGCGCCCGAGCCGGCGGCGACGTGGCAGGCGCCGGTGTCGAACGCCGCGCCCGAGGCCTCGCCGGAGGTGATGCTGGCGTCGCTCATGCGCGAGCTCCTCGACCGGCTGGAGCGGCAGAACACCGAGCTCGCCAACTACCGGGCGATCACGGCGCAGGCGGAGAGCCTCCACCTCGAGCGCGAGGTGAACGAGCTGCGCGCGCGGCTGCTCGCGCTCGAGGGCCGTCCGTCCGCGCCGGCGACACCGGCCGAGACGATCCACCTTCCGCCCCAGGCCGCGCAGGCCGCTCCCCAGCCGCCCTACGCGCAGCCCCCGGCTACGCCCGAACGGCAGGACGACCACCCGCTGTGGCTGCCGCCCTCGGCCGCGCACGCGCCGCCGCCGCCGGCTCAACATCCGCAGCCGCACCGGCCGGCCTACGCGCCGGCGCGGGCGACGCCCGTCGGGCGCGTCCTGCTCTTCGTGTTCGAGGCCGCGTTCATCGTCGTCGTCGCGATCGCGGCCTGGCTCTCCGACCTCGAGCCGCCGGTGATCGTCGGCTCCGTCGGGCTCGCGTGGCTCCTCGTCGCCGTGCTCGAGTGGATCCGCTGGAGCGCGCGCCGCGGCCCCTGATCCGCGCCCTGGGAGCCGGCGGCCTATGGGAGTAGGCTTGGCCGGACTCCGGAGGCGCCGATGCTCGTCCCGAACCGCTTCGCCGTCCACGTCCGCCGTGCGCGGCCCCTCGTCGCGCTCGCCGGGATCGCGGCGCTCGCGTTTCCGGCGCTCTCGGCCTCGGCTCCGACGACGACCCGTGCCAGCGTGTCCTCCTCGGGCGTGCAGGCGAACCGGGCGGCGCAGGCGGTCGCGCTCTCGGGCGACGGGCGATTCGCCGTCTTCCACTCGGCGGCGTCGAACCTCGTGGCGCGCGACCGGAACGGGCGGGTCGATGTCTTCCTGCGCGACCGCGCGAACGGCAGGACGCGGCGGCTGAGCGTCACGCCCAGCGGGCGCGGCGGGAACGGGCACAGCTCGAGCCCGGCGATCTCGACCGACGGACGCTTCGTCGCGTTCGACTCGTCCGCGACGAACCTCGTCGCCGGTGACCGGAACGGCAGGGTCGACGTCTTCGTTCGCGACCGCGGGACGGGAACGACGACCCGGGCGAGCGTGAACGCGAACGGCGCCGCCGGGAACGGCCCGAGCTTCGACCCGTCCATCTCCGCCGACGGGCGGATCGTCGGCTTCGACTCCGGGGCGTCGAACCTCGTGCGAAACGATGGGAACGACGCATGGGACGTCTTCGTCCGCGACCGCGAGGCCCGGAGGACACGGCGGGTGAGCCTCAGCTCGAACGGCCGTGCGGGGAATCGGGACAGCTGGTCGGCGGTCGTCTCCGCCGACGGCCGCTACGTCGCGTTCGCCTCGCTCGCGTTCAACCTCGTCGAGGACGACACGAACCGCCAGGCGGACATCTTCGTGCGCGACCGCCGGCTCGGGGTCACGACGCGCGTCAGCGTCCGCTCGAACGGGCGGCAGGCCAACGGCGGGAGCGCCTTCCCGGCCATCTCGGCCGACGGGCGCCACGTCGCCTTCCGCTCGGTGGCGACGAACCTCGTCGCCGGGGACACGAACGGCCACGCCGACGTATTCGTCCACGACCGCGAGACCGGCCGGACCCGCCGCGTGACCGTCGCCCGCGACGGCTCGCAGGCAAACGGCCCGAGCGACGCGCCGGCGCTCTCGGCGGACGGGAGCCTCGTCGCGTTCGAGTCGTCCGCGACGAACCTCGTCGCCGCGGACACGAACGCCTACCGCGACATCTTCGTCCGCGACCGCGCCGAGGGCCGAACGCGACGGGTGAGCATCAGCTCGTCCTACGTAGCCGGGAACGGGCTGAGCGAGCGGCCCTCGCTCTCGGCCGGTGGGCGCTTCGTCGCCTTCGCGTCGTACGCGCGAAACCTCGTCCGGCGGGACACGAACGGAAGGGCCGACGTGTTCGTCCGCGGCGCGTTCCCCTGGGCGCGGGCGACCGCGCCGCGCTGAGCGATCACGGTTGCCGGGATGAACGTGGCGATCTTCGGCGGCTTCGGTGACCGACCGCTCGCGCCGGGCTGGACGAAGGAGACGGCCGTCGCGGTGTTCGGCGGCGGCGAGCTCGACCTGCGCAGCGCGCCCCCCAGGCGAGAACGCCCCGACTGACCGCCGTCGCGATCCTCGGCGGCGTCGAGCTCGAGACCGCCCGGTAGCCGCCCGCTCGGTGCGGCCTGCCCACCGGTGCAGGTGAGGCTAGCCGGAGCGGACCGCGGGCTCAACCGTAGTCGAAGACGGGAGCTGGGCACCTTCCGCTGCGTCTCCCCTGACGGCAAAGTCATTCGCCGTCCAACCCCCCTTTTTTAGGAGTGCAGAAATGAATGCGAAACGCAACACCCACGTCCGGCGTGCCTCAACACGCCGGCTGCTCGCCGGAGTCGTGCTCGGCGCCGCCGTGGCGCTCGCTGCGACCCCGGTGGCAAGCGCCGCCGTTACCGCGACGTTCAGCCCCGGCTCGGGCACGCTGAGCGTGTTCGGCGACGGCGCACCGAACACGATCACCATCAGCCGCAACGCGGCCGGGAACATCCTCGTGAACAACGGGGCCGTCGCCGTCCGCGGCGGCACCCCGACGGTCGCGAACACCGCACTGATCCAGGTGTCGAGCCTGAACGGCGACGACACCGTCGCGCTCAACGAGGCGAGCGGCGCCCTGCCGCGCGCGAATCTCTTCGGCGGAGCCGGCGACGACACGCTCACCGGCGGCTCGGGCGGCGACCAGCTCTTCGGCCAGGCCGGGAACGACACCCTCCTCGGCCGTGGCGGCCTCGACTTCCTGTTCGGCGGAAGCGAGAACGACACGCTCACCGGCGGCGACGCGGACGACCAGGTCTTCGGCCAGTCCGGCGACGACCGGATGGTCTGGAACCCCGGCGACGACACCGACCTGAACGAGGGCGGCGACGGGATCGACTCGGTCGAGGTGAACGGCGGCGGCGGCGCCGAGCAGTTCACGACGACGGCCAACGGCACGCGTGTCCGGTTCGACCGTCTGAACCCGGCGCCGTTCGCGCTCGACATCGGCACCTCCGAGCAGCTCGTCCTCAACGCCAACGGCGGCGAAGACAGCTTCTCCGCCACCGGCAACCTCGCCGCGCTGATCAAGATCTCGGTCGACGGCGGGGCCGGCAACGACACGATCCTCGGCTCCAACGGCGTCGACCTCCTGCTCGGCGGAAGCGGCGACGACTTCGTCGACGGCCAGCAGGGCAACGACGTGGCCTTCCTGGGCGCCGGCGTCGACGTCTTCCAGTGGGACCCCGGCGACGGAAGCGACATCGTCGAGGGTCAGGGCGAGACCGACACGCTGCGCTTCAACGGCAGCGCCGGCGCCGAGATCTTCGAGGCCTCCGCCAACGGCAACCGGGTTCGCTTCACGCGAAACCTCGGAAACATCGTCATGGATCTCGACGACGTCGAGTCGCTCTCCCTGGCGACGCTCGGGAACACCGACACCACGGTCGTGAACGATCTGTCCGGCACCGATCTCGTCGAGCTCGGCGTCGACCAGGCCGGGACGATCGGCGGGACGGCCGGCGACGGCCAGCCCGACACGGTGATCGTGAACGGCACGAACGGCAACGACATCGTCGACGTCTTCGGCGCGGGCACCTCGGTCTCCGTCGTCGGCCTCGCGGCGCGGGTGAACATCACGAACGCCGAAGGGGCCAACGACGCGCTCGTCGTGAACGCGCTGGGCGGCAACGACGGCGTGACCGCCACGACCGTGCCGGCCGGCGTGATCAAGCTGACGACCGACGGCGGCGCGGGCGACGACACGCTCCTCGGGTCGCAGGGCGCCGACGTCTTCCTCGGCGGAGCGGACAACGACTTCGTCTTCGGCGACAACGGCAACGACCTGGCGCTCATGGGCGCCGGTGACGACACGTTCCAGTGGGACCCGGGCGACGGCAGCGACACGCTCGAGGGCCAGGCGGGAGCCGACACGATGCGGTTCTTCGGCTCGAACGTGGCGGAGAACGTCGACGTCTTCGCCAACGGCGGTCGCGTCATCTTCTTCCGCAACGTGGCCGCCGTGACGATGGACCTCGACGACGTCGAGAGCATCGACTTCCGGGCCCTCGGCGGTGCGGACAACGTCGTCGTCGGCGACCTGAGCGGCACCGACGTCACGCAGGCGGGGCTCGATCTCCGCGGCCCGAACGGCGGCGGCGACGGCGCGGCCGACACGGTGACGGTGAGCGGCACCCAGGGCGACGACGTCTTCGGTGCGTTCGGCGACGCCGGCGGCGTCACCGTGTTCGGGCTCCAGGCCGCGGTCAACGTGTTCTTCCAGGAGCAGGCCAACGACAGGCTGACGCTGAACGCCCTGGGCGGGAACGACACCGTCGACGCCACGTCGCTCGAGGCCGACGGTGTCCAGCTCACGATGAACGGCGGCCTCGGCGACGACGTCGTGCTCGGGAGCGAGGGCGACGACCTCGTGAACGGCGGCGACGGCATCGACCTCGCCCTGATGGGCGCCGGCGACGACTCGTTCGTCTGGAACCCGGGCGACGACAACGACACGCTCGAGGGCCAGGCCGGCTTCGACACGATGCTCTTCAACGGCGCGAACGTGGCCGAGAACATCGACGTCTCCGCCAACGGCGGCCGCGTCCTCTTCTTCCGGAACGTCGCGTCGGTGACCATGGACCTGAACGACGTCGAGAGCATCGACTTCCGGGCGCTCGGCGGCGCCGACACCATCGTCGTCAACGACCTCTCGGGCACCGACGTCGTCGAGGTGAACACCGGCCTCGCGGCCGTGAACGGCGCCGGGGACGCTCAGCCGGACAACGTGATCGTCCAGGGAACGAACGGCGACGACGTCGCCATCGTCTTCGGCGACGCCTCCGGCACGACCGTGCTCGGGCTCGCGGCACAGGTCAACATCACCGGCACGGAGTCCGCAAACGACCGGCTGACGCTCAACATGCTGGCCGGCGACGACGTGGTCGACGCGTCCGGGTTGGCCGCCACGGCGATCCAGCTCACCGTCAACGGGGGCGCCGACAACGACGTCCTGATCGGCGGCGACGGCAACGACGTCCTCCTCGGGGGTCCCGGGGACGACGTGCTGCTCGGCGGGCTCGGCATCGACGTCCTCGACGGCGGCGAGGGCGACGACATCGAGATCCAGCTCGTCGGCAGCGAGGACAAGGTCACGTCCGCGACGACCGCGAGCGAGGACTGGCTGAAGGGCCACGCCCGCATCGTCGGAGGGAAGACCGTGCTCGACGTCGGCGGCAAGGAGCGCACGCTCCCCCGCGCCGATCTGAGCCGGCTCGTCGGCGAGGCATCCCCCGCCTAGCCAACTCGGTTCCGAGGGACCACCTGCATGGAGAAAGCCCCGTTTCCGGGGCTTTCTCCGTAGCAGGCCTGTAAGCCGGATTCTGTCGAGGGTGACCATCCATCTCTGCGGCTACCCGGCTCCGGCGCGGGCCGCGCCGTCGGAGCCTGTTCGCCTTGCACCGGACGGGGTTTGGCAAGCCGCCGTGTCGCCACGACGCTGGTGGGCTCTTACCCCACCTTTTCACCCTTGCCTTCGGCGTCTCCGGAGAGTAGTTCGCCGCCGGCGGTCTCCTTTCTGTGCCACTTTCCGTCGGCTTTCGCCGCCTGGGTATCCCCAGCGTCCTGCCCTGCGGTGTCCGGACTTTCCTCGAGCCCCGAAGGGCCCGCGGCCACCCGGCCTGCCTTCACAGTGTAGCCGCGGTTCTTCGCACCGCCCGGGGCGCGGATATGGTTTCGCGCATGACCACCGACCCGCGCGACCACGCGATCGCCGCCCTCCTCTCGGAGGAGCGGAGCTACCCGCCCCCGGAGGACTTCGCCGCCGGCGCGAACGCGCAGGCGGACTTGTACGAGCGATCCTTCGAGGAGCTCTGGGAGACCGAGGGACGCGAACGCGTCACGTGGTTCGAGCCGTTCACCGAGCTCTACGAGTGGGAGCCGCCGTACGCGAAGTGGTACCTCGGCGGAAGGCTGAACGTCTGCTTCAACTGCGTCGACCGCCACGTCGAGTCGGGGAACGGCGACAAGGTCGCCTACCACTGGGAGGGCGAGCCCGTCGGGGAGCGCGAGGCGATCACGTTCGCCGGCCTCCAGGAGCGGGTCGTCCGGTTCGCGAACGGGCTGAAGAAGCTCGGCGTCGGCAAGGGAACTCCGGTCGGGATCTACATGGGGATGATCCCGGAGCTCCCCGTCGCCATGCTCGCCTGCGCACGGCTCGGCGCGCCTCACACGGTCGTTTTCGGCGGCTTCAGCGCCGACGCCCTCGCGGGGCGCCTGAACGACATGGGCTGCGAGGTGCTGATCACGCAGGACGAGGGCTGGCGCAAGGGCGCGAACGTGCCGCTCAAGGCGAACGCGGACGAGGCGCTCGCGCGCTGCCCCGGCGTCCGCCACGCGGTCGTCGCGCGCCGGACCGGCGAGGGCCCAGCGCTCCGCGAGGGCCGCGACGTCGCCTGGGACGAGCTCGCGGGCGGCGAGAGCGCCGACCCGGCGACCTGCCCGTGCGAGCCGATGGACTCGGAGGATCTCCTGTACCTCCTCTACACGAGCGGCACGACCGCGAAGCCGAAGGGGATCGCGCACACGACCGCCGGCTACCTCGTCGGCACGGCGACGACCCACCACTACATCTTCGACGTGAAGCCCGATTCGATCTACTGGTGCGCGGCCGACATCGGCTGGGTGACCGGCCATAGCTACATCGTCTACGGGCCGCTCTGCAACGGGACGACGTCGGTGCTCTACGAGGGCACTCCGGACTTCCCCGACCGCGACCGCTGGTGGGAGATCGTCGAGCGCTACCGCGTGGACGTCCTCTACACCGCGCCGACCGCGATCCGCGCGCACATGAAGTGGGGCACGGAGCACGCGGCGAAGCACGACCTCTCCTCGCTCCGCCTGCTCGGGTCGGTCGGCGAGCCGATCAACCCCGAGGCGTGGATGTGGTACCGCGAGAACATCGGCGGAGGACGCACGCCGGTGGTCGACACGTGGTGGCAGACGGAGACGGGGATGATCCTCATCAGCCCGCTCCCCGGCGTGACGACGGTGAAGCCGGGCTCCGCGACGCAGCCGTTCCCGGGGATCGACGCGGCGGTCGTGGACGAGCGCGGCGAGGAGGTGCCGAACGGCCAGGGCGGCTATCTCGTGCTCCGCAAGCCGTGGCCCGCGATGCTCCGCGGCCTTTACAAGGAGCACGACCGCTACGTGGACACGTACTGGAGCCGCTTTCCCGGCCTGTACTTCACGGGCGACGGCGCAAAGCGCGACGAGGACGGCGACTTCTGGCTCATGGGCCGCGTGGACGACGTGATGAATGTCTCGGGGCACCGGATCTCGACGATCGAGGTGGAGAGCGCGCTCGTCGACCATCCCGCGGTCGCCGAGGCGGCGGTGTGCGGGCGCAAGGACGACCTGACGGGCGAGGCCATCGTCGCCTTCGTGACGCTCAAGGGCTCCGAGGAGGCCTCCGTCGAGATGCTCGACACCCTGCGTGAGCACGTGGCGCAGAAGATCGGCAAGATCGCCCGCCCCGCGAACATCGTCTTCACGCCCGAGCTGCCGAAGACCCGCTCCGGGAAGATCATGCGCCGCCTCCTGCGCGACGTCTCCGAGCACCGCACGCTCGGCGACACGACCACGCTCGCCGACCCGAGCGTAGTCGAGGAGATCCGCGACCGCGCCGAGGACGAGAAGGCGAAGGCGGTCTAGCCCCTACGCGCCCTGCTCGGCCGCCCGCGCGCCCGGGGCGAGCGCGGCGCCGACGAGCCGCGAGAGGCTGCTCTCGCACTCGGGGCAGCGGATCGAGCCGTCCGGCGCGTGGAGGACGAACTCCCCGCAGACGAGGCACTCGAGGCTGACGCCACGCGCGAGCGCGAAGAGCTCCTGCTCCAGTGTCCGGTTGAGCTGCAACACGTCCGTCACCTCATACCCTCCGGAAGACGCCCGTCACCTTCCCGAGGAGCTGCACGTGCGCGGGGTAGAGCGGCTCGAGCGCCGAGTTCTCCGGCTGGAGCCGTACCCGGCCGTCCTCGCGGAAGAAGCGCTTCACGGTCGCCTCGTCGGCCGTCTCGTCCTCGCCGACGAGCGCGACGACGATGTCGCCGTTCGCGGCGGTCTGCTGGCGGCGGACCACGACGTAGTCGTCCTCCAGGATCCCGGCTTCGATCATCGAGTCGCCGCGGACCCGGAGCAGGAACTCCTCCCCCACGCCCGAGGAGAGCGGCTCCGGCACGGCGATGTGCTGCTCCACGTTCTCCTCGGCGAGCAGCGGCGCACCCGCTGCGATTTGGCCGACGAGCGGCAGGACACGCACACGGCCCGCCTCCCCGACCTCCTCGGCGGCAGGCGCCCGCTCGCGGCCGACGAGCTCGAGCGCGCGCGGCTTCGTCGGGTCGCGCCGCAGGTAGCCCGCACGCTCGAGGTTCGCGAGGTGCGCGTGGACCGTGGACGGCGACGCGAGGCCCACGGCCTCGCCGATCTCGCGCACGGTAGGCGGATAGCCGTGCCGGTCCACGTACCCCCTCACGAACTCGTAGATCTCGCGCTGTCGCTGCGTCAGCATCGGCTCCGCACCTCCATTGGACGAACGTATGTTCGCAGGCTACCGGCCGCGCCGGACGACGTCAACCAGACGCTAGACTTCACCTTCGCGCGCTGGTGGCGGAATTGGTAGACGCGCAAGGTTGAGGGCCTTGTGGGCCGTATGGCCCGTGGAGGTTCAAGTCCTCTCCAGCGCATCCAGGGGCGGCTCGAAAGAGCCGCCCCCTTTCCTTGCCGGAACGCGAAGGGGGCCCGCGTGGCGGGCCCCCTTCCGCTTCCCTCGGCGCTTGATCGCGCCGCCCTGCTTCTCGGTTGTCTAGCGGCGGACCGCCTGGGCGGACCTAGCCGTCCTCGTGGCCGCCTTCTTGGCGATCGACCTCGTCGCCGAGCAGTTGCCGGTGATGTTGAGGTTGTCCGCCTCGCGAACGGCGACACGCAGTGTGCCTGCCCTGGCCGCGCGGACCGTGGCGACGGCGACGCCGTTGTCGTTCGTCGTGACGAGCCGGTTGAAGCCGGGCTCGCTGATGCGGACGTTCGTGTCCTTGGCCGCCTGGAGCGGGGCCGGGCCGTAGAGCCTCGCCGTTGCCCGCACCTGCCGGGTCTGGCCGGCCCGCACCGGGCCGCCCGTGAAGGAAACCTCGCAGCGGATGAAGTTCGTGACCGTCTGCGCGTTGTGGGCCTCGAGCGTCATCGTGTCATCCCAGAAGGGCACGTTGACGTCGAAGATGTGGAGCCCCCAGCTGAGCTCGTTGCAGAAGATCGAGCCGTTGTACCAGTAGGCCGACCAGCAACCCGCGCCGCTCGGGACCACCGGGCCACCGCCGGGCGTCAGGATCTGGTCGATGAACGCGACCTCCTCCGGCGCCTTCGGGTTGGTGAAGTCGATGAGCGACGCGCCCGCGGTGTAGAAGCTGTGCGCGAGCACGTTCTTGTTCGCGAGCGGGAGGACGTTCAGGTTGTGGACGGTGCAGTTGCTCGTCGAGCTCGTCGTCTCCTGCGGGCGCGGCAGCGTCCACGTGCCCTCGAGCGTCCCGGTGTCGGCGTTCAGCGCGAACACGGTCGGCTTCGCGGGATGGTCGTCGAAGGCGCACTCGGAGGCGCTGCCGCCGCCCGGCTCGCCGTTCACGTACACGTAGTCGCCGCTCCAGCTCCAGGAGCCGGTATGCCAGGTGCCGTGGTTCGGCCAGGTGAACGGGCCCCAGACGGTGGTGGCGTTGAGAGGGTCGCTGATGTCGAGCATCGAGAAGACCTGGCCGAGACACGCCGTGAGGATGCGCTGCTTCTCC
>JAICNY010000112.1 GCA_025930955.1 Thermoleophilia bacterium
GCTGGTGGAGACGGTTGAGTCCGTGCCGTCCTTGCTTCGGTCGGGCGGCGTCGGCATTCTCGTCGGGCTCACGGCGGCCGGGGTGCGCGCGTCCTTCGACGTCTACTCGTTCGTGGACACCGGGAAGACGCTCGTCGGCTCGATCTACGGCGGCGCGGTGCCGGCGCTCGACTTCCCCCGGATCGCCGAGCTCTACCTGGCCGGGAAGCTGCCGCTCGACCGGCTCGTCTCCCATCGGATCGAGCTGGAGGGCGTCGAGGAGGCCTTCGAGGCCATGCGCCGCAGAGAGCGCGCCCGCTCGGTCGTGGTCTTCTGAGACCGGCCGTGGCCTGGAGTTACTCGCGCGTCTAGTACGGGCCCGACCCGCCCGCCTACCGCACTCAGCCTAGCGCCGAAAAACGCGCGTGAGGCGCGCGGAATGCGCCGGAAGCGTGACGATTCGTTCACAGTGCGCCGAGTCGGTCGGGCCTAGCCGAGCTCGGCCGCGACCTCGGCGCCGACGCGCTTGACGATCTCGGGGACTGCCCGGACGTCCCGAAGGCCCGTCCGGAAGTTCACGACGCAGGCGCGGAGGAGGTACGCGCCGCGCACGACCGCGTTCGAGAGGAAGACCTCGCCGCCCGACTGGAGGCGCCCGAGGAGCTCCTCGTTCACGCGGTTCACGAGCTCCTCGCCGGCGGGCGTCCCGGCCTCGACCCCGCGGGGCACGTACCGGAACGTCGTGATGCTGAGCTTCGTCGTCCACGCCTCGAGCTCCGGATCGGCGTCGGCGAGCCGGTGGAGCTCCCGCGCGAGCTCGACGTCCTGCGCGATCGCGCGCGCGTAGCCCTCCCGGCCGGCCTGGCGGAGCGCGAGCCAGACCTTGAGCGCGCGGAAGCCGCGGGAGTTCTGCGGGCCGAAGTCGACGTACTGGATCGGCGCGTCCGCGCCCTCCTCGAAGCGATAGTAGGGCGGCCGGTACGTGAACGCGGCGCGGAGCTTCTCCCGGTCGCGAACGAGCACGCATCCTGCCTCGAGCGGCGCGTAGAGCCACTTGTGCGGGTCGACGGCGATCGAGTCCGCCCGCGCGAGCGCCGCCAGTTCGGGCGGCGCGTCCGGCAGGACGGCGGCGGGTGCCCCGTACGCCCCGTCGACGTGGAACCAGATTCCCTCCCGGCGAGAGAGGTCGGCGAGCTCGTCGAGCGGGTCGATCGCGCCGGTGCTCACGGTTCCCGCGGTTCCGACGACGAGCAGCGGGAGCGCGCCTTCCACGCGGTCGGCGGCGATCTGCTCGCGGAGCGCGGGGACGAGCATCCGCTGTTCGCCGTCCGTCTCGATCCAGCGGATCGCCTCCGTCCCGAGCCCGAAGAGGTCGGCCGCCTTCTGGATCCACGTGTGCGTCTCGGCGGAGGCGTACACGCGAAGCCGAGCGGCCTCTGCGGCCGCCAGGCCGTCGGCGCGCACGTCCCAGGGCGCCCGCGCGGCGCGTGCGGCGAGCAGGCCGACGAAGTTCGCCATGGTCCCGCCGCTCACGAGGAGGCCGCCGCAGTCGGTCGGGTAGCCGAGCAGCTCGGCGATCCAGCGGATCGTCTGCGCCTCGAGCTCGGTCGCGAGCGGCGCGAGTGGAAAGCCGCCGACGTTCGGGTTCACGGCCGCGGCGAGGAGGTCGCCGAGCGCACCGATCGGGGTTGCGGACGACGTGATGTACGCGAAGAAGCGCGGATGGCCGTTGAGGGCTGAGTGGTCGAAGAGGAGGCGCGCCGCCTCGGCGAGGAGCTCGTCGGGAGGGGCGCCGCGTTCTGGCAACGCGCCGCCGCCGAGCGCGGCGCGGATCTCGGACGGCGACTCGCTCGTCGTGACCGGCCGCTCGGGAAGCGTGCGGAGGAAGTCCGCGATCGCGTCGACCGTCTCGTGGCCGAGCCGCCGGAACTCGTCCGGGTCGAGCTCGAGCGGGGCGCGGCGTGGATCGAGGTCACGGGGCGCGTCCATTCGGCGACTCTAGCCCGCGTTGGAGCGCTAGCGCGCGGCAGGCCGGAGCGCCGGCGCGACTGGCTCCACCTTGATCGCGCAGACCTTGTACTCCGGGATCCCGATGAGCGAGTCGGTCACGTCGTTCGTGAGGAGGTTGACGCGCGCCTCCTCGAAATGGAGCGCCATCCAGACGAGGCCCGGATAGACCCGGTCGCCAACCGAGGCGCGCGCCTCGATCGACCCGCGCCGTGACGTGAGCCGCAGCCAGTCGCCGTCCACGACCCCGAGCGCGGATGCGTCCTCCGGCGAGATCTCGACGAACGGGTCCTCCTGCTTGTCCGTCACGCCGTTCTCGCGCATGGTCATGGTCGCGGAGTTGTAGTGGTAGAGCGTCCGGCCCGTGGAGAGGAGGAAGGGGTACTCGGAGTCCGGCTCCTCGATCGGCGGCTGGTACTCGACGGGATAGAACTTCCCGCGCCCGCTCGGCCGGGCGGGCCGCGGCGCGTGGAGGTACGCGGTTCCTGGGTCGTCCTCGTCGAGGCACGGCCACTGGAGCCCGACCTCCTCGAGCCTGTCGTAGCGGATCCCGCTCCAGTTCGGCGCGAGATCGGCGAACTCGTTCCAGACGTCCTCGGCGCCGCGGTAGTCCGGCCAGTTGGCGCCGAGCGCGCGCGCCAGCTGGAGCACGATGTCGATGTCCTCCCGGGCGTTCCCGGGGAGCGGGACCGCGCGCCGCACCCGGTTCACGCGCCGCTCGGTGTTCGTGAACGTCCCCTCCTTCTCGGCGAAGCTCGACGCGGGGAGCACGACGTCCGCGTACTTCCGCGCGGATTCGTTCAGGAAGATGTCCTGGCACACGAGGAAGTCGAGCCCCGCGAGGCCGTGCTCCACGTGCGCGGCGTTCGGCTCCGTGTGGGCCGGGTTCTCGCCGATCAGGTAGAAGGCGCGCACGCGGCCGTCCTGCATGCCGGAGATCATCTGGTCGAGCCGGTAGCCGGGCCGCTCGGGCACCTCGACGCCCCATGCCTCGGAGAAGCGCCCCCGGATCTCCGGATCGTCGAGCGGCTGGTAGCCGGGCAGGTACATCGGGTTCGCGCCCGCGTCGTTCAGGCCCTGCACGTTGTTCTGCCCTCGCAGCGCGTTCAGCCCCGTCGACTCGTAGCCGAGGTGGCCGGTCATGAGGACGAGGTTCGAGAGCGACCAGATGTTGTCGACGCCGCACGCGTGCTCGGTGATCCCGAGCGTGTAGAAGATCGCGGCGTGGCGCTCGCTCGCGTACTCGCGGGCGGCCCCGCGGATGTCGTCGGCGGCGACGCCGGTGACGCGCTCCGCCTCCTCCGGCGTGTAGCGCGCGACGACCTCGCGGACGGCGTCGAAGTCCTCCGTGTTCTCGCGGATGAATTCCTCGTCCTGGAGCCCCTCCTCGAGGATCGTGTGCATCATCGCGTTCAGGAGCCAGACGTCCGTCCCCGGGCGCAGCTGGAGGTGCCGCGAGGCCAGCTTCGTCAGCCAGATCCGGCGCGGGTCGGCGACGATCAGCTTCGCGCCCTTGCGCACGGCCTTCTTGATCCGGAGCGCGAGCACCGGGTGCGCCTCCGTCGTGTTCGAGCCGATCACGAACAGGACGCGCGCGTTCTCGATCTCAGGGATCGAGTTGGTGCTTGCCCCTCTGCCCAACGACCTGACCAGGCCGTAAAGAGTCGGAGCGTGTCAAGTGGCTTCGCAGGAGTGGACGCTGTTCGTCCCGATCGCGGTCCGCGCGAGCTTCTGGATGGCGAAGTTCTCCTCCATCGTCAGGCGGGCCGATGCGAGGACCCCGATCGCCTGCGCCCCGTGCTCGGCCTTCACGCGGTTGAGGCCGGCGGCCGCGGTCGAGAGCGCGTGCTCCCACGTGGTCGGGTGGAGCTCGCCGTCCTCCCCGCGGACGAGGGGCTCGGTCAGCCGGTCCGGGTGGTGGACGAAGTTGAACGCGAAGCGCCCCTTGACGCAGAGGTTGCCCTCGTTCGGGAGGTACGTCGGGTCGGACGTGACCTTCACGATCCGCTTCGTCTCGGGGTCGACGTTCAGGTCGATCTGGCAGCCGACGCCGCAGTACGTGCACGTCGTCTTGACCTTCTCGAGCGCGCGCTCGGGACGGGTCGTCCCCTCCTCGAACTTCTCGTAGATCGCGCCGGTCGGGCAGACGGAGAGGCACCCGCCGCAGAGCTCGCACTCGGTGTCGAGCCAGGAGTACCCGTGCGTCGGGACGATTCGCGCGTGTGGCCCACGGCCCTCGAGCGAGAGCGCGGAGCACTGCATGACCTCTTGCGTGTAGCGGACGCAGCGGTTGCAGAGGATGCACGCGTCGGGGTCGTAGCCCATGAAGCGGTTGCGGTCCTCGTACGGCTCGCGCTTCGCGTCCGGAAGCACGAACGGCGTCTCCGCGCCGACCTCCTCTGCGAGGTCGACGAGCTCGTTCGGCCGCCCGCCGGGGCTCGGATCCAGATGCTCGGCGAGGAGCATCTCGGTGAGCGTCTTCCGGTAGGCCGGGACGTCGGAGTTCGTCGAGACGACAAGCCCCTCGGCCACGCGCGTGGCGCACGCCGGGAGCGGGCGCGGCGAGCCCTCGACGCCGACGACGCACATGCGGCAGCCGCCGTACGGGTCGAGCTTGTCGTCGTGGCAGAGCGTCGGGATGAAGACGCCGTGGCGCGCAGCGGCGTGGACGAGGAGTTCGCCCTCGGGTGCCGCGACCCGCTGCCCGTCGAGCGTGAACTCGACCGTCCTGGCCATGCGCGCATCGTAGCCCGCTTGCTTGCGGCCGTCCGGGCCTTCCGTTCGTATCCTGTCGCCGGTGAGGCCCGTGACCTCCCCGACGGGTGGGTGCCTCTGCGGTGCCGTCCGCTTCCGGATCGACGGCGGGCTTCGCGACGTCGTCTTCTGCCACTGCACGCGCTGTCGCCGGTTCCACGGCCACGTGGGCGCGTACACGGAGTGCGCCCGCTCCGATCTCACGCTGACGAGCGACGAGGCGCTGCGCTGGTTCACGCTCGACGGCTCGAGCCGCGGGTTCTGCTCGGCGTGCGGATCGAGCCTCTTCTGGTCGCGCGAGGAGCTCGAGACGATCAGCGTCGCGGCCGGGGCGCTCGACGAGCCGACGGGCCTCCAGCCGCTCCGGCACGTGTTCGTCGCGGACGCGGGCGACTACTACGAGATCGCAGACGGGCTCGAGCGGTTTCCGTCCTGGGGGACGTGAGCGCCGCCGGCGGCGTGCGGCCGCCCGGCGTTCGACACGGAATCGGCACCTACGTCACGCGCACGTGCGTTTTTCGGCGATAGCCTGAGCGGCGGTAGGCGGGCGGGTCGGGACCCGGGATAGACGCGCGAGTAACTGTCCGCTACGTCACCCGCGCGGGACGGGGATCCAGGTCGAGATGGAGCCCGCGCTCGACGACGTCTGCCAGGCGCTCGACGGACTCCTCGACGTCCGCGAAGCTCGTCGCGAGCGGCGGGAAGCCAAACCGGATCGTGTCGGGCGCGCGGAAGTCGGGGACGACGCCGGCGCGCTCGATCAATGCCCGGCAGATGCGCCACGCGTCCTCGCCGTGCCTGAATGCGAGGTGGGCGCCGCGTCGCCCCGGGTCGCGCGGCGTGCCGAGCTGCAGCCCGAGCGGCGCGAGCCGCGCGTCGAAGCGCTCGACGCCGAACGAGGTCAGCGCGCGCGCCTTCGCGGCCACCGCGGAGATGCCCGCCTCGGCGACCAGCTCCGCGCCCGCCTCGACGGCCGCGAGCCCGAGGATCGGCGGCGTCCCGGCGAGGAAGCGGCCGATCCCTGCGGTCGGCTCGTAGTCGCGCTCCATCGCGAATTGCTCGTGCTGGCCGAACCAGCCCTGGATCGGCGAGCGAAGCTCCTCCTGCAGGTCGCGCCGCACGTACAGGAACGCGGGGGCGCCCGGGCCGGCGAAGAGGTACTTGTACGTGCACCCGACCGCGAGGTCGACGTCGTGCTCGGCGAGCCGCACCTCGACGGCCCCGGCCGAGTGGCTCAGATCCCAGAGGACGAGCGACCCCGCGTCGTGGGCCGCGGTCGTGATCGCCGCCGGGTCGGCGAGCGCGCCCGAGCGGTACGCGACGTGCGAGAGAGCGACGAGCCCGACGTCGCCGGGTGCGCACGCGGCCGCGACGTCCTCGGCGCTCGGGCCTGCGACCGGGTCGGGATCGAAGAGCCGGAGCTCGGCCCCGAGGCCCTCGAGCACGTACCGGTCGGTCGGGAAGTTCGTCCGGTCGGTCACGACCACCCGGCGCCCGCGCCGCGCGGCCAGCGCGGCGCCGGCGAGCTTGTAGAGGTTCACGGTCACGGAGTCGCAGACGAGCGTCTCGCCCGGGCGCGCCCCGAGAAGCTCGGGCCCGATCAGGTCGCCGACGGCCGTCGGCAGGTCGATCCACCGGTTCCACCCGCGTACGAGCTCGACGCCCCACTCGTCTACCAGGGCGCCGATCCGCTCCCGCGCGCGCACCGGCAGCCGGCCGAGCGAGTTCCCGTCCACGTAGAGCGGCCCGCCCTCCTCGAAGACGAACTCGGCACGGAAGCGCGCGAGCGGGTCGTCGCGGTCAAGCTCGGCGGCGCGCCCGCTCACGCCCGGGCGGGCTCGCCGAGCGGCGCGAAGAGCTCGGGCCACCAGCGGAAGGCGTTTCGCACGGGGAACGGCGCTCCCTGCCCGAGGCCGCAGATCGAGGTCGCGACCATCGCGTCGAGCCATTCCTCCACCTGCTCGCGCGACATCGCCACACGGCCCGCGTCGAGCTCCGCGAGCACGTGGTGGATCCCGCGGTTCCCGATCCGGCACGGCGTGCATTTCTGGCAGGACTCCTCGGCGAAGAAGCGGATCGTCTCGGCGAGCAGCCGAAGCGGCGGGTACGAGGCCGGGAAGACCTGGAGGCCGGCAGAGCCGACGCCGGCGCCCCACTCACGCAGGTCGTCTCGGGCGAGCGGGACGTCGAGCGCGGCCGGCGGGAGGATCCCGCTCGCCGCGCCGCCCGGCACGATCGCGCCGATCTCCTCGATCGCCCCGCCTGCGGGCCCCTCGACGAGTTCCCGGATCGTCGAGCCGTTCGGCGCCTCGTAGCAGCCCGGCCGGGCGACCGCGCCCGAGACGGAGAAGAGCCGGACGCCCTTCGCGCCGCGCACCCCGAGTGCCGCCCACGCCTCGCCGCCCATGCGGAGGACGGCCGGCACGTGCGCAAGCGTCTCGACGTTGTTGATCAGCGTCGGCCGCCCGAGGTACCCGACCTGGCTCGGGAACGGCGGCTTGAGGCGCGGCATCCCGCGCCGGCCCTCCATCGACTCGAGCATCGCGGTCTCCTCGCCGCAGATGTACGCGCCCGCGCCGACGACGAGCCGGATCTGGAGCCCGTCGAGCAGGCCGGCCGCGCCGAGCTCCTCGAGCGCCGCGTTGAGGCGCGCGCGCGAGAGCGCGTACTCCTCGCGCAGGTAGATGAATCCCTCGGTCGACTCGGCGAAGCGCATGGCGACGAGCATCCCCTCGAGCACGAGGTGCGGCCTGCGCTCCATCAGGTAGCGGTCCTTGATCGTGCCCGGCTCGCCCTCGTCGGCGTTCACGATCACGTAGCGCGGCCCCCGCTCGCCGGCGACGGCCTCCCACTTGACCCCGGTCGGGAAGCCGGCGCCGCCGTACCCCGCGAGGCCGGACGCCTTGAGCTCCTCGACGATCCTCCCGGGCTGCGGGAGGCTCCGCAGCGCCGCGAGACCGCCGCGAGCCTCGTAGTCGGCGAGCGTCTCGTCCGCCTGCGCGAGGTCGACCGACGGGCCGCCGTTCGTCGAGTGGGCGAGCTCCGGCTCGACCGCGTCGCCGCGCATGAGCACCGGGGCCAGGTCGCAGTGGCCGAGGCACTCGACGCCGAGCACGCGCGCGCCGTCTTGGGCCTGCTCCTGCTCGCGTGCCAGCAGGTCGCGCGCGCCCAGGCAGTCGCAGACCGGGCCGATGCAGACGCGGACTGCGTCGGTCGGCTCGCGGAGGAACGAGTAGAAGGAGACGACCTCGTGCACCTCGCCGCGGCGGATGTTCATGCGGTCGGCGACCGCGTCCGAGAGCTCGGGAGTGATCGGGCCGACCTCGCGACGGACGCGGCCGAGGTTGTCGAGGAGGCGCGTCCTCTCGGTCGGCAGCTCCTCGAGGAGTGCTGTGAGCTTGAGGACGTCGATGCATCGATTCTAGGCTTCTCTCCCGTGCGCGAGGAGCTGGAGCAGCTCGCGGCCGACCTGGTCGCGATCGAGTCGACCAACCCCGACCTCGTTCCCGGCGGGTCGGGCGAGGAGGCGATCGCCCGCTTCGTCGCCGGCTGGGCGGAGCGCGCCGGGCTCGAGGCGACGCTCGACGAGGTCGCGGCCGGTCGCTGGAACGCCGTCGCCGTGGCGCGCGGGTCGGGCGGCGGCGCGACGCTCCTCCTGAACGCGCACATGGACACGGTCGGGACGGCCGGCATGGACGCGCCGCTCGAGCCGCGCGTCGAAAACGGCCGCCTCTACGGGCGCGGCGCGTACGACATGAAGACGAGCCTCGCGGCGATTCTGTTGACCGCCGCGCGGGCGGCCCGGCTCGGGCTGCGCGGCGACGTCGTCGTCGCGGCCGTTGCGGACGAGGAGGTCGCGAGCGTCGGGTCGACCGCGGTCGCGCGGGCGGTGCGCGCCGACGCGGCGATCGTCGCGGAGCCGACCGGCGAGCGGGTCGCGATCGCGCACCGCGGCTTCGTCTGGCTCGAGGTCGAGACGGCCGGCGTCGCCGCCCACGGCTCGCGGCCGGACCTCGGCGTGGACGCGATCGCGAAGACGGGCCGGATCCTCACCGGCATCGAGGAGCTCGACCGGAGGCTCCGCGCGTCGCCGACGCACCCGCTGCTCGGGAGCGGCTCGCTCCACGCCTCGCTGATCGAGGGCGGGACCGAGCTCTCCACGTATCCGGCCAGGTGCGTCGTCCGTGCGGAGCGGAGGACCGTTCCGGGGGAGTCGCGCGAGTCGGTCGAGGCGGAGCTGCGCGACGTCGTCGCGCGCGCGGCGACGGCCGACCCTGAGCTCCGGGCCGAGGCCCGGGCCACGTTCGTCCGCGAGCCGTTCGAGGTGGACGCGAGCGCCGCGATCGTCGCGGCGGTGCGGCGGGCGGCTGCCGGCGCGCTCGGCCGGGAGCCGGAGGTGGTCGGCGTCCCCTTCTGGACGGACGCGGCGATCTTCTCGGGCGCCGGCATTCCGACGGTCGTCTTCGGCCCGCTCGGCGAGGGCGCGCACGCGCACGTCGAGTGGGTCGACCTCGACTCGGCCGCCCGCTGCGCCGAGGCGTACCTCGCGGTTGCGGCCGAGCTCTGCGCGTAGCCGGGCGCACCCGCCCTCGCGGGGCCGCTCGTCGTCGCGGACATCGGCACGGATCCGGCACGAAATCGGCGCAGGCCGTCACGGTTTCGTGCGGAATTCTTCGATAGCGTCACGGGTGGGCGGGGAGGGGGTGGCCCCGTTACCCGCGCGTCTATTCGATGAGCGCGGGACTACGCTTCGGGCATGACGATGCCGCCCGCGCACGCCGCCGGGAAGGTCGAGGTGCTCCGCCTGCCGCCCGGGAGCGCCGAGGCGGACGAGGTTGCGGTGGAGGAGCCGCTCGAGATCCGCGTGAACGGAACGCCGGTCGCCGTCACGATGCGCACGCCCGGCCACGACGAGGAGCTCGCGGTCGGCTTCCTCCGCTCCGAGGGGATCGATGCCGTCCGTGCCGCCCCGCCGCTCGACCTCGCGGCGAACACGATCGAGGTCGAGGCA
>JAICNY010000168.1 GCA_025930955.1 Thermoleophilia bacterium
CGTGCAGTCGCCGGTCCCGCTGCAGCCGCCGCCCGACCAGCCGACGAACTTCGAGCCGGCGTCAGGCGTCGCGGTCAGCGTCACCTGGCTCCCGGCCGGGAAGGCGGCGCCGCGGTTCTGCGGCCAGCTCACGCCGCCGGGCGCGCTCGTGACCTTCCCGGTCCCGAGACCCGTGCCTTCGAGCCAGATGACGTTCCCGACCGTGAAGTCGCCGAACATCTGGGCGTGGTGCTCGCAGTTGAAGTGGTAGAGGCCGTCGACGAACTCGAGGCCGGTCCAGACCTGCGGGTCGACGGTCCAGATGTCGGTGCGCATTTCGAGGCCGTTCGGGCCCCTGAGGCGGAAGTTGTGCTGGTCCGAGATGTCGTTCACGTTCACGGTGTACGACCCGGGGGCCAGGTGCGTGACGTCGACGCCGCCCTGGCGCAACCAGATCGTGAGCGCACCCGAAACCTCGGCGTTCAGGACGGTCTGCGCCGACGCGGGGGGCGCGGCGAGCAGGAGGCAGAGCAGGGCCAGAGACGCGATCCTGGTCCGCATGGGCGCGCCGACGATACCAGGCCCGCCGGTGCGAAACAAGTGCAGTATTGCGGTTTATCCGCGCGGGACCCGCATCGACCGCGTCGCGACCCTCGAGGTGCCGGCGGCGGTGTCGCGGAGGGTCGTCCGGACGCTCGCGGCACCCGCCTCGACCCGCTTCGCGATGCGCACCTCGAGCGCCCGAGCTCCGGGCTCGAACGTCGCCTGCGCGGAGTCGAGCGTCCGCCCGCGGGCGCTGGACCTGCGCACGTGCCGCCGGGCGGCGCGTGCCCGAGACCTTCACGGTGACGACGCGGATGCCGCGCACCGACTTCACCGTGTTTGTCCGGGGAGGAACGTCCGGGCTCGTCCCTAACCTCGCGTCGTGAAGGTTCTCGGCATCGACCCGGGCACGGCGGCATGCGGATACGGCATCGTCCAGACAGACGGAGGGCGCATCACGGCAGTCGCGCACGGCCTGTGGAAGACGTCGGCGCGCGAGGTGCCCGCGCGTCGCTTGAAGCGGATCCACGACGGGGTGGCGGAGCTCATCGCCGAGCACGCCCCGGAAGCGGCCGCGCTCGAGGAGTCCTTCGTCGGCGCCGACGCCCGCACCGCGCTCTTCGTCGGGCAGGCGCGCGGCGCCGTGCTCGTCGCGTGCGCGGCGGCCGACGTGGCGTGCGCGGAGTACCCGCCAGCGACCGTGAAGCAGTCCGTCTGCGGCTACGGGCGTGCCGACAAGGGCCAGGTCGGGCGGATGGTCGCCGCGATCCTGGGGCTCGCCGAGCCGCCCGCTCCCCACCACGCCTCCGACGCGCTCGCCGTCGCGATCTGCCACGCGCTCGCCTCGCCGCTCCTCGTCGCGTCGGGAGCCGGGCGGTGATCGCGCGGCTGCGGGGCGCGCCGGCCGGCGCGGGCGGCGACTGGCTCGTCCTCGACGTCGGCGGGGTCGGCTACCGCCTGAGCGCCACACCGCGCGCGATCCAGAAGGCGGACGCGGCGAGCGAGGTCGCGCTGGAGACGTACCTCCACGTGCGCGAGGACGCGCTCCAGCTGTACGGCTTCGCCGACGCGGCCGAGCGCGAGCTCTTCGAGCTCCTCCTCGCCGTGAACGGCGTGGGCCCGAAGGTCGCGCTCGCGATCGTGTCGGGCTACTCGCCGAGCGAGCTCCGCCGCGCGATCGTACGTGAGGACGCGGCGCTCTTCGAGACGATCCCGGGGATCGGGCGCAAGACCGCGCAGCGCGTCGTCCTCGAGCTGAAGGAGAAGATCGCGCCGCTCGTCGCCGTGCCGGGCGGCGGCGCGGACGCCGCGGCCCCGGGCGAGGACGCGCACCTCGTCGCGCGCGAGGCGCTCGTCGAGCTCGGCTACAGCGTCGCCGAGGCGGAGAAGCGCCTCGCGGAGATCGACCCCGACCTGCCCGCCGCGGAGCGCGTGCGGCTGGCCCTGCGAGCGGCATGAGCGCGCCGGAGCGCGTCACCGCGGCCGTCCTCGCGCCGGAGGACGACGATCTCGAGCGCTCGCTGCGCCCGCGCCGGCTCGAGGACTTCGTCGGTCAGGAGCGGGTCAAGGAGCAGCTCTCGATTGCCCTCGAGGCGGCGAAGGGGCGGGAGGAGGCGCTCGACCACGTCCTCCTTGCCGGCCCGCCGGGGCTCGGGAAGACGACGCTCGCCTACGTGATCCGGGAGGAGCTCGGTGCCGGGATCCGCACGGTCGCGGGACCCGCGCTCGAGCGCAAGGGCGACATCGCCGCCATCCTGACCTCCCTCGAGCCGCGCGACGTCCTCTTCGTGGACGAGATCCACCGGCTGAACCGCTCGGTCGAGGAGATCCTCTACGGCGCGCTCGAGGACTTCAGGCTCGACATCGTCGTCGGGCAGGGCCCGGCCGCGCGGACGCTCACGCTCGACCTGCCGCCGTTCACGCTCGTCGGCGCGACGACGCGGACCGGGCTCCTGACGACGCCGCTCCGCGACCGCTTCGGGATCACGTACCGGCTCGACCTCTACACGGGCGAGGAGCTCGCCCGGATCGTTCGTCGCTCGGCGCGGATCCTCGGCGTGGAGGCGGACGACGAGGCGGCGGTCGAGATCGCCCGGCGCGCGCGCGGCACGCCGCGGGTCGCGAACCGGATCCTCCGTCGCGTGCGCGACGTGGCGGAGGTGCGCCACGACGGCGCGGTCACGCTCGCCGTCGCGCGGGAGGCGCTCGAGCTGCTCGAGGTCGATGCCGAGGGGCTCGAGCGGACCGACCGTGCCCTGCTTTCCGCGATCGCGCACAAGTTCGGCGGCGGGCCGGTCGGGCTCTCGACGCTCGCCGTCGCGCTCGGCGAGGAGCCGGAGACGATCGAGGACGTCTACGAGCCGTACCTCCTCCAGCTCGGCCTGCTCCAGCGGACCGCGCGCGGGCGCGTGCTCACGGAGCTCGGCCGCGGGCGGGCGGGCGCGACGGCAACGGACGCCGGCGCGCTCTTCTAGGACGTTCACGCTCGTCACAGGCTCGCGCGTCCACTCGGACGCCGGTACGCAAGGCAAAGCTCGGACTACGACGCGTTCATCGACGCCGGCATCCCGGCGGGCGGTCTCTTCACCGGGGCCGAGGGATTCAAGACGGCGCAGCAGGCGCTCGGGTACGGCGGGACCGCGGGCGTACGCGTACGACCCGTGCTACCACCAGCTCTGCGCCGACATCACGAACCTGAGCTCGACCGCGCTCGACCAGATGTCGGACGCGATCGCGCACGCGACGCTGCTCTTCGCCATGTCCGGCTCGTCCGTGAACGGCACGGACAAGGCCTCGAACACGGCGAAGGACCAGATGCTCTACAAGGGCTCCCGGCTCTACCGCTAGCGGAACGCTCCGCAGCTCCCCTCGTTTCTCCCTGCTTCCGGGGCGGATCGGTGTTACGGTCCTCGCAGTCCGGACAAGCGGACGTCGGATCGGGGTCAATCAGGAAAGAAGGGGAAGAGCATGCACACCGAAGCACGCCCGGCGCGTGCGGTGCTGCTCCTGGCTCTGGCCGTTGTCGTCGCGCTGGCGGCGACCGCGACGGCGAGCGCCGGAAGCAGCGCGCAGCCGCTCGACATGTACCAGGCGACCGTCGACGCAAAGACGGCCGCGAAGCTTGCCCGCGAGGGCTACGACCTCGCGCACAGGGTCGAGACGGTCGCGGGCGGCGTCCGCGTCGATCTCGTCCTGACCGCGCGGGAGCGCGACCGCCTCCAGGCGCAGGGCATCGACGTGACGCCGATGCGGAACGCCCGCGGCCTGACCGTCCGCCAGCAGGCGGCCGCGCAGGCGGCGGCCGGCTTTCAGGTCTACCGCTCGTACGACGAGCAGGGCGGGATTCGCGACGAGCTCTACAGGATCGCGCAACGGAACCCGTCGATCGTGAAGCTCGTCGTGCTCGGCCAGACGGTGCAGGGGCGCGAGATCATCGCGCTCAAGGTGACGAAGAACGCGCGGACGGTCGCGGACGGCTCGCGCCCGGACGTCCTCTACATGGGCACCGTCCACGCGCGCGAGTGGATCGCCACCGAGGTGACGCGGCGCCTGCTCAACCACTTCGTCTCGCGCTACAACCGGGACCCGGAGATCACGAACCTCGTGAACACGCGCGAGCTCTGGTTCATGCCGGTCGCGAACCCGGACGGCTACCAGTTCACGTTCGACCACGAGCGGCTCTGGCGGAAGAACCTCCGCGACAACAACGCGGACGGCCAGATCACGATCGGGGACGGCGTCGACCTGAACCGGAACTACGACGAGGGCTGGAACTACGACAACGAGGGCTCCTCGTCCGAGCTCTCGTCGGACACGTACCGCGGCCCGTCCGCCGCGTCCGAGCCGGAGACGAAGGCGCACCAGGCGCTCATCGACAGGCTCCGCTTCAGGTTCCTCGTCACGTACCACTCGTACGGGCCGCTTCTGCTCTATCCGTTCGGCTGGCAGGTCATGACGCCGGCGGCCGACGACCCGCTCTACATCGCGTACACGGGCACGGATGCCCGGCCGGCCGTCCCGGGCTTCGACCCCGGTGTGGCGGCCGACCTGTACATGACGAACGGGACGACCGACGACTACTCGTACTCGAAGACGGGCGCCTTGAGCTGGACGCCCGAGCTCGAGGAGGGCTGCGTCGGGTGCGGGTTCGTCTTCCCGGACGACGAGGCGCTCGTGCAGGCGCAGTTCGAGAAGAACCTGCCGTTCGCGCTGTCGCTCGCCCGCTCGGCGCCGGACCCGTCGAACCCGCAGACGCATCTCGGGAACACGGTGGAGCCGTTCTATCTCGAGACGTCGAGCATCGACCCGGAGAAGTCCGGCGGGCCCATGAGCGACTTCCGGTTCAGCGTCTCGTACGGCGACCCGCAGCCGGTCCGCGTGCTCGCGAAGCGGTCGATCGGCGCCGTCGCGCTCAAGTACCGCGTGAACGGCGGCCCGGTGCAGAGCGCCTCCACGTCCGAGTGGGAGGGCGGCGAGCGCTACGGCGACAAGGGCGACTTCTACTACCGCGTCGTCGAGGGCGCGGTCACGGGCACGAGCCCCGGCGACACGGTGACCGTGTGGTTCGAGGCCGCCTCCAGCCCGGCGATCCGCAGCGAGTCGTTCGAGTACCGGGCGGCCGTCGAGTCCTCGAACCGCGTGCTCGTTCTCGCGGCGGAGGACTACACCGGGATCTCCCCGGTCTACCGGCGTGGGCCGCTGTACCTCTCGTACTACGGCGACGCGCTCGCGGCGAACGGGATCGGATTCGACGTGTACGACGTCGACGCGAACGGCCGCACGGCTCCGAGCCCGCTCGGCGTGCTCGGCCACTACGACGCGGTCGTCTGGTACACGGGCGACGACGTGATCACCCGTGATGCAGGGATGGTTCCCGGCACGGCGTCGCGGCTCGCGAACGACGAGATGCTCGCGGTTCGCGCGTACCTGAACGAGGGCGGACGCCTGCTCTACACGGGCAAGTACGCCGGCCTGCAGTACGCAGACGGGTAC
>JAICNY010000153.1 GCA_025930955.1 Thermoleophilia bacterium
AGGAACTCGGCGAGCGTGCGCGCCAGCTCGGTCTTACCCACGCCCGACGGGCCGAGGAAGATGAACGAGCCGGTCGGCCGCTTCGGGTCCTTGATCCCCGCGCGGGCGCGGCGGATCGACTTCGAGACGGCGACGATCGCCTCCTCCTGGCCGACGACGCGCTTGTGCAGCTCCTCCTCCATCCGGATGAGCTTCTGCGACTCGGCCTCGGTCAGCTTGAAGACGGGGATGCCCGTCCACATGGAGACGATGTCCGCGATCTCCTCCTCGCCGATCTCGGGCTGCTCGACCTCCTCGGACGAGCGCCACTTCTCCTCGAGCTCGCGGCGCTTCTGCGTGAGCTTGCGCTCCTTGTCGCGCAGGTTCGCGGCCTTCTCGAACTCCTGGTCCTCGATCGCCTTCTCCTTCTCTTCCCGGACCTTCTCGATCTCCTCCTCGAGCTCGCGGTAGCGCGGCGGAGCGGTCATCGTCTTGATCCGCATCCGCGACGCCGCCTCGTCGATCAGGTCGATCGCCTTGTCCGGCAGGTGGCGGTCCTGGATGTAGCGGTCGGCGAGCACGGCGGCGGCATGGAGCGCGTCGTCCGTGATCGTGCAGCGGTGATGCGCCTCGTAGCGGTCGCGGAGGCCGCGGAGGATCTGCACGGAATCGTCCACGGACGGCTCGTCCACCTTGATCTGCTGGAAGCGCCGCTCGAGGGCCGCATCGCGCTCGAGGTACTTGCGGTACTCGTCGAGCGTCGTCGCGCCGATCGTCTGGAGCTCCCCGCGGGCGAGCGCCGGCTTGAGGATCGAGGCCGCGTCGATCGCGCCCTCGGCCGCGCCCGCGCCGACGAGGTTGTGGAGCTCGTCGATGAAGAGGACGATGTCGCCCCGCTGCGTGATCTCCTTCATGACCTTCTTCAGCCGCTCCTCGAACTCGCCGCGGTACTTCGAGCCGGCGACGAGGGCGGCCAGGTCGAGCGTGTAGATCTGCTTGTTCTTCAGGAGCTCCGGCACCTGGCCCGTCGCGATGCGCGAGGCGAGGCCCTCGACGACGGCCGTCTTGCCGACGCCGGGCTCGCCGATCAGCACCGGGTTGTTCTTCGTGCGCCTCGAGAGGATCTGCATGACGCGCTCGATCTCGTTCTGGCGCCCGACGACGGGGTCGAGCTTCCCCTCGGCCGCGAGCTTCGTCAGGTTGCGGCCGAACTGGTCGAGGAGCTTCGAGCTCTTCGACTTCTCCGACGACGAGGCGCCGCCCGACGAGCGGCGGCCCGGGCCGGAGAGCATCCTGATGATCTCGTTACGAATCTTCTCGGCGTCCGCGTCGAAGTCGAGGAGGATGCGCGCGGCGACCCCCTCGTTCTCGCGGACGAGCCCGAGCAGGATGTGCTCGGTGCCGATGTAGTTGTGGCCGAGGGACAGGGCCTCGCGGAGCGCCAGCTCGAGCACCTTCTTCGCGCGCGGCGTGAACGGGATCTGGCCCGTGGTCACCTCGTCGCCCTGGCCGACGATCCGGGCGACCTGCGCGCGGACCTCCTCGACCGTGATGTCCAGGCTCTCGAGCACGCGCGCGGCCAGGCCTTCCTCCTCGCGGAGGAGCCCGAGCAGGATGTGCTCGGTTCCGATGTAGTTGTGCTTCAGGGCGCGCGCCTCGTCCTGGGCGAGAACGACGACCTGTCTTGCGCGTTCAGTGAAGCGTTCGAACAAGCGCTCAACGTCCTTTCGGTCGTACGGGAAGACCCATGGTACCGAACGGGTTCGCCGTCACCGAGGTCCGCATGCGTCCTGTATCGGCTCCGTTTCGCCTTTGCGACACCCCCAGCTTTCTGTGCAGGGCCGCACGGCGGAAAACCAGGATGTGTCACGCGACCGTAACTCGGGAACGGGCCGGTACGTTGTAGCGGACGAACCCCTTCGCCCGGAGCGCGGCGGCGTTTGCTCCGGGGGAAGGCTGCGGAGGAGGAACTGCGGTGAGGAATGTAACGGGGTCGACGTCGGCCGACGAGCCAACGTCGGACTACACGGTCGGCGGAGGCGCGACGGCTCAGTCCGTCGCCGACGCGCTCGCGGGGCGCTCGCGGCGCGTCCGCGTGCGGACCGAGTGGGCGCTCGTGCGCTTCGCGCTCGACGCGACGATGCTCGCCCTGGGCGTCGCCGTCGCCGAGTCGAGCTGGCGCGGCGCCGGGTTCTCGGCCACCGACTCGATCTGGCTCGTCGCCCTCCCGCTTGCCGCGCTCGTGCTGCTCTACGTGCGGGGCGCGTACGTCTCGGGCCTCCGGCCGAGCTTCTTCGACGAGGTACGACGGGTTGTCGGCGCGACGGCGATCGCCGCGATGTTCGTCACCACCGCGCGGGTCGTGATGAGCAACGAGGTCGTCCCGTCGACGCAGGCCGTCCGCCCCTGGCTCTTCGCGACCGCGTGTGTCCTCGCCGGGCGCGGAGTGCTCGCCTGGGCGGACGCACGGGCGCGCCGGCGAGGGGAGACGGCGCGCCCGACCTTGATCCTGGGCGCGGGTCGCGTCGGGCGGCTGCTGGCGCAGCGGCTGCTCGAGCGGCCCGAGCTCGGGCTTCGCCCGGTCGGCTTCCTGGACAAGGAGCCGCGCGAGGGCCTCGAGAGCGTCCCGGTGCTCGGCGCGAGCTGGGACCTCGACCGGATCGTCGCCGAGCACGGGGTCGAGAACGTGATCGTCACCTTCTCCACGGCGCCACACGAGGTGCTGCTCCGAATCGCGCGACGGTGCGACGAGCTCGGCGTCGAGGTCTCGCTCGTCCCGCGCCTCTTCGAGCGCCTGCCCGAGCGGCTGACCGTCGAGCACATCGGCGGGCTCCCGCTCATCACCCCGCATCAGGCGGACCCCCGCGGCTGGCAGTTCGCGGCGAAGTACGCGTTCGACCGCGTCGCCGCCGCCGGCCTGCTGCTTCTCGTCTCGCCCGTCCTCGCCGTGACCGCGCTCGCGGTCTGGGCGACCGCCAGGCGGCCGATCTTCTTCCGCCAGGCCCGGATCGGGCTCGACGGGCGCGAGTTCGGGATGCTGAAGTTCCGCACGATGCGCGGCGCGCCCGAGGAGAACGGCGAGGCCGACGCGGAGTGGGCGGCGCGCGAGCTCGGCGGCGAGGCCGCGCAGGCTGCCGAGCCGGCCGAGGACCGGCAGACGGGCCTCGGCCGCTACCTGCGCCGCGCGTCGGTCGACGAGCTTCCGCAGCTCTGGAACGTCCTGCGCGGCGACATGTCGCTCGTCGGCCCGCGCCCCGAGCGCGCGCACTACGCGAGGCGGTTCGAGGGCAGGATCTACCGTTACGCTGAGCGCCACCGCGTGAAGTCCGGGATCACCGGCTGGGCGCAGGTCAACGGGCTGCGCGGCAAGACCTCGCTCGCCGACCGCGTCGAATGGGACAACCACTACATCGAGAACTGGTCGCTCTGGCTCGACGTCCAGATCCTCGTCCGCACGCTCGCCGCCGTGGTGCGCAGCCCCTCGTAGCCGGCCCGCGCGCGTGAGCTCCTTCGACGACGCCCCCGCGCGGGGCCTCGTCCTCCGCCTCGCGGCGAACTCGCTCGCCCAGGCCGGAGGGAGCTTCCTCGCCGCCGTCGTCGGCTTCCTCACCTTCGTCGCCGTCACGCGCGGGCTCGGGCCGGCCGCCTACGGCCACCTGACGGCGGCGACGGCGTTCCTCTTCATCCCCACCGTGCTCGCGGAGGCGGGGCTCTCGGCCGCGCTCCTGCGCCAGATCTCGGCGCGGCCGGAGGAGACGGAGCACGCCCTGCGCGCCTCGCTGCCGCTCCGCGCCCTGATCGCGCTCGTCGCCCTGACCGCCGCGCTCGCGATCGCGCTCGTCACGCCGCTGCCGTACCTGACGAAGGTCGCGATCGCGATCTCGGCGGCGGGCTCGCTCTGCACGCTCCTGACGCAGAGCCTCATGCCCGTCCTCCAGGCGCAGCTCAAGATGCACCTCTCGGTCGCGGCGACCCTCGCGGGACGGCTCTTGACGCTCGGGCTCACGCTCGGCGTGCTCGCGGCCGGGCTCGGGTTCAAGAGCGTCGTCGCGGCGCAGGTTGCGGGCGCCGTGCTCGTGCTGGTGCTCCACGTGGGGATCGTCGGGAGGCTCCTGCCGCTGCGGCCGCTCGTCGACACGGCCTACTGGCGGCGGCTCGTGACCGGCTCGCTCGCCCTCGGGCTGGCGATCGCGCTCTCCCAGGCGTACTTCCGCATCGACGCCGTCCTCCTCGCGCTACTGCGCGACGCGTACGAGGTCGGGCTCTACGGCGCCGCGTACAAGTTCATCGAGATCTCGGAGCTCCTCGTCGTCGCGATCCCGATCTCGGTCTTCCCGCCGCTCGCGCGCTTCGTGGCGACCGGCGATCCGCGCGCCACCGTCCTCGTCCAGCGGGCGTTCGACGTCATGCTCGCGGCCGCCGCCCCGCTCGCGGTCGGGATGGTCGTCTTCGCCGAGCCGGTCGTCGTCGCCTCGGCCGGGGAGGAGTTCCGCGAGGGCGCAGACGCGCTGCGCCTGCTCGCGCCGTTCGTGCTCTTCTCGTTCGTGAACGGCCTCCTCTTCCGGATCCTCATGGCGCACGGGCGCGACAGGCTCCTCCTCGCCACGACGGGGACGGTGCTCGTCGCGAACGTCGTCCTGAACCTGGTCTTCATCCCGGTCTACGGCTTCCGGGCCGCGGCGGTCGTGTCGGTCGTCACGGAGATGCTCGTGCTCGTGCCGCTCGCCGTCGCCGCGCGGCGGCGCGGGCTCGCGCCGCGCCTCGGCTACGTGCCGGTCGTCGCGGCTGCGGGCGGGCTCATGGCCGCGGTCGGGCTCCTCGTGCCCGGGCCCGCGCTCGTTGCGATGGCGGCCTCGGCCGTCGTGTACCTCGGCACCGTCCTCCTCCTGCCGGGCACGGCGCGCGACGTCGCCTTCCGGCACCTGCTGCCGTGGCTACGGCGCGGCGAGTAGGGCCTGGACGGTGTTCCAGAGCGGCTTCGCGCTTCCGTCGGGCCTGAGCGGGCTGTACCCCGCCGTGTACGAGTCGCTCGACTCGCCCCAGTAGAAGACGAACGCCTTCTCGACCACCGAGCCCCACTGCCGGAGCGCGAAGTCGAGCGCCTGCTGCGTGTACGTCGCCTGCGTCGCCTCGTTGACCGCGTCCGCGTTCCCGGGCTCGGTCGTCCACCCGAACTCGGTGATCCAGATCGGCTTGTTCGCGCCGTAGGCGGCCGCCAGGTCGCGCGTCAGGCGGAACCGGTCGAAGCGCCAGCGCGGCGCCGTCACCGTGTCGAGCGGGCTGCGGGCCTGCGAGTACGTGTGCACCGAGAGGACGTCGACCGCGTCGCGGAAGAGCGTCGGGTCGGCCTCGAGCACGAGCCGGAACCAGTCGCGCGACTGCGTCGTGTCGCTGCGCATCTGGAAGATGTCCGCGGACGCGAGCACCTTCACTGTCGGCTGCGCGGCCTTGATCGCGGCCGACGCGGCTCGGACGAGCTGCGCGTAGCGGGCGGGCTCGGGGTTCGGCCGCCAGAAGAAGGAGAGCCACGGCTCGTTCCAGATCTCGACCGCCGTGAGCGGGCGCGGCGCAAGGGTCGGGTTCTGCTGCCAGAAGGTGCCGTTCGGGCCGTAGCGCTCGACTACGCGGCGGGTGAAGTTCGCGTACGCGCTCGGATCCTTCGGCGGGTGATAGATCGTGGCGCCGTCCGCGCCCCAGCTCGAGGAGTAGGCGAAGATCCCGAGGATGTTCAGGCCGGTCACCGAGGCGTTCCGCATCAGGCGGTCGCCGTACGTCCAGTTCCAGGTGCCGGGCGAGGGCTCGAACGCGCCCCAGTGGAAGTCCTCGCGCAACCACGTGACGCCGGCCGAGCGGAGCTTCGTCATGTAGTTGAGCTGCTTCGTCTGGTCGTACCAGACGTTCGAGCCGGAGAAGCCGACGCGCTCGGTATACGGGTTTCCGGACGGCGGCGGCTCGGTCGGGGCGGGCTCGGTCGGGGCGGGCTCGGTCGGTGCCTGCGGGCCCTTCCCCTTCTTCCCGCGCACGAGAAGCTGTGCGGGCGCGGACGACTCGCGGCTCTTGAACGCGAGCGGGCTGTGCAGGACGCGCGGCCCGAGCACGAGCGTCACCGGCCCGTTCGCGCGCACGATGGCCGAGACGTCCACGGCCGCCCAGCCCGGGCGGGCGACGCCGACGGCGCGCGGCGACCCCCGCTCGGCGCGCGGGGCGGAGCGGAACGTCATGCGGAGCTCCGACCAGCGGCGCTCACGCGCGCGGCGGACGCTGAACGTGACCGAGCGCCCGCGGGCGACGCGCACGTAGAGCATCGCGTCCTCGACCTCCGCGAACCCGCGGACGCGGAAGCGGAGGTACGTGCGCTTGCGCATGGCGGACGCACGGAGCCGCTTCCGCGTGCCGTGCGCCGCGCGCGGCCGCGCCGCGTCGACGTACGTGTCGGCGACGGGGCGAAAGATCGTGGACTCGAGCGGCTCCGTGCCCTCCGTCGACGCGAGCGCGCCGGGTGCCACGAGGAGCGCAAGCCCGGCGAGCAGGGTCGCGAGACCCGCCCGGCGGGCAAGCGGCGTGCGGCGGTCGGTGCTGCTCGTCGTCCTCGGCATGGCGGCTTCCGCCACGTGGATCGGCGCGCCTCAGAGGCGGAGGAACC